>JAEULG010000250.1 GCA_016793875.1 Rhodospirillales bacterium | reverse complement strand
CGGATGAGGGTGACGCTGGCGGTCTCCATCGCCACGTCGGTACCGCTGCCGACGGCGATGCCGACATCTGCCGCCGCCAGCGCCGGGGCGTCGTTGACGCCGTCGCCGACCATGGCGATGACGCGGCCGTGCTGGCGCAGCGCTTCGACCGCCGCCGCCTTGTCTTCCGGGCGTACGCCGCCGCGCACGTCGGCGATGCCAAGCTCACGGCCGACGGCGGCGGCCACCCGTTCGGCGTCGCCCGACAGTACCACCGGGTGGATATGCCGCGCCTTCAGCTCGGCCACCGCCGCCGCGGCTTCCGGGCGCAGCGGGTCGGCCACCGCCGCCACCCCCGCCAGGCGGCCGCCGACAGCGACCAGCACCGCGGTCTGCCCGGCCTCCTCGATCGCCGCCATCCTTGCGATGACAGCGTCGGCGGCAATGCCTTCCGCGTGCATCATCGCGGCGTTGCCGATGACGACGCGCTGCCCGTCCACCGATCCCGCTACGCCCATGCCGGGCCGCGAGCGCACGTCGCGCGCAGAGCCGGGAGCGAGGCCGAGCGCCGCGGCGCGGGCGACGAAGGCGCGCGCCAGCGGATGCTCGCTGCCAGCCTGGACCGCCGCCGCCGCCGCCATCAGGTTGGGCTCGCCCAGGCCGAGCGGGGTGACCTCGATCAATTCGGGCCGGCCGGCGGTCAGCGTGCCGGTCTTGTCGAAGATCACCGTATCCACCCGGTGCGCCCGCTCCAGCGCGTCGACGTCGCGGATGAGGATGCCGGCGCGGGCGGCGGCGCCGGTGCCGGAGACGAGCGCCGTCGGCGTCGCCAGACCGAGGGCGCAGGGGCAGGCGATGACCAGGACGGAAACCGCGGCGATCAGTGCCTGCTCCAGCGGCGCGCCGAAGAGGAGCCAGACGGCGAAGGCGAACAGGGCGACCGCGATGACGACTGGAACAAAGATGGCGCTGACCTTGTCGACCAGGCGCTGCACCGGCGCCTTGCCGGTCTGCGCATTCTCCACCAGCCGGATGATGCGGGCGAGGGTGGTGTCGGCGCCGACCGCCGTTGCCTTGGCCCGCAGCAGGCCATCGCCGTTGATGGCGCCGCCGGTCAGCGTATCGCCGGGGTGCTTGGCCAGCGGCAGGCTCTCGCCGGTGATCAGCGATTCATCGACTTCGCTCTCGCCCTCGATGACACTGGCATCGACCGGGATGCGTTCGCCGGGGCGGATGACGACCACATCGCCGACGGCCACCCGGTCGATCGGCACCTCCTCGACGCTTCCGTTGCGTTCCACCCGCGCCGTCTGTGGCCGCAGCGCCATCAGTTCGCGGATTGCCGCGGTGGTGCCGCGCTTGGCCCGCGCCTCCAGCCACTTGCCGACCATCACCATGGTCAGCACCACGGCCGATCCCTCAAAATAGAGGTGACCGTGGGCGGCGTCGCCGCGCAACGCCACCATGGCGATGCTGAAGCCCCACGCCGCGGTGGTGCCCAGCGCCACCAGCAGGTCCATGTTGCCGGAGAGGTTGCGCAGCGCCTTCCAGGCACCGCGGTAGAAGTGCCAGCCGACGACGAGCTGCACAGGCGTTGCCAGCATCGCCTCGCCGAGCGGACTGAGCCGCCACGGCAGGCCGAGCGGGTGGGCCAGCATCTGCAGCACCAGCGGAACCGTCAGCGCGACGCTGAAGGCGAGCAGTAGCAAGTCCCGGCGCTCGCCCTTGCGCAACGCGGCATCGCTGTCGCCGTCCGATCCGCCGGCTGCCGCGTCCGGTTCACGGACGCTCGCTTCGTAGCCGGCATCCTCCACCGCCTCGACCAGCGTCGCCGGGTGGAGCGCCGACGCGTCCACGCTGATGTCGGCCCGCTCGAGGGCGAGGTTGACGTCCGCAGCGGCGACACCGGGAACCCGACGCAGCGCCTTCTCGATCCGTCCGGCACACGCGGCGCAGGTCATGCCGCGAATATCGAGACTGATGTGGCGATCCGCAGCAGCGGCGGCCGCGGACGGCTGGGGTGTCGAGGCGGGCAGGGTATCGGGCATGTCCTGGCTCCGGCATCGGGTTGGCGGTGTAACTTCGCTTTGCTCAGTCCCCCCTACGGGTCGCCGCGCGTCGTAGGTGCCGGAGAGCAAAGCGAACCGCACCATCGTGTCGCGACGAAAGATGGGGCAGCAGCGTTGCTCGTTCAAACATTTGACTAATATTTGGGCGATGCTGCCCATTTGCGCGCTTCGTAAGCAAATGCGCGTGGGCCATCACGAGTGCGTGCGCCGCCCGCGGATGGCCTGCCTGGGGGTCTGAAGGACAAGGCCGGTGCTCGTCCACCGTCGCGGCCGCGCTGCCGATCCTTGGCCTTGATCTTGCGTAAGCGCCGGCCAGTGCCGAAGCGACCCCTGTCGTACGAGGAGTTTTCCGATGAAGAAGGTCCTGGCCGCGCTCGGCGTGGTCATCATCTTGCTGTCCGCTGGTCTCGGCCAAGCGGCAGCACAAGAAACGATCAAGGTGGGAATCCTGCATTCACTCTCCGGGACGATGGCGATCAGCGAGACGACGCTGAAGGACGTCATGCTCATGCTGATCGAGGACCAGAACAAGAAGGGCGGTCTGCTCGGCAAGAAGCTGGAACCGGTGGTGGTCGATCCTGCTTCCAACTGGCCGCTGTTCGCCGAGAAGGCGCGGCAGCTGCTGGAAAAGGACAAGGTCGCGGTGGTATTCGGCTGCTGGACGTCGGTGTCGCGCAAGTCAGTGCTGCCGGTGTTCGAGGAGCTCGACGGCCTGCTGTTCTATCCGGTCCAGTACGAGGGCGAGGAGAGCTCGCGCAACGTCTTTTACACCGGCGCCGCGCCGAACCAGCAGGCGATCCCGGCGGTCGAATATCTGATGAGCCCGGAGGGCGGCGGTGCGCAACGCTGGGTGCTGCTCGGCACGGATTACGTCTACCCCCGCACCACCAACAAGATCCTGCGTGCCTTCCTGAAATCCAAGGGTGTCGCCGATGCCGACATCATGGAGAACTACACGCCGTTCGGCCATTCCGACTGGCAGACAATCGTCTCCGACGTCAAGAAATTCGCCTCGGCTGGCAAGAAGACGGCGGTGGTCTCGACCATCAACGGCGATGCCAACGTCCCCTTCTACAAGGAGCTGGCGAACCAGGGCATTAAGGCCGACGAGATTCCGGTGGTGGCGTTTTCGGTCGGCGAGGAGGAACTGGCAGGTATCGATACGGCGCCGCTGGTCGGTCATCTCGCCGCCTGGAACTACTTCATGAGCGTCGATACCCCGGAGAACAAGCAGTTCATCAAGAACTGGCACACCTTCATCAAGAATCCGAAGCGCGTCACCAACGACCCGATGGAAGCGCATTTCATCGGCTTCAACATGTGGGTGCAGGCGGTCGAGCAGGCGGGGACCACCGACGTCGATGCGGTGCGCCAGGCGATGTACGGGCAGAAGGTGAAGAACCTGACCGGCGGCACTGCCGAGATGCACGTCAACCATCACCTCTCGAAGCCGGTGCTGATCGGCGAGATCCAGCCGAATGGCCAGTTCCAGGTGGTCTGGCAGACCAAGGGCGAGGTGGTCGGCGATGCTTGGTCCGACTTCATACCCGAAAGCGCCAAGCTGACCGCCGACTGGACCTTCCCGTGGGTGTGTGGCAACTGTGAGAAGCCGCGCTTCGGCAACAAGCCGCTGGCGGGGCTGTAGCGTGAGCACGGCTGTGGCGAGCGTCGGCACGGCGCCT
>JAEULG010000237.1 GCA_016793875.1 Rhodospirillales bacterium | reverse complement strand
CGCGGCGGATCGCGGTCGAGGATGGTCACGCCGCCGACTAGCCGGGTAGCGGCAGCGCCGATCCGCACCCGCACCACGGCATCGAGAGCGGTCTTGCTGCGGTACGAAAGCTCCTGACAGCCGGGAAGGCTGCGCTTGACAGTGTCGAGGTCGCTCAGCGCAGCCCAGACGACGCTCGGCGCAGTCTCGAGGCGGCGTTCAGCGACGATCTGCATGGTCCTGGTGTGTCCTCGCGAGTTTGGTCCCGACATAGCCGTTGCGGTGGCTACGGCGCAAGGCGGCGGCGTGCCCCTGCCTGTCACTTCTGCCTGCAGCTGCCGCAGAACAGCGATGCGCCACCGGCTTGAACCGCCACCAACGCTTTCTGATATAATATAACGATTGCCAAGGTAGATGCTGCGACTGCCTTTCGTAGCGCCGGTCGTGTCGATCGACGCCTTCGGATTGTCCCCCGGGATCCACGTCGCGGATGTTGCTTGGCGTGATCGATAAAATCGATCGTTCCATCAGGAATTTCTTGAGTGCGCCGATCATCTGGCCGGCCTAAATCAGTGTCGCTGGAGATGGCAAAACCCAAGAAGGAGGGATAGTAAATGTTGACTGTTGGTGACAATTTTCCCGAGTTCGCTGTGAAGGCTGTGGTCTCGATCGACCCCAAGGATGCCTTCACCGCAATCGACTCGCAGTCCGATAGCGGCAAGTGGAAGGTATTCTTCTTCTGGCCGAAGGATTTCACCTTCGTCTGCCCGACCGAGATCGCGGCGTTCGGCAAGCTGAACGGCGAGTTCGAGGACCGCGATACGGTGATCTACGGCGTCTCCACCGACAGCGAGTTCGTCCACTTGGCATGGCGGCAGAACCACGAGGATCTGCGGGCGCTGCCGTTCCCGATGCTCGCCGATATCAAGCGCGAGATGAGCACCGCCCTCGGCATCCTCGATAAGGGCGAAGGCGTCTGCCTGCGCGCCACCTTCATCGTCGATCCGGAAGGCGTCATCCGCTTCGTTTCGGTGAACGACCTGAGCGTCGGACGCAACCCGCAGGAAGTGCTGCGCGTGCTCGACGCCCTGCAGACCGACGAGCTGTGCCCCTGCAACTGGCAGAAGGGAGATGCCGTCCTGCAGGCTGCCTGACACCCGTCAGCAGGAAAACAGGCGCCGGTTTGACGACCGGCGCTTTTCCTTATCTCCGGTTTTCAGAAGGATGAACAGATGTCTCTCGAAGCGCTCAAGAGCGCCCTGCCGGACTACGCCAAAGACCTCAAGCTCAATCTCTCCAGCCTTGCCAACGAGGCATCGTTGACCGAGCAGCAGCGGGCGGGCAGTTTCGTAGCCTCGGCCCTCGCGTCGCGGAGCCCGGCGGTGACGGAAGCTCTGGTTGCGGAATTTGGTCCCAAGCTGTCGCCGGCTGCGCTTGAGGCAGCGAAAGCTGCAGCCTCGATCATGGCGATGAACAACATATATTACAGATTCGTTCACTTGGTTTCGGCGGCGGACTACAAGACATTGCCGGCGAAGCTGCGGATGAATGTGATCGGCAAACCCGGCGTGGAGAAGGTAGACTTCGAGCTGTGGTCCCTGGCGGTGTCCGCCATCAATGGCTGCGGCATGTGCATTGATGCTCACGAGCGCGAGCTGCGCAAGCATGGGCTCGGCGTCGATGCGGTGCAGGCGGCGGTGCGGATCGCAGCCGTGGTGCATGCGGTGGCAGCGACGCTGGACGGCGAAGCAGCCCTGTCGCCGTCGGCAGCTACGGTAGCCGCCTGACGGCGACGCCTCCCAGGACGCCGGCCGGACGAGGAACAGAGCGGGAAACGCAAGGCAATGAAGCTGCAGGGTAATACCATCGTCTGGATCCTCGTCGGCGTCGTGCTGATCGGGCTCTTCGCGCAGGCGCGCCCTTCTTCCGACCGCGCGCCAGACTCACAGATGGCCTACTCCGACTTCCTCGCCAGCGTCGAGCAGGGCCAGATCAAATCGGTCAACATCCGCGGCCAGGAAGTTCTCGGGACCACCCAGGATGGCCATGCCTTCCGCACCTTCCTGCCGGAGGGTGCGGACGTGGTCACCCCGCTGACCGCCAAGGGGGTCCGCGTTCAGGCGTCCTCTCCGCCGCAGCCCAGCTTCCTGATGTCGCTGTTGATCTCCTCGTTCCCGGTGCTGCTGCTGATCGGCGTCTGGATCTATTTCATGCGGCGGATGCAGGGCGGACCGGGCGGCGTGCTCGGCTTCGGCAAGAGCCGTGCCCGGCTGATGCAGCAGGACCAGCGCAGGGTCACCTTTACCGACGTGGCTGGGATCGACGAGGCCAAGCTGGAGCTGGAGGAAATCGTCGAGTTCCTCAAGGACCCGCAGAAATTCCAGCGGCTGGGCGGCAAGATCCCGAAGGGCTGTCTGCTGGTCGGTCCTCCGGGCACCGGCAAAACGTTGCTTGCCCGCGCCATCGCCGGCGAGGCGAACGTGCCGTTCTTCACCATCTCCGGCTCGGATTTCGTCGAGATGTTCGTCGGCGTCGGCGCCTCGCGCGTCCGCGACATGTTCGAGCAGGCGAAGCGCAACGCGCCGTGCATCGTCTTCATCGACGAGATCGACGCCGTTGGCCGGCACCGCGGCACTGGCCTCGGTGGCGGTCATGACGAGCGCGAGCAGACGCTCAACCAGCTGCTGGTGGAGATGGACGGCTTCGAAGCCAACGAGGGCGTCATCCTCATCGCCGCCACCAACCGGCCGGACGTGCTCGACCCGGCACTGCTGCGTCCCGGCCGCTTCGACCGCCAGGTGGTGGTGCCGAATCCCGATATCCTCGGCCGTGAGCAGATCCTCAAGGTGCACATGCGCAAGGTGCCGGCGGCGGCCAACGCCGACGCCCGTGTCATCGCCCGCGGCACCCCGGGCTTCTCCGGTGCCGATCTCGCCAACCTCGTCAATGAGGCGGCGCTACTGGCGGCGCGAGCCAACCGCCGGCTGGTGACCATGGCCGACTTCGAGGCGGCCAAGGACAAGGTGCTGATGGGCGCCGAGCGCCGCTCGATGGTGATGACCGAGCACGAGAAGGAACTTACCGCCTACCACGAGGCTGGTCATGCGCTCGTCGGCCTCGCCGTGCCTGGCAACGATCCGCTGCACAAGGTGACGATCATCCCGCGTGGCCGCGCCCTCGGCGTCACCATGAACCTGCCGGAACGCGACCGTTACGCCTTCCGCAAGAACGAGATCGAGGCGCGCTTGGCGATGATGTTCGGCGGCCGGGTAGCCGAACAGCTGATTTTCGGCATGGCCAACGTTACCACCGGTGCCGCCAACGACATCCAGCAGGCGACCGACATGGCTCGCCGCATGGTGACCGAATGGGGCATGAGCGATGCCCTCGGGCGGCTGCGCTACAGCGATAACGAGGAGGAGATCTTCCTCGGCCGGTCAATTACCCGCACCCGCAACGTCTCCGAGGACACCTCCCGGCTGATCGACTCCGAGGTCCGGCGGATCATCGAGGGCGCCGAGGCCAAGGCCCGCACGGTGCTCAGCGAACGCCTGGACGACCTGCGGGCCATCGCCCGCGCGTTGCTGGAGTATGAGACCCTCTCGGGCGAGGAGGTTTCCCATCTCCTCCGCGGCGAAACTATCGACCGCAGTGATCCGCCCGATACCGAGGATCAGCCGCAAGGCCGGCGCGGCTCGGTGCCGAGCGGCGGGGTGGTCAAGCGTCCCGGCGCAAGTTCCGGCGGGATGCCTGGCCTTCAGCCGCAGGGTTAACGGAACCCGCCAGCGGCGTCTTCACCACCGCCGCTGGCGGGTGCAGGCCAGAGGAACGAGATGAGTGGCGGCCGGCCGCCGTTAACGATGTCGCAGCTTAGGCACGAGCTGGCGATGGCTGAGCAGGCGCTGCAGATGCCCGGCAGCGGCGCCCGTGGCAACCTTGAGTGTCGCATTGCCGACCTCCAGGGACGACTGCTGGCGATGCCGGCCCGCTCCCCGGCGGACGTTGCTGACCGGCTGGAGGTGGCGGCCGGCATGATTGCCAGTCTTGGCCCGCGTGGGTACCTCCTCGATCTCGTCGAGGCCTGCATCAGTGATCTGCGGGCGTTCACCACACCGGACCGGCTGCCCCGGCCCGAATAGCCTTTCCAGCGAGAGCGAATCACGCGAACACGCGATGGCAGCGTCAGCCCGCTCCGCGGCGGTCCTTGATGACAGTTATCGTTCGCCATCAAGGAATTAGGGGAGCAGCCTCATATAACCGAATTCTGATGTTGGCTGCTGCCGCGAGTGCGGCGATAGTCTGAATGGGAACGTTTCGCTGCGCTTACCGGCGGAAATTCAAGGGGAGGATTCGGCATTGCGCGCCTTTGTCACGGAGAAGTGGCCTGAAATGCTCGTAGCAGTGGGATTTCTGCTGACGTGGACGGCGATCGCGTTCTCCGATTTCTGAAGCTGCGCGGGACTGTTGCGCGGCGCCGGGGGGGGGCCGCACGGCGAGTTCGGTTCCGGCCCGATCGGCCCATAGAGGTGGAACCTAATGTACAGGCGTCGCCAATTGGCGAACGCGGCTGCCAGCCGGTTACCTCAGCCGCGCGGCTTCTTCATCCCGCATCGATATGCCGTCCAGGCAGCCGCTGCCGCCGGTGACGGTTACCCCGAACTGGCGCTCCTCTTCGAAGCCGCCACCCCGGCGCTCTGCGACCTGTTCGACTGCATCGACGGCCATGCCGCCGCGCTGCTGGCGATCGCCGACGCTGCGGCACCGCCTCCCGCCCCCCGCTTCCGGCAGGACTGGTTTCCGCGGCTCGATGCGGCCGCCGCCTATGCCCTCGTTCGCCACCATCGGCCGGCGCGGCTGATCGAGATCGGTTGCGGCCACTCGACCCGGTGGTTCGCCCGCGCCGTCGCCGATGGCGGGCTGGCAACGCAAATCACAGCCATCGATCCGCAGCCGCGGGCAGGCTTGGCGGGGCTGCCGATCGACTTCATTCGTTCTTCGGTGCAGCAATCGGGCCCCGCACCGTTTGACGGGCTCGCGGCCGGCGGGGTGCTTTCCCTCGACGGCAGCCACATCCTGATGCCCGGCACCGACCTCGACATCGTGCTCAACCGCGTCCTGCCGCGGCTGCCGGCCGGGCTCCTACTGCATGTCCACGACGTCTTCCTGCCCGACCCTTACCCGGCGCGCTGGGCTTGGCGGGGCTACAACGAGCAGCACGCCGTTGGCGCGATGGTGGCGGGCGGTGGATGGCGCATCGTCTGGTCGAGCCGGTGGGCGGTGACGCGGATGGCGGGCCGGCTTGGCCGCTCTGTTGCTGCCCGCCTGCCGCTCCTCCCCGGCGCTGTCGAAGCGAGCCTATGGCTGGAAAAGGGCTGAGCGCCCTGGTTATCGGTCAGGAGGCGGACTGAGTTCTGCCGCTGCACCTGCTGCTGTCATCCCGGTCACGGATTGATCTCGCCGCGGCGACTAGACTGGCGGCTGCCTGTTCCATGACATCGGCAAGCTGGCCCGGGACAGCCGACGGTCCAGGGCCGCCGGCTCCCCTCCGGTCGATGTCGGAGTCGGGCGTCGCAAGGGCCGATGCGATCTCGCGTAGGCGCTCCGCGCGGCCCCGAGCCACTCCCATCAGGCCATCGCGGCTGCCGAAGCAAGTGCACAACTCGGCTTCCAGATCCGCCTGGATGGCCGCTGCCGACCGGCCGGAGAGCAGGCCCTGGGCGGCGGTGCGCAGGACAAAGCGCAGATAGCCGAGCGTTCGCTCCCTCCCCAGTACGTCGCAGAGCCGGTCTCCCAGACATAGCCGACCGGTGGCAGCCGCCTCGATCGCCCGGAAGATGGCGCCGGCGCCGCCGATGGCCAGAAAGCCGCAATGACCGATGTTCTCGGCGCTCGCCCACTCCAGCAGCGCCAGCGCATCCGCCCGGGCGAGGAAGGGGCGCAACTGCTTGCGCGCCCGCTTCCAGCCGATCAGGAACGCAAGGCGTGAGCCCGTTTCGTCGAGCACGCGGCAGAGTTCCGCCCGGTCGGCCGCCTTGATCACTCCGAAGGCAAGGGCGTAGCCCTCGCCGCCGTGGCTCTCCGCGCGCCCTTCCTGGGTGGGCGACCAGGTAACCGGCGTGCGTCCGAGGCTCCGCCGGAAGAAGGCGAGGCGCTTGCGATGAACATCGGTGTAGGCGATCCGCGCGCTCAGCCCCTCAATAGTGATAACCAGCACGTGGGCGTCGGTCGCGGTGATATCGTTCTCGATGACAAGGGTCTGGCCCGTCGCCATCGCGGTCGTCGCCAGACCCGGGTGACCGAATTTCAGCGGCGCGGTACGGGCGACGCCGGCCATGAACGCCTCGACGAGCGGCCGGTCGGCCGGCCCCAGCGCGTAGCCGTGCGCGCCGGCCACCGTTTCCCCCGCTATCTGCTGTTGCGCCCGGTCGACCGCGGCACCCACGTCCGTGGCGAGTTGGCACAGGCTGTCGCCAGCGCCCGGACCGGTGGCGACAATGCGGGCGAGTCCTTCCTGCTCCAGCACGTCATCGTCACTCGGCGGCTGCGCCAGTTCGTCCAGCCGCCGCCGGAACGATTCCGCCTCATCGCCGCCCAGCGGCCGGATCATCGCCTCGACCGCCCGCACCAGGGCCGAACTGATCTCGCCCAGATGGGGGATATGGTAGCGGCCCTGGCCGATTTTCCGGCTGGCAGTAGGAATGGCCGCGAATGCCGCGGTGTCCTCCGGCAGGCTGAAGGCGCTGTCCTCACCGGCCGGAGCCGCCGTCGGTTCGAAAGGTGCGTCGGCATGAGCCTGCGCCTGACGCAACAGCGCGATGCACCCGCGGACCTGTTTCCCGGCTCTGCGAGCTTCGTCCAGAAGCGCCGGAACAAGGAGGCGCTCGGCGCCAAGTTCGCGGACGATGACGGCTCTCGCGATCATGTCGGTCGCCCTCGCAAGCATACGATGGTTATCTCCCCACAGCCAGAGCCTTGGCGACCGGCGCGGGGGTTACCACCCTAGAGAGTGCGCACTCTACCATCCTCGGCGGCGGCGGCGAAGACGGCGGGCCTCGTCGGCCGCTCCGGAAAAAACACCAGATACAGAAGGAATTGCAGGGCGGATCGCCGCTAATTGTGGGTTTGAAGGAAACCGTTCAAAAAACGCCGCACTGACATGCAGGGAACGCGAACCCGCCGGAACGGTCGGGGCGGCCCTTCAGCCGGCCGAACGGCCGGCCCCCTGCCCCGCATCCGGCGTAAACCATGCCAGCGCGTCCGCCAGCGCAACGACGCGGCCAATCACCAGCAGCGTCGGCGCCGCCCGCGACAGGACGGCGAGCCGCTCCGGCAGCAGCGCGAGCGTGGTACGCAGCGTCCGCTGCTCCGGCCTAGTGCCGTCGATGATTGCCGCCGCCGGCGTCTCCGCGGCAAGGCCGTGGTCGATCAGTTGCTCGGCGATACGGGCGACATTGGTGCGGCCCATGTAGATGATGAGAGTGGTGTCGGGGTCGGCAAGGCTCGTCCAGTTGAGGTCGAGGCTGCCGTCCTCGGCCTGGGTGTGTCCGGTGACGAAGCGGACACTGTGGGCGAGGCCGCGGTGGGTCAGCGGGATGCCGGCGTAGGCGCTGCACCCGGAAGCCGAGGTTACGCCGGGCACGATGACGAACGGCAGCCCGCTGCGTGCCAGTGCTGCCGCCTCCTCGCCGCCACGCCCGAAAAGGAACGGATCGCCGCCCTTCAAGCGGACGACGCGGCGGCCGCTGCGCGCAAGGCTGATCAGCAACGCGTTGATCTCCGCCTGCGGCATGTGGTGGTCGCGGGCGACCTTTCCGGCGAAGATTCGGCTGGCGCCCGCGGGAATTACGGCGAGGATCGCATCAGAAACTAGCTTGTCGTAGACAACGACCTCGGCCTGCTGCAGCACGCGCAGCGCCTTCAGGGTCAGCAGGTCGGGATCGCCGGGCCCGGCGCCGACGAGGTGCACGGGGTGGACGGGGTCGGCCAGCGGCTGTGCTCCTCGTGTGCCATCCTCGGCAGGTTGCCGTTGCTGATTCCTATGCGAACCGCCTCCTTGCCGCAAGCGGGAGGGCGGCTTTCTCGGACCTTCGGCCGTCACCAGGATCGGCCGGATTTTGCCATGGCGTGACAAATCGCGCACCGGTAAAGTGCAGACCGTTGCAACCGGGGACGCCGGGAAGGACATAGCGGCGGGTGGAAAAGACGAACACGCAGCAGCGCTCCCGCGAGCGGATCATCGGTTTCTGGCTGCTGCTGATCGGCGGCATGGTGCTCGTCATGGTGATCCTGGGCGGGCTCACCCGCCTGACCGACTCCGGGCTGTCCATGGTGGAGTGGCGCCCGATCACCGGATGGCTGCCGCCGCTCACCCATGCTGCGTGGGAAGAGGCGTTCGCTGCCTACCGCGCCTTTCCCGAATACCAGAAGATCAACGCCGGCATGACGCTGGCGCAGTTCCAGGAAATCTACTGGCTGGAGTACGTCCACCGGCTGTGGGGACGCCTGATCGGCGTTGCCTTCGCCCTGCCCCTGGCCTTCTTCCTGGCGCGGCGATGGGTAAGCGGCGTCCTCGGCTGGAAGCTGGCGGGCATCTTTGCGCTCGGCGGCCTGCAGGGCGCTCTCGGCTGGTACATGGTCAAGAGCGGTCTCGTCGACCGGCCTGACGTCAGCCAATACCGTCTGGTAGCCCACCTGGGCATGGCGCTGGCGATTTACAGCGCGATCCTGTGGGTAGCTATGCGGCTGCTCAGCGGTGAGCCACATCGCCCGCTGCCGCCACCGGCGGCTGGCCTGCGCGCTCGATCGATCGTCGCGCTGGTGCTGCTGACCATCCTTGCCGGAGGTTTCGTCGCCGGGCTCGACGCCGGCTACGCCTACAACACCTTTCCGCTGATGGACGGCGAGTTGATCCCCGGCGCCATCTTCGCCTCCTCGCCGTGGTGGCGCTCGTTCTTCGAGGACATCACGACCGTCCAGTTCGACCACCGGCTGCTGGCGACGGCGACCGTGCTGGCGATTTTCGCCTTCCGCTGGTCGCTGAGAGCTGTGCCGCTGCCATCCCAGGCCCGGCGTGCCGCAAATATGCTGGCATTGTGGGTGCCGGTGCAGTTCCTCCTGGGGGTAGCGACGCTGCTCTCCTATGTCGCCCTGCCACTCGCGGCGCTGCACCAAGCGGGCGCGCTCGTGCTGTTCACCCTGGCGCTGCGCTGCGCCTTCGTGCTGACACCCGCCGTGCCCCGAGAAGTGACGCATTCAGCTCCAGGCTCGGGCCAGAGGGCCGCCGCATGAAGAGCCGATTCGCTTGGCGACAGCCGCGATATCGGATTGCACTGTGCCAGCCGTAGACCATATCCCCAAAACAGGGTCCTGAGCGTGCCAGCCCGGGTCGTCTGCAACCCATCCATTCACTCCCAGGCATGCAGTAGGCAGCGATGGAAGGCCTTGTGCGTTTCCTGAAGAGTTCTCGAACGATCGTGCTGGTGGTGGCGATGATCGCCCTCGGCGCCACCATCTCGCCTGCCCTGAACGGCTGTAGCGGCGACTATGATGGCCGCCGCTACGCGCAGGCCGGCACTTCGGATGCGCATCGGTGGAGCGATAATAGTTCCAGCGACGAGCTCTCGCGCTTTAATGCCATTTTCAAGACCTACGCCAGCGATCCCGGCAATACGCGGCAACTCAAGCATTTCCGTGACGCTTACAAGCGCATCCGCGCCGCCTACGTCGAGGATATCCCGGAGCAGCGGCTGATCGACACCGCCATCGAGGGCGTGCGTGCCAAGGACCCACAGCCCGGCTCGATGACGGCGGAGGCGCTGGTGGAAACTGCGCTCGACGCGATGACGGCCTCGCTCGACCCGCACTCCGCATACCTCAATCCGGAAGAACTGCGGGAATCGGAGATGGTCACCTCCGGTGAGTTCGGCGGGCTGGGCATCCAGGTCACCCAGGAGGAAGGCCGGATCAAGGTGATCTCGCCGATCGAGGGCACGCCGGCCGATCGCGCCGGGCTCAAGCCGGGCGATATCATCAGTGCCATCGACGGCAAGCCGGTGGAGGGGATGAGCCTGCGCGATGCGGTTAACGCCATGCGCGGCGAGCCCGGCAGCCGCATCCGGCTCGGTATCCAGCGCGACAACACGCCGCCCTTCGATGTCGCGATTACCCGGGCGATCATCACCATCGAGCCGTTGCGCTGGCGGCTGGAAGGAAACGTCGGCTATTTGCGCATCGTCAGCTTCAACGAGAAGGTGGCAGACGGTGTTGAGACCGCCATCGCCGAAATGAAGCGCAACACCGGCGGCAAGCTGCAGGGGCTGGTCATCGACCTGCGCAACAACCCGGGCGGCCTGCTCGATCAGTCGCTGGCGGTCAGCGACGAATTCCTGCAGACGGGCACCATCGTCAGCATCCGTGGCCGCGAACTGGGTTCGGACCGGACGTTCCGGGCGGAGCGTGGCGATCTCATCGACGGTCTGCCGATCGTCGTGATGGTCAACGCAGGCTCCGCGTCAGCCTCGGAGATCGTCGCCAGCGCGCTGCAGGACCATGAACGCGCCACCGTCATCGGCACCCGCTCCTTCGGCAAGGGTTCGGTGCAGACGGTAATGCGGCTGCCGGTGGAGGGCGCGCTGAAGCTGACGACGGCGCTCTACTACACGCCATCCGGTGAAGCGATCCAGGCGCGCGGCGTAATCCCGGACGTGACCCTGACCGGCGGCGATGACGGTGGCGAGCCGGCGCACGAGGTCGACTTGCCGGGAGCGCTGCCGGCGCAGGGTGAAGCGCGCCACAGCACGCGCGGCGCCGTCGATGTCAACGCCTGCCCGGCCATCGGCGAGAGCGGCGACCGAGAACTAGGCTGCGCCATCAACCTGCTGCGCGCCGGCTCGACAGAGAACTTCCTTGCGTCGGTCGGATTGAAGGCGCGGCTATAGGCGCAGCGCCGCCGGCCTCGGCCGGGCACGGGCTGGCGTCTCACGTCAGCCCTTCGACAGGCCGTTCAGGGGAAGAAAATCTGTTGGTGAAGGCAATCCGTCGCATCATCCGCAGGGACCCGGCATGACCGCCGGTGTCACCGGAGATCCCTTTCAGGCGGCCTTTCCGCCGACCGCTCCGTTTGATCTGGGCTTCGCCCTGCTGTGGAAGGACAAGCGCATCGGCAGCTACCGCGTCTCGGTCCGCCCGGCCGACGGCGGCCGCGAGACGGCGGTCACCACCCGGATCGACATGAAAGTAACATTTGGGCCGATCACCATGTTCCGCTTCCTGCATGACGGCGAAGAGTTCTGGCGGAGCGGCGCGTTGACCAGCCTCAAGACGCACACCGAGGAGCACGGCGACGTTTATGATGTCGGCGGCAGCTCTACCCCGCAGGGCCTCGAGATCACCGGCCCGCTTGGCCCGTGCGTCGCTCCGCCCGAACTGCTGACCAGCAACGCATTATGGTGCCGGGCCATTACCCGGCAGACACGGATCATCGACGCGCAGAACGGTGCCGTCGTCAGCTTCACCGCTACGCCCGCAGCCGGGGACAGCCACTTCCGCTTCGAGGGAGCGGCCTGGGAGGGCGAGATGTGGTACGACGACGCCGGGCTGTGGTCCCGCGCCGTCCTCCACCGCGATGGCCATACGCTGACCGTCCACCGCGAGGCTTAAGGCTACCGGCCGCCGAATCGACGGGATGGCGTAGCACGCTTGGCTGTCGCCCCCTTGCCTCTTCGCGTCATCGTGGCTTTGCCACCGCCGGAGAAAGTGGGACAACTTGCCGGCTGCGGGTAGGCCATCGGCGACGCTCGAACACCTACTTGGCGGGAGGGCGCCGGCGACGTACGCTGCGCGCGCCGCAGCATCCGGTGGTTTCACGTTCCGATGTCCTCCCTATGCCGCCGATCGCTTCTGCTGCTATTGGCAGCCGTTGCCGCCATCGTGGCGCTGCCGACCGGGACGCTGGTAGCGCCGGCGGCGGAAGCGCGGTTCGTGCGCATCGGCACCGGTCCGATCGGGGGTACCTACTTTCCGATCGGCGGCAGCATCGCCAACATGATCTCCGAGCCGCCGGGCGCGGGCCCATGCAGCCGCGGTGCGTGTGGCGTGCCGGGGCTGATCGCAGCCGCTGTCTCGACCAGCGGCTCTCTCGACAACGTCAGGCAACTGGTGGCCGGCAGTATCGAGCTGGCGCTGTGCCAGGCCGACATTGCCCGCGACGCCTTCGCCGGCGAGGGCGAGTTCGCCGGCCACCCGGTCCGCCCGCTGCGCGCTATCGCCAACCTGTTTCCCGAGGCGCTGCACGTGGTGGTGCGCGAAGGGGCCATGCATACCATCGCCGATCTGCGTGGCAAGCGCGTCTCGCTGGGCGAGACCAACTCCGGAACGCTCACCGCCGCCCGCATGGTGCTGCGCGTCGCCGGACTGCGGCTGCGCGACATCACCGCGCGCTACGAGCGGCTGAACCGGTCGATGGACATGCTTGTCGGCGGCGAGATAGACGCTTTTTTCATCGTCGGCGGCGCCCCCGTCGCCGCAGTCGCCATGGCCAGCGAGCGCATGCCGATCGCCCTGCTGCCGATCCCCGCTGCCGAGGTCGAGCGCCTCGTCGCAGCGCATCCGCAGTTCATCGCCACCACCATCCCCGCCGGCACCTATGCCGGCGTCGGCGCGACCCCGACCATCGCCGTTCGCGCCCAGCTGGTGACGCTGGCCCGCCTGCCCGACGATCTCGTTTTCGCCATCACCCGCGCCCTGTGGGATCCGCGCAACCGCAAGCTGCTGGACATCAATCCCATCGGCCCGCAGATCCGCATCGAGAACGCCGAGGAACACCTCGCCGTACCGCTGCACCCCGGCGCGCGGCGCTATTATGCGGAACGGGCGACCACGCCACCGGGAGAACGCTCCGATGCCAGCCTGCCGCTTCCTGACCGATAATGCCGCTGACGTCGCCCTGCCGATCACCCCGGTGCAATCGGAGCGTCTGCCGGCTCTGCTGGAGGCACTGCCGGCGCGGGCCGCCGGCTGGGTCCGCAGCGTCGGCTTCGTTGCCACCCCCGGCAGCCACTGCCTGCTGCCCGGCGACGGCGGGCTCGCCGGCGTGCTGCTCGGCACCGGTGCCGAGCCGGTGTGGGACTGGGCAAGCCTGCCGGACAAGCTGCCGCCGGCGACCTACCGGATCGATCCGTCGCCGGGTACCGACGAGGCGGATGCGGCCGCCCTCGGCTGGGCGCTAGCAACCTATCGCTTCCATCGCTACCGCGAGGCGCACACCGATTTCGCCACTCTCGCCTGGCCGGCGCAAACCCGCCGGGCGGCAGTCGAACGCACCGCACGGGCGGTCTTCCTCGTCCGCGACCTGATCACCACGCCGGCCTCCGACATGGGACCGGAGGAGCTGACCAACGCCGTCACCGCCGTCGCTCAGCCGTTCGGCGCCAGCTGTACCGTGATCGGGGGCGACGATCTGCTGGAGCGCAACTATCCCGCCATCCACGCCGTTGGTCGCGCCAGCAGCCGGGCGCCGCGGCTGGTCGACCTGCGCTGGGGCGATCCCGGCGCGCCGAAGGTGACGCTGTGCGGCAAGGGGGTGTGCTTCGATACCGGCGGGCTCGACCTCAAGCCGGCCTCGGCAATGAAGCTGATGAAGAAGGATATGGGGGGCGCCGCCATCCTGCTCGGGCTGGCGCAGATGATCATGGATGCAGCCCTGCCCGTCCGCCTGCGGCTGCTCGTCCCGGCGGTGGAGAACAGCGTCGCCGGCAACGCCCTGCGGCCTCTCGACGTTGTCCGCACCCGCAGCGGCCTGACCGTCGAGATCGGCAACACCGACGCCGAGGGCCGGGTGATCCTCGCCGATGCGCTGGCGGAAGCGGCAGGCGAGCAGCCGGACATGCTGATCGACTGCGCGACCCTCACCGGCGCCGCCCGGATCGCCCTCGGCACCGAGGTCCCGGCGCTGTTCTGCAACGACGAGGCGCTCGCCGGGGAACTGCTGGCGGCCGGCCGCGCCGCCGGCGATCCGCTGTGGCGGCTGCCGCTGTGGCAGCCCTACCGACGCCACGTGCTTGGCAAGACCGCCGACCTCAACAATGCCACCGACCACCCCTTTGCCGGCGCCATCACCGCCGCGCTGTTCCTCGCCGAGTTCGTCCGGCCGGCCTGCCCGTGGGCGCACCTCGATACCATGGCGTGGAACCTCGACAGCCGCCCCGGACGCCCGGAGGGCGGCGAAGCCATGGGCCTGCGCGCGCTGTTCGCGGCATTGGCGGGACGCTTTGGCGGCTGAGAAAGTTGCGCGGCGACCCCTGTTGCCTGAGGAAAGCGGCGAAGCTGTCTTTTTGTCGGCGACAACCGATACAGCATCCCCAGGCTGGGTAGTCACCGTCGAGGGCCGAAGTCAGCCTGGGCATTATCGACGGTGAGCGCCTGCCGCCGTTGGAAACACTAAACGAGCATAGATTGTAGCCCGGAGGAAGCGGAGCGAAATGCGGGTTTGCCTGTAGCGAGTGCCGCCTGCCGGAGATTGGCTCTCCGACAGGCGGCAATGCGGCGCTTACGGATTGGTCTGGCACATCCGGATGTCGGGCCTCGGCTTCGACGGGTCAATCACCTGGATGACCGACATCATTCCCTGATCCTCGTGCTGGATGATGTGACAGTGGTAAACGAACTTGCCGAGGATTACCGGATCGGTAAACGGAATGAGTATGGTAACGACGCTGGGCTTGGCCTCGCTGGCGGCCGCGGGCAGCGTCACCACGTCGTTGTAGCCATTGAACGGCTGCGCCACGCCGTTCACGTGGGTCACCTGGAAGTCCAGCTGATGGATGTGGAACACGTGCGCCTCCTGGGCTGTGTTCTGGATGTTCCATCGCTCGACCTCGCCCAGTTTCACCACCGTGTCAACGCACTCGGGGCTGTAGGGCTTGCCGTTGATGTAGAACAGGTCGGAAAGCACCGTGTCGGCGAACACGATAGTCCGCTGCTTGGCGATCGGTCCCTTGCGTAGGTCCGGCAGCTTAGGGAAGGCCGAGGCGGCCGGGATCGGAATACGCTTGACCGGCGTGCCAGCGGAGACCACCGTCATCATCAGTTGCCCGGGATACTGATCGCCCGCCGGTCCGGTGCTGAACGCCGCGTCCTGGAAGAGGTACGTGCCTGCCGGCGGGCCATAGATCAGCACCTCACGCCGGCTGCCCGGTGGCAGTATCAGCGTCTCGGTCACTGTTGCGCGGTTTTGCAGGTTGCCGTCGGTGCCGATGACATAGAACTTCTGACCGCCGAGGCTAAGCTTATAAAAGATGTTGGAGCTCTGGTTGCCGATACGCCAGAACTCGAGTTGGCCGGGGCGCATTTCGAGCCGTGGCTTGAAGAGACCATTGATCGTCCGCTTGGTCGAGCCGCTCGGGTCCGGATCCGCCACCGGCATGCCGTCGGCCGTCTTCAGGTCCTTGAGCAACATTACCCGTTCTGGGATGTTCTTCAGCGACGGGAACGGCGCCAGAATGTCGCCGATGACGATGCCGCCCGCCATGCCGCCCGCAATCTGGGTGTTCAGGAAGGGATCGCGGTGCGGATGATACCAGTAGAGTCCCTGCCGGTGGCTCTTGGGGATGGGAAAGTCGTAGCGGAACGAATCACCCGAGTCGACGCTGAGGAAGATGTTGTCGCCGCTGCCGCGCGGCGTCACGTTGAAGCCGTGGTAGTGCATGTTCGTCGGCAGCTGCGCAAAATTGTTGAGCAGCAGTTCCACCCGGTCGCCCGGCTTGGTCCGCAGCAGCGGCGGCGTGTATTGGCCATTGTAGAGCGCCGGAAAAACCACGTCCTCGCCGGCGACGGCGAGTTCAGCCGGCCCCACGGTCAGTGTCGTCGACAGCAAGCCGCCCTTGCTAACGATTTCTGCGGGGTTGCGGAAGGGTTGGCCCGTCGCCGCCGCTGGCGACGCCGCAGTCGTCTCTCCCGTGGCGGAGTCATCCGCCACGGTCTGGGCAATGGTCTCGCTCGTCGTCAACGCAACTAAAGCCAGGGCGCCGAGCAACGTCGCGCGCCACATCAATAATGATTGCACGTCCACCTCCCTTTTCCCCAAAAAACACGTCCACCCCCCGGCCGCGTTACTTTGGGTAAGTTATTACCCCGGCTTCTCGTGAGGTGTGATTGCCTCCGCTGGGACATGAAAGCGCTCAGCGCGAGACATGATAACGATACAGCGTTTGGCGGGAAGATCAACCCGGCCTACTCGGAACGCGTGTCGGTGGCTGTCGGAGATTCGCCCGGTATTGGCCAAGGGAAAGAGAAGCCGTACCCTGGCGATCTGCGCGAGCGCGCGGTGCTATGGTGCGCGAGAATGCGAGTGAGCACGCCTCGGAGTGGCCCGCGATAGGCGAATAGCGAAACTCCCCATCAGCGACCCTCGCGGCGTGCTTCACAAAATCGCTCGGGATCGCACCAGTACCGCGAGGTGCGCGTCGCGGCTGCCCGATGCTGGTCAAGCCATCGTGCACAAGTGCGGCTATCCGCCCGATCTCCAGACGCCGCGGTTCAAACCGTGCTGCAACAGACGGAAGCGCTATCGGAGAAATGGGCGGCTTAGTGAGCGTCGTTTCCCGGCCAATCCCCCCGGCGAACGCATAAGCCCAGCGTTGCCTAAATGCTCTCCCGGCCCTACGGCCCAACAAAAAGTCTTCTAACGAATTGATTTAATTGGTGGAGCCGAGGGGGATCGAACCC
>JAEULG010000163.1 GCA_016793875.1 Rhodospirillales bacterium | reverse complement strand
GGGCGAGCGCATCCTCGGCCGCTCTGCGGCGGAAGATATCGTCGATACGGTGAGCGGGCGGATCCTCGTCCGCGCCGGCGAGCTGATCGACGAGGATAAGGTGGCGGCGATCGAGGCGGTCGACCTGGAGGTGGTCAAGATTCGCTCGGTGCTGACCTGCGATACCGCGACCGGCGTGTGCGCCGCCTGCTACGGGCGCGACCTCGCCCGTGGCACCCGCGTCAACATCGGCGAGGCGGTGGGGGTCATCGCCGCCCAGTCGATCGGCGAGCCGGGCACTCAGCTCACCATGCGGACCTTCCATATCGGCGGCGCGGTGCAGCGCGGCGCCGAGCAGTCGAAGGTGGAAGCGGCGAGCGACGGCACCATCATGCTGCGCAACTGCAACACCGTGCTCAACTCCATCGGCGTCCCGGTGGTGATGAACCGCAATGCCGAACTGCTGCTGATCGACGGCCAGGGCCGCGAGCGGGCGCGCCACCGCCTCCCCTATGGCTCGAAGCTGCTGCGCGAGGACAAGGCGGAGGTGAAGCGGGGCGACAAGCTCGCCGAGTGGGATCCGTACACCCTGCCGATCATCACCGAGCGCGAGGGTATCGCCCACTACGTCGATCTCGTCGAGAGCGTCTCGATGATCGAGCAGATGGACGAGGCCACTGGCATCGCCTCGAAAGTGGTCACCGACTGGAAGCAGCAGCCGCGCGGCGCCGACCTCAAGCCGCGCATCACCCTGCGCGACGCGAACGGTGAGGTGCTGTTGCTGGAGAACGGCCTCGAGGCCCGCTACTTCCTGTCGGCGGACGCCATCCTGTCGGTGGAGAATGGCCAGCCGGTGCATGCCGGCGACCTGCTCGCCCGTATCCCGCGCGAGTCGGCGAAGACCCGCGACATCACCGGCGGTCTGCCGCGGGTGGCCGAGCTGTTCGAGGCCCGCAAGCCGAAGGACCACGCCATCATCGCCGAGATCGCCGGCCGGGTGGAGTTCGGCAAGGATTACAAGTCGAAGCGCCGTATCGTCGTGGTGCCACCGGAGGACGCCGGCGACGAGGCGCGCGAGTACCTCATCCCCAAGGGCAAGCACATCAGCGTGCAGGAGGGCGACTTCGTCGAGGCGGGCGATCCGCTGATGGACGGCAATCCGGTGCCCCACGACATCCTGCGGGTGCTCGGCGTCGAGGCGCTGGCGTCCTACCTGATCAACGAGATCCAGGAGGTCTACCGGCTGCAGGGCGTCAAGATCAACGACAAGCACATCGAGGTCATCGTCCGGCAGATGCTGCAGAAGGTGGAGATTGCCGATCCGGGCGATACCACCTTCCTCACCGGCGAGCAGATCGACCGCCTCGAGTTCGATGAAGCCAACCGCCGCGCGGCAGCGATGAACGAGCGGCTCGCCCAGGCGCTGCCGGTCCTGCAGGGCATCACCAAGGCGAGCCTGCAGACGCGCTCGTTCATCTCGGCGGCCTCCTTCCAGGAGACCACACGGGTGCTCACCGAGGCTGCCGTCTCCGGCAAGACCGATGGCCTGTCCGGGCTCAAGGAGAACGTCATCGTCGGACGCCTGATCCCGGCAGGGACCGGCAGCGTGATGAACCGCTTCCGGCGTATCGCCGCCGACCGCGACAAGGCTGTCACCGATCAGACCGAGGCGGAAGCGGCACCGGCAAGCTTGACGGTGGAGACGCCAAAGAGCGCGTCACGGCGCGAAGCCGCCGCGATCTTCCCGGCCAAATAAGGACCTTGCGCCTGCCGCCTCTCCCGACTGGAGAGGCGGCGCGCCACCGTCAGATGCGCTCGGCGAGCCAGATGGCGGCGCGCGATCCGGCTTTCACGGCCCCGGTCAGCGTCCGGTAGACGGGCGCCTCGCGCGCACCGTGCGCCAGTGCTGTCTCGGCGTGCTCGACCTCCTCCTGGCGGTAGCGCTCGCACAGATCGCGCAACTCGGCCTCATCGTCGCCCAGTTGCGCGACCTGACGGGCGTAGTGCTCGTCGATTACCTCCTCAACCGCGACCGTGCAGGCCATCGCTGCCTTCGGGCCGAGTAGCGCCGTCGCCGCGCCGAGGGCGTAGCCGGCGAGGTGCCAGACCGGCTGCAGCGCCGAAGGGCGGGCCCGGCGCTTCGGCAGCAGCGCCGAGAATGTCGCCAGGTGCTCGCGCTCCTTGTCCGCCATGTCGCGGATCACCGCGCCTTCCGGGCGCTTGCCGAGAACCGCCAGCTGCCCCTCGTAGATGCGAACGGCACCGTACTCGCCGGCATGATCGACGCGCAGGATGCGGTCGACGAGCTGATCACGGGTGAGGTCGCCGGGCAGGCGGCCGGGGCGCGGCGTCGTCTCGGTCATCGGCTTTTCGTCCTCCGCAGCAAATCAGGGCGGCAAGGCAGGCGATTGCCATCGCGCCCGAGGTGAGCGTGTTCCATGCGGCGAGCGACAGGCCGAGGAATTGCCAGTCGATGACATCGCACGGCTTCGGCGGATGGGCCAGCGCCGCCGGGGTCAGGTCCTCGACGGTCATGCCGCTGACCGGGCCGCCGCCGCAGCCGGCGACCGACTGCCACCAGTGTTGCTGCACGCCGACATGATAAAATGCGAGCCCGGCGCCGGCGGCGAATACCGCGGCGGCGAGGGCGACGGCGAGCAGCGGACGGATCCGGACCCTCCGGCTCAGCCCAAGTCCCGCGATCACCGCAGCGACGGCGAACGGCAGGCGCTGCCACAGGCACAGCACGCATGGCTCCAGGCCGAAAACGTACTGGCCGGTCAGTGCCGCGGCCAGCGCCGCGAGGCTCACCACCAGGATGG
>JAEULG010000090.1 GCA_016793875.1 Rhodospirillales bacterium | reverse complement strand
CAGCTCAACGTCTACGCCCAGATCATCGTCGAGGAAGCGCGCCGGCGGGGCATCTGGGTAGAGATCGAGGATGCGGCGGCGGGCCTGTTTAAACTGGTGCTTGGCGGACGGTCGATCGCCTGCCGGGAGTCGCTGAGCGATCTGACCAGCGCCGTGGCGCTGTCCCGCTGCAACGACAAGGCGCTGACCCGGCGCCTGCTGGCGGCGGCCGACGTCAACGTCCCGGACCAGATCGAGGCCGGCGGCGATGAAGAGACGCTCGCGTTTTTCGAGCGCCACCACCGGCTGGTGGTCAAACCGGCGGAAGGCGAGCAGGGGCGTGGGGTGTACGTCGACTTGCGGTCGATCGAGGACGTGCGCAACGCCATCGCCGAGAACCTCCAGGTCTGCGAGCGGGTGCTGGTCGAGCAGTTCGTGGCGGGTGATGACCTCCGGATCATCGTCATCGACGGCAAGGTCGTTGCCGGCGCGGTGCGCAAGCCGGCTACCGTTACCGGCGACGGCGAGCACACCATTACCGAGCTCATCGCATCGCAAAGCCGCCGCCGCGCCGCCGCAACCCGCGGTGAGAGCCGGATCCCGAGTGATGGCGAGACCGAACGGTGCGTTCGCGATGGCGGCTACGCGATGCAGGATGTGCTGCCGGCGGGTGAGGCGCTGGTCGTGCGCAAGGCGGCCAACCTGCACACCGGCGGCACCATCCACGACGTGACCGCCGATCTGCATCCGCGGCTTTGCGAGGCGGCGGAGCGGGCGGCGAAAGTCCTCGATATTCCGGTTGTCGGCCTCGATCTCCTGGTTTCAGATGTGGCCGGGCCCGACTACGTGATCATCGAGGCCAACGAGCGGCCGGGACTTGCCAACCATGAACCGCAGCCGACGGCGCAGCGTTTCGTCGATCTGCTTTTTCCACAGACGCGAAGCGAACGGTAAGAGTTGATGCGAAACGGCACGATGACAGCGATAGTCAGCCCCCAAATCGATCGGACCTACCTGCTGGAGACGCTCGCCGGCCTGCTCGAGATACCGAGCCCCACCGGCATGACCGATGCCGCCGTCCAGTTCGTATGCAAACAACTCGATAGCCTCGATATCCCCTTCAAGCTGACGCGGCGCGGGGCCATCCGCGCTGATATCCGCGGCGTGCAGTACAGTCCCGACCGCGCCATCGTCGCCCACCTCGATACCCTCGGAGCGATGGTCAAAGGCATTCGTTCGAATGGACGGCTGGAGGTGGTACCGATCGGCACTTGGTCGGCGCGCTTTGCCGAGGGGGCGCGCGGCACCGTCTTCGCCGCGACCGATCGCCGCGTCCGCGGCACCTTCCTGCCGCTGAAGGCGTCCGGTCACGTCTTCAACGAAGAGGTGGACACTCAGCCGATCTCCTGGACCAATCTCGAATTCCGCCTGGACGAGCGGGTGTCGGACGCGGCCGACGTGGCGGGCGTGGGCGTCGAGATCGGTGATACCATCGCCGTCGATCCGCAGCCGGAATTCAACGACAACGGCTTCATCAACGCCCGCCATCTCGACGACAAGGCCGGGGTCGCCGCGGTACTGGCGGCGGCGAAGGCGATCCGTGACGCCGGCATCACCCTGCTCCTCGACTGCCACCTGCTGTTCACCATCTCCGAGGAGGTGGGGGTGGGTGCCTCGCATGTCCTTCACGGCGATGTCGCCGAACTGGTATCGATCGACAACGGCACCATCGCGCCGGGCCAGAACACCTGCGAATATGGCGTGACCATCGCCATGCAGGACTCAAGCGGGCCGTTCGACTGGCACCTCACCCGCAGCCTGATCGACCTTTGCCGCAAGCACGGCATCCCGTTCAGCCGCGATGTCTTCCGCTGGTATCGCAGTGACGCGGCTGCCGCGCTGGAGGCCGGCAACGACATCCGCACGGCTTTGCTGTGCTTCGCCCTCGACTCCTCGCACGGATACGAGCGGACGCACGTCGAGTCGGTAGAGGCACTGGCGCGGCTGCTGGCGCTCTACATGCAGCGACCGCCCCTATTCGCGCGCGATGCGGCGCCGATGGGGCCGGCTGGCGACCTGCCGACCGGCTGAGCGGCGGGACCTCAGCGGGACGACGCCAGTGCCGCGCCGTTGGCCGGACGGCCGCCGACGGCAGCTCTCTGCCGGGCGGCACCGGCATGGGCCTTGGCGATAGTCTCCAGGTGGGTCACCAAATCGGCGTACACGCGGGTCGCATCGAAGCGGCCGGCGAGCGTGCGGGCATTCGCCGACATGCTCTGCTGCCACGCCGGATCCGCGCGCACCCGCAACAGCACCCGCACCAGGTCATGCGGATCGCCGACCTTGTACATCACGCCGCAGTCATTCTGCTCGATCTGCCGCTGCACCTCGCCCTCCAGGCAGGAAACGATCGGCATGCCCTCGGCGATGTACTCGAAGAACTTGTTGGGCAGGTTGCGGATCCAGTCGAACCGCGGTGGGTAGGGGAACAGCGCGACCGAGCACTTCGGCGCCAGCGCCTTGATGATCGGGTGTTCGATCCAGCCGGTGAGGACGACGTTATCAAGGCCGGCGGCCGCCTCGCGCAGCGCCGGTTCCAGATCGCCGGTGCCGCATAGGACGAACTTGACGTTGCGCTCGCCCTTCTCGTGCAGGAGGCGCGCCGCGGCGACGACCGTCAGCAGGTCGATGCGCTTGGGGAACAGGCCGGAATAGCAGGCGACGAACTGGTCGGGGCCGCCGCGCACATCGCGCTCCGCCCAGTATTGCTCGGCGGCGGGATTCTCCGCCGCGGCCTGTGTTTCCAGATAGCCGAGGGGAAAGACCTGATCCCATTCGCCGCGCTCGCGGCCGGCGAAATCGAGCGCCCACTGCAGCATCCCCTCGGTGATGCCGATCACCACCGTGCTCTGCCGCAGCGCCTTCCGGGCGGCGATGTAGTAGGGCTGGAGAATCAGCCGGACCAATGGCCGGACGGCATCCGGCGCGACGTCGGCAACCACCTCCGGCCACAGGTCGCGGATGTCGATGACCGTCGGAACGCCATGGGCGCGGCCGTAACGGACGGCTTCCCAGGCCAGATCGACGGTTGGCCAAGAACAGTAGATGATGTCCGGCGGGTGCCGCTGCTCGGCCAGGCGGCGGAAGTCGGCCGCCGTCTGCAGGTGGTGCCGTAGGCGGCCGAAGGACCGGCTCTTCGTGTAGGTGCACCCCCGCAGCCCCTGCATGGTGATGCGCTCGCTGCTTTTGAGCACGCCACCGGGGATGTCGCGATTGCGCTTCTGGACATGATCGAAGATGGAATTGAACCAGGTGACGTCGTGCCCCCGTGCCGCCAGCGCTTCCGCTAGCATGCCCACCCGGTAGAGCCGCTTCTTGTTGCCGGGCTCGATCCAGGCTTCGGATATCTTCAGCAACCAAACCTTCATCGACGCTGCTCCGCCCGACCTGATGGCCGGTCTCCATCGTCACCGTTGGGCGCAGACCATGCGGTAGTTGGCCCTTCGGGTCCAGTGTTGACAAGGATGTCCCGGCGTTGTCCCGTTGCAGCAGGCTGGCGGGCCCCGCCACGCGGGCGACCGGTGCTCCGGTGCGCCGAACATCGGGGAGAGTGCAAATGGCGGCTGGCGAGGTGGACCGACTCGTCGCCCGCTTCACCGAACGGGATGCGCTGATCGGGGTGATCGGGCTCGGTTACATCGGGCTGCCGCTGTCGCTTGCCGCTATCAACGGCGGCTTCCGGGTTCTCGGCTTCGATATCAACGCGCAGCGGGTAGCCGACATCAACGGCGGCGAGAGCCCGCTCAAGCACATCGGCGACGACCGCATCCTGGGTGTCCGCCGGGGCGGACGACTCGAGGCAACGGCGGATTTCGGCCGGCTGGCCGAGCCCGACGTTATCGTCGTCTGCGTGCCGACGCCGCTGGGACCGCACCGCGAGCCCGACCTCTCGTTTGTGGAAAGCAGCGCGCGAGCGATCGCGACAGCCCTGCGACGCGATCAGCTCATCATCCTCGAGTCGACAACCTACCCGGGGACCACCCGCGAGGTGGTCAAGCCGATCCTCGAGGCGGGGGGCCTCACATCGGGGGTGGACTTCTTTCTCGCCTATTCGCCGGAGCGCGAGGATCCAGGGAACCTCGACTTCGAGACGTCGCGCATTCCGAAGGTGGTCAGCGGCGACGGCGCCGCTGCGCTGCGGCTAGCGCAGGCTTTCTATGACCAGTTCGTCGTCCGCACCATCCCGGTCTCCTCGCCGGATACCGCCGAAGCTGTCAAGCTCACCGAGAACATCTTCCGAGCGGTCAACGTCGCTCTGGTCAACGAGCTGAAAGTCGTCTTCTCGGCGATGGGCATCGACGTCTTTGAGGTCATCGACGCCGCCCGGACCAAGCCGTTCGGCTTCATGCCGTTCTACCCGGGGCCGGGCCTTGGCGGTCACTGCATCCCCATCGATCCATTCTACCTCACCTGGAAAGCGCGCGAGCTCGACATCGCCACCCGCTTCATAGAGTTGGCGGGCGAGGTGAACACCGGGATGCCTGCCTATGTCGTCGGCAGGCTGCGGGAGGAGCTCGACAGCCGTTTCGGCAAGGGCCTGACCGGCTCGCGCATTCTCATCGTCGGCCTCGCCTACAAGAAGAACGTCGATGACATGCGCGAGAGTCCGGCGCTCACCATCATTGAGCAGCTCGAGCGCCGCGGCGCGGAGGTGGACTATCACGATCCGTACTTTCCCGACATCCGTCCCAGCCGGCGGCACCCGGATCTCTCCGGACGGCCCTCGGTGCCGCTCGAGGGGGCGGTCCTTGCCCGCTATGACGCCGCGGTGATCGTCACCGATCACGATTGCATCGACTATGCTCTGCTCCTGGAATACCTCGATCTGATCGTCGATACCCGCAATGTCATCGACCGGCTGCAGCTTTCGGGACGTGCGGAGAAGGTGGCGAAAGCCTGAAATATGCCCGCCGTCACCGGCAGGCGTCAGGGCGGCGGTTGGCCGCCGGTTTGCAGTGGTGGAGCGAGGAATTGCGATGGATGACCGGCGCAGCAAGACCGCAGGTTCCGGCAAAGCGGCAGCAGCCAGCCGTCGCGAGAGGCTGGCTGCTGCGCTGCGTGAAAATCTGCGCAAGCGCAAGGCGCAGGCGCGCTCGCGGACTGACGCGAACCCGGT
>JAEULG010000078.1 GCA_016793875.1 Rhodospirillales bacterium | reverse complement strand
GATGCCCGGCAGCAATCCGACCCTCTGCGGCTCCATCGCCAGCCGTCCAGGCCGCTTCGGCGTGGCGATGCACAGCGCCGCCTTCCGCGCGCGGGGACTGGATTGGACGTACGTCGCCTTCGGCACCGAGGATACCGCTGGTGCGGTGGCGGCGATGCGGGCGCTGGGAATTCGCGGACTCGGCGTCACCATGCCGCACAAGCTGCGCATCTTGCCGTTGCTCGATGCGGTGACCGAAGATGCCCGAGCCATCGGCGCGGTCAACACGGTGGTCAACGACGGCGGCCACCTCACTGGCCACAATGTCGACTGGATCGGGGCGCTGGCGGCGATCCGCGAGGTGATCGAGCCAGCTGGCATCGATGCCGCGGTGATCGGAGCCGGCGGTGGCGCCCGGTCCATCGCCTGGAGCCTGCTGCAGAGCGGCGCCCGTGTCACCCTTTACAACCGGGACATCGCCAAGGGTCAGGATTTGGCTGCGACACTGGGAGCCGCTTTTGGCGGTCCACCCGAAGCTGTCGCGGCGGCTCCAACGTTCGGGCTGATCGTCCATGCGACCTCGGTCGGCTTTCATGATCCGGACGCCATGCTGCCACTGCAGGGCGCGCTGCATCCTGGCGTCGTCGTCTTCGACGCGGTGCCGATGCCGGTGCAGACACGCCTGCTGCAGGAAGCACGGGCTGCCGGTTGCCGGACCATTCCCGGAGTGCGCATGCAGCTTCATCAGGCGGCTTGGCAGTTCGCCCTCTACACCGGGCAGGAAGCCGACCTGGCGGTTATGGAGCGGGCGCTGTACGCGGCAATCTCGGAATAGGCCGGCCGCGAGGGAGGACGAAAACGTGACGAGGGCAAGCATCCACCTAAGGATGGCGCAGCTCGGCATTACGCTGCCAGCTCCGGCGGCACCCGCTGGCGCCTATGTACCGTTCGTCATCAGCGGCAGCCTGCTGATGGTGTCGGGACAGCTCCCTGTGCACGACGGCGCCGTCGTCCACCACGGCCGGGTCGGCACCGAGCTGACCGTCGAGGACGGCATCGCCGCAGCGCGGCTATGCGCCCTCAACCTGCTGGCCCAGGCTGCGGCTGCCTGCGGCGGCGACCTCGACCGGGTGCAGCGGGTGCTGCGGCTGGCCGGCTTCGTCCAGGCAGCTCCCGGCTTTGGCGATCACCCAAAGGTGCTGAACGGTGCCTCCGACCTGATGGTCGAGGTCTTCGGCCAAGCCGGCCGCCATGTCCGCATCGCCGTCGGAGCCGCATCGCTGCCGCTCGGGGCTGCCGTGGAGGTCGAAGGCACCTTCGAGATCGCCTGAACCAGGGGAACAGCACTCGCTTTCTGTGGCCGGCTCACGATGCGGCGATGCGTGCGGTATTCCACACGCGTGGCCCCGCAAGATCCAGCCCGCCTTATCAGCCATCTAGCGCTTGGTACAGAGCCTCTCAGGGGGGATCAACAAGGCCGCTGCATCGATACGGGTCATAACACTCTTCTCCCGCCGCCTCACCGGCAACCTTCTCGGCGAGGGCCGCCGCTTGACCACAGCAAACCGAACCGTCAGCGGAGCGCCGCTGATACCGGGACATAGACGCGGTGTTCGTGCTTGGCTGCCTTCCAGCCCAGTTCGCCGGCAAAGACCTGCTTGGCCGCCTCGCACAGCACGACTCCGGCGAAGCTGGTGAACCAGCGCTGGCCGATCTCCTCCAGGGCGCCGGCTGAGGACAGCAGCATGCGCGAGCGGATCGGCGGGATGTAGAGCGCGGTCACCGAGCGGTAGGGAGTGAACAGCGCATCGCGCAGCGTCCGCGATAGCTGCGAGGGCGTATACGGCCGGCCGTGGCCGAACGGCGTGCGCTCTAGCTGTGCCCACAGGCCGCGACGGTTGGGCGCGATGACGATCAGCCGGCCACCGTCGGCCAGCACCCGCCAGATCTCCCGCATCAGCGGCTGGGTGTGCTCGGCACATTCGAGGGCATGGACCAGCAGGATGCGGTCGAGGCTGCGGTCGGCGAACGGCAGCGCCGTCTCATCGGCGAGCAAGGCGAGGTTGGGGGCATCGCTGGGCCAGTGCATTACCCCCTGCGCTGCCGGCATCAATGCCGTCACCCGCAGCGCCTCGGCGCGAAAGACGCCGAGGAATGGTGCGGCATACCCGAGACCGAGGATGTTCGATCCACGCACGTCCGGCCACAGCGCGCGGATGCGCCGGCCGATCATCCGCCGGGCAACCCGCCCCAGCCCCGACGCGTAGAAATCGCGCAGATCGACGGCATCCATCCACATGACCGGCCAATCTAGCGCAGTGCGGCATAGCGATGATAGTGTCGGGACCGAAGCGGCGCGGCGGGCGTGCCGCGGGGCGGGCACGGGGGGCTGATGACCAGCTTGCGCATCGAGCAAATTCCGGTGCTTCGCGACAACTACGTCTACCTGCTGCGAGATGAGCAGGAAGGCGCCTGTGCCGCGGTCGATCCGTCACTGGCGACCCCGGTACTGACGGCGCTTGCCCGCCTGGGGTGGAGATTGACGCACGTCCTCAACACCCACCATCATCACGACCATACCGGTGGCAACCTTGAGCTGAAGCAGGCGACCGGCTGCACTATCGTCGGCCACCGTCGCGACGCGGCGCGCATTCCCGGTATTGATCTCGCGGTGGACGATGGCGGCGAGGTCGCGCTCGGCGGGGTGCGGGCGCAGGTGATGGACGTCTCCGGACACACCCTCGGCCACATCGCCTACTGGTTCGCCTCCGAGCAGGCGCTGTTCTGCGGTGATACCCTGTTTTCGCTGGGCTGCGGCCGGCTGTTCGAGGGCACGCCGGCGCTGATGTGGGCGAGCCTGAAGAAGCTGCGGGCCCTTCCGAACGAGACGCGCGTCTATTGCGGCCACGAATACACCGAGAGCAACGCCCGCTTCGCGCTAACCCTCGATGCGCATAATCCGGTGCTCCTCCGCCGCGCGGCCGAGGTGCAGGGTCTGCGCGAGGGAGGCCTGCCGACGGTTCCCTCGCTCCTCGCCAGTGAGAAGGCAGCGAACCCCTTCCTGCGGGCCGACGATCCGGGGTTGCTGGCGGCGGCGCGCCTCGACGGCCTTGATCCGGTGGCTGCTTTTGCCGAAATCCGCCGACGCAAGGACGTATTCTAGCGACGAAGAGAAAAAAAAGGCCGCTTCCGGGCGTGACCGGTGGCCGCCGGGCTCACGGAGATGATTGATGAAACTCCGCTACTCTCCGACCTCGCCTTTCGTGCGCAAGGTCACCGTTACCGCGCTGGAGTGCGGCCTGCACGACCGGATCGAGCGGGTGCCGGCCAATCCATGGGAGGCGCGCCCGGATTTCCTCGGCGACAATCCCCTTGGCAAGGTGCCGGTGCTTATCACCGATGAGGGACTGCCGCTGTTCGATTCCCGCGTCATCTGCGAGTACCTCGACAGTCTGCACGACGGCCACAAGCTGTTCCCCACCGGCGTGCCGCAACGCTGGCGAACGCTGCGGTTGATGGCGCTCGCCGACGGCATCACTGACGCCTCCGCGCTGCGCCGGCAGGAACTGCTGCGGTCCGAGAAGGAGCGCTCCAAGTCGTGGGTCGAGCGGCAGAAGGAGAAGGAATTGCGCGGGCTCGACATGCTGGAACGGGAGGTACCGCGCTTCCACCACGACATCACCATCGGTCAGATCAGCGTCGGCTGCTGCCTCGGCTGGTTGGACTTCCGCTGGGGGACAGCGGGCGACTGGCGCATTGGCCGGCCGCTGCTCGCCGACTGGTACAGCATGTTCATGTCGCGCCC
>JAEULG010000052.1 GCA_016793875.1 Rhodospirillales bacterium | reverse complement strand
GGCCGGCTGCACCCTGGTCGGCGAGAGCGGCCTTGCCAGCCGCGGCGATCTCGACCGTCTCGCCGCCGCCGGCATCCGCTGCTTCCTCATCGGCGAGTCGCTGATGCGAAAGCCCGACGTCGAGGCCGCTACCCGCGCCCTGCTCCGGCCCTCCGGCTGAGGGGGCAGCAATACGGAAACGCCGGCTAAGTTGAGCAAATGCGCTGTAGCGTAAAAATAGAATTAAGAGCCGCTGTATCCACTTTCTTGCAAATGTGATCAATACTCCCAATATTAATCGTAAGTGGTTCATTCCCACACGTATCTGTTTGTAAACAAAATCGATACTCTTTCTGATATGAAAATCGCTTTTGTTTATAAAATGGAGCATCATGTGGGGCAAAACACCCAGAAAATATATCTTCGTCATAGTATCTAACAAGACCATCCCGAAACCACTGCCGACGATTTTGCAATACACCACGCAGCATTTTTCTAAATTTTATTGCCTGAGTAATAACAGCGAATTGACCTAGCTTACAACACCTATCATCAATCATTACTTGTCGTTGCAGTTCTCCTGCCCTGCCTTCGTTTATCTCGCCATATATCTCTTCAAAACCATAGGTATGAATAGCATATAAGCACAATACGTGTAAGTCGGCATGATAACCGTAATCTATACTTATTGGCCCACCCAAATCTTTGCTAGTAATTTTAATATTACCCGCTCCCGATAAAGTCAAGTTAACTTCAACATCACCGGGCTGCATCCACAATGAGACAGCCTCGCTTGCGTCTTGCTTTCCTTCTTGAGATTCTAAATCTCTAAAGAATGATAGCCTGTTCAAGTATAAATGTCCGCTTATAAATTGATCAGCATACTCCTCTTTCTCGAATATCTTAATAAAATTCCATAATTTATGAATACTCATATTGGCCTCGTAATGACGCACACTGACATTGCAACTCCATGGCAATTTTGCGGGCGTCGTACCATTTCCCGGCCGCCGCGCTCTTCCTACGGCTGCAGCGTGTGTTTTGGTGGCTAAGCATAGCGGCGAACGGGTTGCCGGTGTCCTCAGCCGCTCCTGAGTTGTCCCGATGCTTCAATGGGAAAACTACCCACGTTTTCGACGTGCGAGAGTATCGCTGGCGGCGAACTCTCGCTTACGATGTGCGGTACGACGCTTTGCAGTTCGGTCGTGCCGTCTTCGCCAGGAGTTGGCCTTTATCCGCTGCGCGAGGCTATGCCGGTCAGCCGACGCCGCACCGCCCGAGAATCGCGGCCGGAGTCAGAGTGGAGGTGGCTCCGGCCGGCCACAGCGTGGGCGCGGCTACAGCGCGATGTAGCGGCGCAGGGCGTCGACCTCGGCTTCGGCTTCCTCGATGCGGGTCTTGACCACGTCGCCGATGGAGACGATGCCGACGATCTTGCCGTCCTCGACGACCGGGACGTGGCGGAAGCGCTGCGCCGTCATCATCCCTTCGATCGCACCGACCGGATCCTTCGGCGTGCAGGTGACCACTGGCGAGGTCATCAGATCGCCCACCGTCCTGTCGAACACTGCCTTGCCATTCTTGTTCATGGCGCGGACGAGGTCGCGCTCTGAGAGGATGCCGGCGATGCCGCCGGCGCCATCGACGACGAGCACGGCGCCGATGCGATGCTGCGCCATCAGCGCCAGCGCCTCGGCGATCGGTTGCCCGGCGGTCACCGAGGTAATGGCCGATCCCTTACGCTTCAGGATATCATTCACAAACATGTTTCGCCTCCCCAGACGCCGATTCTAGAGGTCGCGAATCGTCTCCTCGATCAGCAGATCGACCACATCACGCACCGCCCTTTCTGCGGAGGATCCTCCGGCGACGGCTGCGGCATAGGTCGCGAGCTGCCGATGGGCGCTTGTTCCCTTCGCGACGATCGTCCGGCAATGCAGGATTTCCGCCTCGCAATCAAGAGCCGATGCGTCTTCGCGGGTCAGCTCGACCAGTTCGTCGAGCAGCGCGGCGCACGGCACCACCTCGCCCCTGCCAAAATCGACCAAGCCGGCATCGATGCCGTAGCGCTTCGCCCGCCAGCGGTTCTCGTCGATGAGCATGCGATCGTAGATGCGCCAGCGCTGGTTGCCGCGGCGCAACCGCCACAGCATGCGAATGACGCACTGGTAGAGCGCCGCGATGGCGACGGCGTCGTCCAGCAGCGGGCAGACGTCGGTGATGCGCATCTCAAGCGTCGGGAAGCGCGCCGACGGCCGGATGTCCCACCACAGCATCGAGGCGTCCTCGATCAGCCCGGCGCGGACCAGCACCTCGACATGCCGCTGGTACTCGCCCCACGACTGGAAGCGCGACGGCAGGCCGGTGCGCGGCAACTCGTCGAAGACGCTCACCCGGTACGACTTCAGCCCGGTGTCCTCGCCGCGCCAGAACGGTGACGAGGTGGACAGCATCAGCAGGTGCGGCAGGAAATAGCTGGCCTGATTCATCAGGTCGATACGGACCTCGTCGTCGTCGATGCCGACGTGGACGTGCATGCCGCAGATCAGCAGCCGGCGGGCGACGCCCTGCATGTCACGGGCGAGCGTGTGGTAGCGCTCGCGATCGGTGTGCTTCTGCTGTTTCCACTCGGAGAAAGGATGGGTGGAAGCGGCGACGGGCGCCAATCCGAAGTCGGCCGCGACCTCGGCGACCGTCCGCCGCAGCTGCGCCAGCTCGCTGCGCGCCTGTCCGATGCTGTGGCAGATGGGCGTCCCGACCTCGATCTGCGAGACCAGGAACTCCGGGCGGACGAGGTTCTCCGAGCGAGCCTGGCACTGCTCGAACAGGGCGGCAGGCGGCTCGCGAATGACATCGCGGCTGTCCTTTTCGACCAGCAGGTACTCTTCCTCGATGCCGAGGGTCAGCGCCGGCGGAATGCTGGTCACGCCCGGCCTATCTGACCGGGGCTGGGGCGGTGCCGGCGGATGCCGGACTGTGGCCGGGAGAGGCACGGTGCGGCACGCTCAGAACTCCTCGATGCGGTGGAGATTGGGCATCGCCAGGATGCGCTCCAGCGCCGCCGCCACAAGGTCGGCGAAGCGGTCGAGACCGCCCGCGCTCTCGCAGTGGTCCTGGCGCACCTCAATGGCGCAGTGGGCAAGGCCGGCGCTGCCGGCGTGCAGGTTCAGGGTATAGGCGATGTCCTTGCCCGAGTAGGGCTGGTTGTCGCCCACGCACAGTCCGGCGGTCTCGCGCAGGATCTCGATCAGCGGCACGGCGATGCGCGGATCGCGATTCCACAGCACGCCCAGGTCCCACTGCCGGTCCTCGCCCCCGAGGGAGGGGGTGAAGGTGTGCACCGAGAAGAACAGCGGCTCGGGGCCGTGCCGGCGCAGCCGGGCGAACGCCTGGTCAACGGCGTGGTGATAGGGCCAGTGGAAGATCTCCGCCCGTTCCTCCTGCGCCTCGGGGGACAAGCCGGTGTTGCCCGGAACGATGACGCCGTCGCTCTCGGCGAGGATCGACTGCGGGTCGCCCGGCGGCCGGTTGAGATCGATCACCAGCCGCGAGTAGCCGGCCAGCACCGCCGGCGCATCCAGCCGCGCCGCTAGCCGGCGGGTCAGCTCGGCGGCACCGATGTCCCAGCCGATGTGCCGGCGAAGCGTATCGTCGTCGAGGCCGAGGCAGGTCAGCGCCCGCGGGACGGCGCGGCTGGCATGATCGCAGACCAGCAGGATCGGCCGGGAGCCCTCGCCGTTGAACAGGGTGAAGGGAGCAGGATCGTCCGGTCCGATCAGCGACGCCGACGGCACGGATGAAGGCTCCCGTCGCAGCAATGAGTACCTGGTCATGCCGTCGCCTCCGCGAGGACCGCCGCGGCGGCGCAGCGCTGGTGCCCGCCGCCGGATCCCTATACTACCCGGCCATGCCCCTGCTGCGAAGCGCCGCTCCTGCCCCTCCTCCTGCGAACCGCTCCCCGGCGCACCCCGGACGCTTCGCGCTGGCGGCGCTGCTGCTCGGCGCGGCGGCCATCGGCTTTGCACCGATCTTCGTGCGCCTCAGCGAGCTGGGGCCGACGGCGACCGGCTTCTGGCGACTCGCCTTCGCCCTTCCGGCGCTGTGGCTGTGGCATGTCTGCGAGCGGACGCAGGTGCCGGCGCAACCCGCCCGTCGCCGCCGCGAGCTGTCGGGCTTTGCCGTCGCCGGCCTGTTCTTTGCCGCCGACCTCGCGGTCTGGCACTGGTCGCTGCACCTAACCTCGGTCGCCAACGCGACCCTTCTGCCCAACTTCGCCCCGGTGTTCGTCACCCTTGCCGGCTACCTGCTGTTCGGCGAGCGCTTCTCGGCGCTGTTCATCGCCGGGATGGCGATCGCCGTCACCGGCGTGATGATCCTGATGGGCGAGAGCCTGGAGCTGGGCTCGCGCCACCTCCTCGGCGATACCCTGGCGCTGTCGACCGCGGTTTTCTACGCTGGCTACATCGTCGCCGTCGGCCGCCTGCGCGGCCGCCACAGCACCGCGCAGATCATGGCGTGGAGCGGCCTCGTTACCGCCGCGGCGCTGCTGCCGGTGGCGCTGCTCTCCGGCGAGAGCCTGATCGCGCACACCGCCCGCGGCTGGCTGGTGCTCGCTGCGCTAGGACTGTTTAGCCACGCCCTCGGCCAGAGCCTGATCGCGTATGCGCTGGCCCACCTGCCGGCGGCGTTCTCCTCGGTGGGGTTGCTGCTGCAGCCGGCGCTGGCGGCACTGCTGGCGTGGCTGCTGCTGGCAGAGCCGATCGGTCCGTGGCAGGCGGCGGGTGCCGCCGTCATCCTCGCCGGGATCGTGCTCGCCCGCCGTGGCAGCCGCGGTCAGATTTCTAGCGGATGAGCGGCTGAGCGGTGTTGCCGAGCGCCGTCGTCCCTGGACGGCGGTCTTTCACCATCCCCAGCACCGCCCCCTCACGGACGATCTCGATGACGGTGCGCCCGCCCACGACGCGATCGGCGGTCTTGTCGCAGTCGGTATTGGTGGTCGTGATGATGAAGTCGGCCTGACGCCAGTCGCGGGTCGTAACGAAGTTCGGGGTATTATACTCCTTCAGGATTTCTTCCTTGGTGCAGAGGCCGACGACGTACTTGCGCAGGGGCATCGTGCCGCCGTGCTCCGACTTCAGTTGCTGCTCGAGCAGATCGATGGCCTGCGGCAGGAAGTTGGACCAGTAGTCCATCTCGTAGCGGCGGTAGGCGCCTTTCGGACCGCCGACCAGCGCGTTGTAATAGACGTACTCGTGCGGGTGCAGGCGGACCATGTTGACGATCTCGTGCACCGCAACGAGCGACAGCATCGCCGCGACGGCGGCATAGGCCCACGAACGCCTGTCGGCAGCCCACAGCCAGAACCAATGCAGTCCCGCAGCAGCGCCAACACAGATCGGCGGGATGATGAAGAAGAAGTGCCGCATACCATTATACAGCGAAGGGCGCAAAATGATGAAGTAAGCGACCGGCACCATCACCGAAAGAACGATGACAAGCCACTGCAGCCCGCGACCAGACGGCCAGTTCCATTTGCGGCGAACGACGTAGGCAGCCGCAAATCCAACGAGCATTGAAAGACCGATCAGTGTAACTTCCGGAACCTTGACGGCGACATATACCGGCAGGTAGTCGGCCGGCAGTGCAGTGGCCTGATAGAAGCGGTCGTCGATCTCGGTCAGGATCGGAAAGTTGGTGAGTTGCGAGATCGCCAGCAGCGGATCGAGGGGCGACATCACCGACCACGGCCAGAAGATGCCCATGATGGCGTAGGCGATTGGCGCTGCCGGTGCCAGTCTCACGACGGCCTGCCACAGCTCGCTACTGGCGATGCGCAAGCCCTGTCGCTGCCAGGTCGCCGTGGCATGCACGGTGACCGCGGCAGCGAGATAGAGCACCATGAAAGCCGCGCCGACACGAACCGCGAGGGTCGCCCCGACCACGGCACCGAAGCAGAGCACGTCGCGCCACCGCGGCCGTGGCAGCTTCGCCACCAGGAGGCAGGCGAAGTAGAGCGACCACACCATTCCGGTGGCAAAAGGGATGTCCTTGGTATTGTTGAACATCGCCCCGTACCACGAGGCGGTGAGCGCAAGCAGCGCGGAGGCGAGGAAGCCGACACGCGGGCCAGCCACCTCGCGGGCCAGCCGCCAGGTGCCGGCAATACCGAGGACGCCGATCAGCCCGCAGAGCAGATGCCGGGTGTCGTACGGCTCGAACGGCAGGATGTGCTGCAGGGCGACCGCGGTGATGTCGAACAGGCCGCCGTATAGATAAAGGTTGTCGTAATGGAAGGCCGAGCGATCGGCAAAACCCGACAGGTAGAAGGCCCAAAGCTTTTCGCCGTAGACCTGCTGCACGTATTCGTCGGTAGAAATGCCGTAGGACGGAAAGGTCAGGACGACCATCCCCACCAGGACGACGAACAGCGCGATCGACGCGCGATCCCAGGACAGCTGACCGCCGACATCGGACCAGCGGGTCAAAGCATCGGCGAAGCGGCGACAGGGACGGCCCAGGATGTCGAGCCAGCAAAATTTTGCGAGGGACACGGCTGCTTCTGCGGTTGTGCGGTCGTTTTGCGGGGATCGATTAATGGGATGACATTACGACCGGCGGCCAGAGACGCCGCCCGACGGTTGCTCGGGACGAGGCTTCGCTGCGCGCCCCGCCAACGGCAAAGCGCCCCAGGCCAGGGTCGTAACGACTCCGGATGCGGCCTTTTCGGCGGGCTGCAAACCTCTCGCCGCACCGGAACCACGTAAGCGCGGTATGCACCACTCGCTGACCCTATCGCCTTGACGACACTCTTACGATCCTTAGCATCGCTTGTCAGCGATGGGGATCTCTTCTTCCCGCGGGTGCTCGCCTAACGGGCCGGCTGCATGACCGCTCCGGCGGGACCGAAGATGGTATAGGATCGTGTCCACCGCAAGGCAGATGATCCCCGCGCGTTTCCGTGGGTGGCCCCATTCTACCCTTCATTCGGGAAGGCGCACTTGACCTTAGACCGCTTCGCATCACCGACGATCGCCATCGACGGCCCGGCCGCCGCCGGTAAAGGCACCTTGGCTCGTCGCCTCGCCGCCCATCTTCGATTCGCCTATCTTGATACTGGGTTGCTCTACCGGGCTGTCGGAAAGAAGGTGCTGGCCGCTGGGGTGGATCTGTCGGACGAGGCGGCGATCCAGGCCGCGTCATCCCTTGTCGTGGCCGATCTTGACGATCCCGCTCTGCGGCTGGATGCAGTTGCCCAGGTGGCTTCCCGTGTCGCTGCCGTCCCCGCGGTCCGGACGGCGCTGCTGCATTTCCAGCATGCTTTCGCTGCTGCACCGCCGGGTAATGCGGGTGGCGCCGTCCTCGATGGGCGCGATATCGGCACCGTGGTCTGTCCTGATGCGACGCTGAAGCTGTTTATCACTGCTTCTCTCCCCGAGCGTGCAGCGCGGCGGCTTAAAGAGTTGCGGGAGCGTGGTTCCGAAGCTATAGATAGCCGCGTTCTGCGGGATATGCAGGAACGTGACGCGCGCGATTTGTCCCGCAGCGTGGCACCCCTGGTGCCGGCCGCAGACGCCGTTGTTATCGATACCAGCGGGCTTGATCCCGACGCGGTTTTCGCGGCGGCCATGAGAGCTTGGCAGGCGCGTGTGTCCGAGGGTTAGCCTTCTAACTTCCCGTCGGTCCGCATTATGGTTTGCCGTGGCGCGACCGGCAGCGCCACATGAGTAAGAAGCCCGGCGGCATGATTGCCGCGGGGGTTTTGTTGCCTGAAGGGTGAGCGACGTCCCGGCAGGCAGCGAGAATCAGGATCTGGCACGGGATAACGAGGACTAAGGAAGCTCATTCACATGATCGCAAGCGCAGTCGACACCACCATGGATACGTCCGCCGGCAAGGAGAGCTTTGCCGCGTTGCTGGATGAGAGCCTCGGCAGTTCCGACGGCTTCGAGGGACGGGTGGTCAAAGGCACGGTCGTCGCCGTCGAGAATGACATGGTGGTGGTTGATGTCGGCTTGAAATCGGAAGGCCGGGTGCCGCTGAAGGAGTTCGCCCTCACTCCACAGGATGTGAGGCTGCAGCCCGGCGACACTGTCGAGGTCTACGTCGAGCGGTTCGAAGATCGCGACGGCCTGGTCGGCCTCAGCCGCGAGAAGGCGCGGCGCGAGGAAGCCTGGAATGTCCTCGAGCGGGCTTTCAAGGGGTCGGAGCGGATCACCGGCACCATCTTTGGCCGCGTCAAGGGCGGCTTCATCGTCGATCTGGCGGGCGCCGTCGCCTTTCTGCCGGGGAGCCAGGTGGACATCCGGCCGGTGCGTGACATCACGCCGCTGATGAACACGCCCCAGCCGTTTCAGATCCTCAAAATGGATCGCAGCCGCAACAACATTGTCGTTTCCCGCCGCGCCGTCCTCGAAGAGACCCGTGCCGAAGCCCGCTCCGAGCTGATCGCCAACCTGAAGGAAGGCCAGGTCCTCGAGGGCGTCGTGAAGAACATCACCGACTATGGCGCGTTCGTCGACCTGGGCGGGGTGGACGGTCTGCTGCACGTCACCGACATCTCGTGGAAGCGGATCAACCACCCCTCCGAGGCGCTGCAGATCGGCGAGACGGTGAAGGTGCAGGTCATTCGTTTCAACCCGGAAACGCAGCGCATCTCCCTCGGCATGAAGCAACTGGAAGCGGATCCGTGGGAAGGGGTCGAACTGAAGTACCCGGTCGGCACCAAGTTCCTCGGCCGCGTCACCAACATCACCGACTATGGCGCGTTCATCGAGCTGGAGCCCGGGGTCGAAGGTCTGGTGCACGTCTCTGAGATGAGCTGGACCAAGAAGAACGTGCATCCCGGCAAGATCGTCTCCACCAGCCAGGAGGTGGAGGTCGTCGTTCTCGACGTCGACAAGGACAAGCGCCGCATAAGCCTCGGGTTGAAGCAGTGCATGGCAAACCCGTGGGAAGCCTTTCTGGAAGCCCACCCGATCGGCTCGACCATCGAGGGCGACGTCAAGAACATCACCGAGTTCGGCCTGTTCATCGGCCTGTCGGGCGAAATCGACGGCATGGTCCACCTCTCCGACCTGTCGTGGACTCAGTCCGGGGAAGAGGCGATCGCCGGCTACAAGCGCGGTGACCAAGTGGGGGCGAAGGTGCTCGACGTCGACGTCGAGAAGGAGCGCATCAGCCTCGGCATCAAGCAGCTGGAAAGCGACCCGTTCGAGGCTGGCCTGGGTAAGCTGAAGAAGGGCCAGGTGGTGACTTGCACCGTAGCTTCGGTCTTCGACGGCGGCGTCGAAGTGCGCGTCGCCGACGGTATCCCGGGGATCATCCGCAAATCCGACCTGTCGCGCGATCGCAGCGAGCAGCGGCCGGATCGGTTTGCCTCCGGTGAAAAGGTCGACGCCAAGATCATCCAGATCGACCACGCCACCCGCCGCGTCCAGCTGTCGATAAAGGCTCGCGAGCTGGATGAGGAGAAGCAGGCGGTGGCCGCCTACGGCTCCAGCGACTCCGGTGCCAGCCTGGGCGACATTCTCGGCGCTGCCATCCGGGAGAAGCGGGAGTCGGTGGAGCGGGCAGAGGCTGCTGCCGCTGCCAGCGAAGCGGCCCGCGACAAGTCGTAACCCCTCCGCCACTCCCGGCACGCTGGACGAAATGAGTCTTGCCGATGTCGATTGACGCGGATTGGCTTGTCGACCGTCGCCGACTGAAACGGCGGCTGACTTGGTGGCAACTCGCGGCAGTTGCCGCAATCCTGCTCGCCGTGCTGGCCGCACTTGGACGGTTTGGAGCGTTCTTCGAACGGGCGCATGTCGCCCGCATCGATGTCGATGGCATCATCGTCGCAGATGGTGAACGGGACCGGGCGCTGGCAGACCTGATCGACGATACCGCAGTGAAGGCGGTGCTGGTCCGCATCGACTCGCCCGGCGGCACCGTCGTCGGTGGCGAGACGCTCTACCGCCGACTGCGGCAGATCGCCGCGCACAAGCCGGTAGTCGCCGTGATGGGTGAGCTGGCCACTTCAGCCGCCTACATGACGGCCATCGGTGCCGACTGGATTGTCGCCCGCGAGGGCACCCTCACCGGCTCCATTGGCGTCATCCTGCAGTCGGCGGACGTCACCGGACTGCTGGACAAGATCGGCGTTAAGCCGGAAACGGTGAAGAGCAGCCCGCTGAAGGCTCAACCAAACCCGCTCGAGCCCTTCACCCCGGAAGCACGGGTCGCGACAGAGCGGGTCGTGCTGGACGTCTATACAATGTTCGTCGAGATGGTGCAGGAGCGGCGCAAGCTGACTTCCGAGCAGCTCGCGGCGGTCACCGACGGAGGTGTCTTCACCGGCCGGCAGGCCCGGGCAAGCGGGCTGGTCGATGCGCTCGGTGGCGAAGACGAAGCGCGAAGCTGGCTGGAGACGAGCCGTGGCGTTCCCGCGGCCCTGCCGGCCCGGGACGTCGAGTTGCGCGATACCGAGGAGCAACTCATCGACCTGCTGGGCAGCAGGGTCAAAAAAGCGCTTTTTTCTGAAAGGCTTAGTCTTGACGGTCTTATTTCCGTCTGGCACCCTGACTGGTGAGCCTTGAAAGCAGGCGGCCCGCGCGGACCAAAGAGGGGGAGGATGCTTCGCCGATGACCAGATCGGAGCTGATTGCTCGTCTTGCCGCGGCCAATCCGCACCTTTACCAGCGCGATGTCGAACGGATCGTCACGACCATCTTCGAAGAGATTTCGGCGGCGCTGGCTCGCGGCGACCGGGTCGAGTTGCGTGGCTTCGGGGCATTCTCCGTCAAACAGCGCGGTTCGCGCGTGGGGCGTAATCCGCGGACTGGCGAGTCGGTCAGCGTAACCGCCAAGCACATCCCCTACTTCAAGACCGGCAAGCAGTTGCGCGAGCGGTTGAACACGGACGCGTAAGCGGCGCCGTACCGGGACGCACAACATCCCGGCTCCGCTGGACAGCAGGAGCGGGCGGAAGGGAGCACGCAGGTGGGCAAGTTGCTTTATTGGATCGCGGTCATCCCGCTGTTCCTGGTCGTCATCGTATTCTCGGTGACCAACCACGCGACGACCGAGCTCAGTCTGTGGCCAGCACTGACCGAGCCCGTTCCCTTCCCTGTCTATGGTATCGCCCTGGTTGCGCTGTTCATCGGTTTCGTCTGGGGTGGCATCGTCTCATGGTTCCAGAGCGGCAGCAGCCGGCGACGAGCCCGCGAGTTGCAGCGGCAGCACGAGGCCGACCAGCGAGAGATCGTGCTGCTGCGCGATCGGCTAAACCGGCTGCAGGAGAGCGAGCGGCAGGCGACGATTCCGCTGCCGCCGAGCGAGATGCGCGCCGCTCCGCCGCCGGCTGGATCGGCGCCGGCCGCCATCGTGCCCACGGTTGTCGATCGCTGACGCGGATGGCGCTGGAGGTCAAGATCTGTGGCGTCAAGACGGTTGAGGCACTCGACACGGCGGTGACAGCCGGGGCACGGCTGGTCGGCTTCGTCTTCTTCCCGCCGTCGTCGCGCGCGCTCCGGCCGGCGGCAGCGGCGGCGCTGGCCCAGCGGGTACCGCCGGGCGTCCTGCGGGTTGGGCTCGTAGTCGACGCCGATGACGCGACCCTCGATGCCATTCTCTCCGAGGTCCCGCTTGATCTGTTGCAGCTTCATGGCCACGAAAGCCCTGAACGGGTGGCTGCGGTGCGCGCCCGCTTCGGCCTGCCGCTGATCAAGGCGGTTGCGGTGGAGCATGCAGATGACTTGGCTGCGGCTGAAGCCTATGCGGCGGTTGCCGATCGGTTGCTGTTCGATGCCCGGCCGCCCAAGGGAGCGATCCTCCCGGGAGGAAACGCCCGCAGTTTCGACTGGCGGCTGCTCGCCGGACGCAGCTGGCCGCGGCCATGGCTGCTGGCGGGTGGGCTGAACACCGGCAACCTCGCCGAGGCGGTGCGGCTGAGCGGCGCTGTCGCCGTCGACGTCTCATCCGGCGTCGAGGATGCCCCCGGCCACAAGAGCGCCACGCTGATCCGCTCCTTCATGAGGGCAGCTGCCCGGATCGATGGCCCGTCGCCAGTCGCGTCCGGCGACCGCGCGGACTATATCTAACCCTCCGGCGTGGGTAGAATGAAGGAGCGGCGAGGACATGGACGGCGTCAATACCTACCGGGGCGGACCGGACGAGCGCGGCCACTTCGGCATCTACGGCGGCCGGTTCGTCGCCGAGACGCTGATGCCGCTGATCCTGGAGGTCGAGCGGGCCTACGCCGAGGCGCGCAGCGACGAGGCTTTCACCCGCGAGTTCGCCTACTACCTGCACCATTATGTCGGCCGGCCAAGCCCGCTCTACTACGCGCAGCGGCTGACCGAGCGGCTGGGCGGGGCGAAGATCTATTTCAAGCGCGACGAGCTTAACCACACCGGCGCCCACAAGATTAACAACACCCTGGGTCAGATCCTGCTAGCGCGTCGAATGGGCAAGACCCGCATCATCGCGGAGACCGGCGCTGGCCAGCATGGCGTCGCCACCGCCACCGTCTGCGCCCTGTTCGGCCTCGCTTGTGAGATCTACATGGGCGCGACTGATATCGAACGGCAGTCGCCTAACGTCTTCCGGATGAAGCTGCTGGGGGCTCAGGTGCGGCCGGTGACGTCCGGCCACGGGACTCTCAAGGACGCGATGAACGAGGCGCTGCGCGACTGGGTGGCCAACGTCGAAGATACCTACTACCTGATCGGCACCGTCGCCGGGCCCCACCCCTACCCCACCATGGTCCGCGACTTCCAGTCGGTGATCGGTAGTGAAGCGCGCGAACAGATACTGGCAGCGGAGGGTCGGCTGCCCGATACGCTGGTCGCCTGCATCGGCGGCGGCTCCAACGCCATCGGCCTCTTTCATCCCTTCCTTGACGAGCCTTCCGTCCGCATGATCGGCGTCGAAGCGGCGGGGTATGGCATCCAGACCGGCGAGCACTGCGCGTCGTTGACCGCGGGGCGTCCCGGCGTCCTGCATGGCAACCGCACCTACCTGCTGCAGGACAACGACGGCCAGATCAAGGACGGCCACTCGATCGCCGCCGGCCTGGACTATCCGGGCGTCGGCCCGGAGCATTCCTGGCTGCGCGACAGCGGCCGGGTGACATACGTTTCGGTAACGGACGAGGAAGCGATGGCCGCGTTCGAACTGTGTTCCCGGACCGAAGGGATCATCCCCGCCCTGGAGCCGGCTCATGCGCTGGCACATGTCGCGAGGCTGGCACCGACCCTGCCGCAGTCACATCTTCTCCTGATGAACCTGTGCGGCCGGGGGGACAAGGACGTGTTCACCGCCGCCCGCCACTTTGGAATCGATCTGTGAGCAACTTTGGCGACCAGCGCATTGCCCGGCGCTTCGCTTCGATGCGCCAGCAGGGTCGCAGCGGGCTGATCACCTTCGTGACTGCCGGCGATCCCGATCTCGGAACATCGATGGAAATTCTGCGGCGGCTTCCGGCAGCCGGCGCCGATATTATCGAGCTTGGCATGCCGTTCTCCGATCCGATGGCGGATGGACCGGCGATCCAGGCCTCTTCGCAACGGGCCTTGCGCGCTGGCCAGACGCTGCGCCGGACTCTTGGCATGGTGGCGGCATTTCGCCAAGCTGACGGCGAGACGCCGATCGTACTCATGGGGTACTACAATCCCATCTACAGCTACGGCCCCGCCGCCTTCGTCGTCGATGCCAAGAAGGCAGGCGTCGATGGGCTGATCGTCGTCGATCTGCCGCCCGAGGAAGCAGATGAGCTATTCATGCCGGCCAGTGCCGTCGGCATCGATTCGATCATGCTGGCGACGCCGACCACCGACGAGGCGCGGCTGTCTCGGGTTCTCGATTATGCGCGCGGCTTCGTCTACTACGTGTCGATCACAGGCGTGACCGGCACTCAAGCGGTCGATGCGGAACGGGTGGAAACAGCGCTCACTCGGATCCGCCGGCATACCGAGCTGCCGATCGCCGTGGGCTTTGGCATTCGCACCCAGGAACAGGCAGCCGCCGTTGCCACCAGTGCCGATGCCGCGGTCGTCGGGTCGGCGTTGATTGGCGAGGTCGCCCGCAGCCTCGAATCGGATGGAACGCCACAGCGGCCGCTGGTCGACCGGGTGGTTGGGCTCGTCTCGTCGCTAGCGCAAGGAGTGCGCATGGCCCCAGTGCGCGGGCCCTCGGTGTGAGCTGGCTGACCAATGTCGTCCGGCCCAAGCTGCGCGAGCTGGTCGGAGCGCCGCGCGAGGTTCCCGACAACCTTTGGCAGACATGTCCATCCTGTGGGCAGATGCTGTTCCATCGCGATCTGGAGAAGAAGCTGCGCGTCTGTCAGCACTGCGGCCACCATTTGCGTATGAGCGTGTCGGAGCGGTTGGCGATGCTCCTCGACGAGGGCTGGGAGCTTTTGGAGCTGCCGAAGGCGCCGGCCGATCCGCTCAAATTTCGCGACCTCAAGCGATACACTGAACGGCTGAAGGAGGCCCAGGGGCGGACGGGACGAAGCGATGCGCTGTGCGTCGGCTGCGGATCGATCGAAGCAGCCCCCGTCGTCGTCGCCGCCATGGATTTCGAGTTTATGGGCGGATCGATGGGTACCGGCGTCGGCGAAGGGCTGCTGGCGGCCGCAGACAGAGCGGTGGCCGATGGTGCGGCGCTGGTCGTCGTCTCGTCGTCCGGAGGAGCCCGCATGCAGGAGGGCATTCTCTCGCTTATGCAGATGGCTCGAACCACGATCGCCGTGGAACGGGTCAAGGGGATGGGTCTGCCCTATCTCGTCGTGCTGACCGATCCGACCACGGGCGGCGTCTCCGCGTCGTTCGCGATGTTGGGTGATATCACCCTGGCGGAGCCAGAAGCGGTGATCGGTTTTGCTGGGGCCCGGGTGATCGAGCAAACTATTCGCGAGAGCCTGCCGGAGGGTTTCCAGCGGGCGGAATATCTGCTGCAGCACGGCATGGTGGACGCGGTAGTGCCTCGGCCAGAGCTGCGGCAGGCGCTCGGTCGTATCCTGGGCATGTTGAATCGCGCCGCGTCGGCGGCCCCTTCCGAAGGGGGTGCGCCACCAGCCGGACCCGATGCTGCGGCCGATAGGGAAGAGCAGGCCGATCGTGCCGCCTGACGGCGGATTGTCGCTGTCGTCCGCGGTGATTCTTGCCCGGCTACATGGGCTGCACCCGAAAATTATCGACTTGTCGTTAGACCGGGTGGAGCGGCTGCTGGCAGATTTGGGGCGGCCACAGGATGCGCTGCCGCCGGTGGTGCACGTCGCCGGGACCAACGGCAAGGGATCAGTCATCGCCTTCCTGCGGGCGATGCTGACCGCCGCTGGCCTGCGAGTGCACGTCTACACCTCGCCGCACCTCGTTCGATTCAGCGAGCGGATCGTCGTTGCCGGATCCGAGATCGCAGAGCCGGAGCTTTCGGCGATGCTGGCCGAGTGCGAAGCGGTCAATGGCGGCCGACCCATTACCGTTTTCGAAATCACCACGGCGGCGGCTTTCTTGACGTTCGCCCGAACGACAGCAGACGTAACACTGCTGGAAACCGGTCTCGGCGGCCGCCTTGATGCGACCAACGTCATCGCCCGGCCGGCGCTGACCGTCCTCACCCCGATAGCCCTCGACCATCAAAGCTTTCTCGGCGAGACCCTTGCCGAGATTGCGTTTGAGAAGGCCGGGATCCTGAAACGAGGCGTCCCTTGCGTCCTCGCCCGTCAGCCGGCAGAGGTGCGCACCGTTGTCCATCGTCGCGCCGATCTCCTGGCGGCACCGCTGGTGGAGGAAGACAGGGATTGGCATGTCCATCCGGATGCGCAAGGACGGCTGGTCTTTACCGACGCTGGCGGTCCGCTGACCCTCGCCTTGCCGGCGCTTGCCGGCGCCCATCAGGGGGGCAACGCCGGTTTGGCGATCGCCGCGATGCGGCTGCTGGCGACGTCGCTGCCTTGGCCGCCAGGAATGAATTCGATGGCGACAGATGCGGCTGGTTTCGACGAGCAGACGCTGGCACGCGGCCTTACGAGCGCACAGTGGCCGGCCCGACTACAACGGCTGGAGGGAGGTCGGTTGGCAGCGCTGCTGCCGCCAGGCTGGGAGCTGTGGCTTGACGGCGGTCACAATCCGGCGGCAGCCGCTGTCTTGGCACAGCATTTGGCTCGTTGGAAAGATCGCCCCGTTCATGTGATCTTCGGGATGCTGCGCAGCAAGCAGGCGGGAGCATTCCTTGCGCTTCTAGCGCCGCATGTTGCCAGCCTCCACGGCGTGGCGATTCCGGCAGAAGAGGCCAGCCTCAGCGCCGATGAAGCTGCCGCCCTGGCCGCCCACTGCGGCATCGATGCGAGACCGATGACAAGCGTCGCGGCGGCGCTGGGCTCTCTGGCTGCCACCGCCGGTCCATCTCCGGCCCGCGTGCTGATTTGTGGTTCGCTCTACCTCGCCGGAGCTGTCCTCGCCGAAAATGGCCCGCTCGAGTCCCGCGCAACCTGAGAGTTCGGCCCTCACGGGCTTCATCATCAAAGGCCAAGGGTCTCAAACTACTCGATAGCGTCGTCATCCACCGACCCTTGGGCACTGTCCTTAGCTGAGTGCGGGGCGGGCAGAAGAAAAAGCGCCCACCCCGCCGCAGAGATCAGGCCGCCGGCGGAACGCGCATGATCTTGGCGACCGAGGGCACGCCGTTGGCGTTGAAGACGAACAACATGTAGTAGCCCGGCACGGTTACGTACGGGTTCGCCGGAGCATTGATGGTGAGCGTCTGACCATTCTGGGTGAAACCCAGCGGCTGAAAGTTCTGGTCTGGATTGTTCGAGTGGGTGACCGAGCCGGTACGCAGCAGTGTCACGCGCGAAATCTGGTCACCGGCACCTACGGTTGCAGTAAATGTGGTCTTCGGCTTGGGCTGCAGCAGAGTCGGCGCGGCAACGAGCGTGGGACGGGCCGCGGGTTGGCCGGCAGCAGTGTAGAGGTAAGGGGGATAATAAAGCTCGGCGTTGAGGTTCTTTATTGGCCCGGGGGCACCGCCGCCGCCGGTAAGCACGCTAGCATCGGGCAACAGCAGCCCGATGGAATGGTAG
>JAEULG010000046.1 GCA_016793875.1 Rhodospirillales bacterium | reverse complement strand
GCCGCCGCCAGCGGGTGCTTGAGCACCGACAGCAGCGCGACCGGCGCGAAGCGCTCGGCGACCATGCGGGCGATCAGCCTCAGGAAGCTGGCGGGCAACGTGTCCGCCAGCGGGCGTCCGCCGGAATCGTCTACGGCGATGTCCCAGCGCTGCAACTCTGCCGCCACCCGCCGCGCCAGCATCCGGTCGGGCGTGACCAGCGCCGCCGTCCGCTCCGGGGCTTCCAACGTCTGCCGCATCAGCAGGGCGATCGTTCGGGCTTCCTCCTCGGGTGTTGCCGCCTCGACCAGAGTGACGCCGGCAAAGCCGATGGCATCGTCCGGATCGCTGCGCACGGCCGGCGCCTGTGCCGCGGGAGCGAGGGCGCGGGCCAGGATCCGCGCCCGACCTACGCCTGTGCTAAGGCCCTGGCCCAGGGGCCAGAGCTGCACTTTATCGCGGAGGATACCCATTCGCCGCAGCAGTTGCGCCAAGCCGAATTGCGGGTGGGAGGTCGCCGCGGCATACTCAGGGTCGTCGGCATCGGTGTCGATGGCTCGCCAGTGTTCGTCGTCGCTGAGGGTATCGAGACCAGGCAGCACCACGATTCCCTGTGGCAGCCGGGCAATCACCGACAGCAGCTCGGCGGTCGCCGGCATGCTGCCGGTGGAGCCCGCCGCAATCACCGGGCCGGCCGGCGGCGCGGTACGCCATGCCAGCGCCTGCGCCCTCAGCAGGCGCTGGCGCCGGTCAGCGGGATCGATGGCACCCTCGGCTTGCAGCGTTTCCTGCCACTGCCGAGCGATCGGCTGGAGGAAGTCCAGCGTGATCTGCCAGTGCCGCGCTAGCTCATCCGGCACCAGGCGGTCGAGCCCGGCGACGTCCAGGCGCTCGGTATGGATCTGATCGAAAAGGCGGCCCAGTTCGGCAGCAAGCTGGGCCGCCTGCGCCGGCCGTGTGCGCATGGACCCACCCATCACCTGGACGACCTGCCGCGCCAGCAGTAACTGGCGGCGCAACGCCGGGATGGCGGGCGGCATATCGACGCCCGCCGCGGACACCAGCGCATTTATCTCGTCGAACGAGAGGTCGTCCTCGTCGATATCGCCGAGCGGCGTCAGCTTCGGCAGCAGCAGCGGCCTGCCGCCGCTGTGGCGGACGAACGCGAGCGTCAGCGCCCGGCAGGCGCGACGGGTTGGCAGCAGGATGCGCGCTTCTGCCAGCGCCTCCGGCGCGTCTCCCAGCCATGCCCGTAGCCCCGATGCCAGCGCATCGACGAAAGGCACTTCCGGGGTGATGGTGTAGACCCCATGCATGGTCAACCGCCGGCCCCGCCGCGGAGGAAGTCCTCGGCGACGGGGATATCAGCCGGGGTGCCGACGTGGCACCAGCGCCCCTCGTTTACGATGCCAAAGAGGCGGCCGCCGGCCATCGCCCGGTCGTAGATCAGGTTGAGCGAGAAGGCGCCCGACGGCGCGTCCGCCAGCAGCCGCGGATGGAGGATCTGCAAGCCGGCGAAGAGAAAGGGTGCATGCTCGCCGTCACGGCGGCGAAGCAGGCGGCCGTCGTCGCAAAGATGGAAGTCGCCGGCACCCTCGTAGCCGAGGGCGCTGGCGATGGGATGGAGCAGCAGCAGCGCGTCCATCTGCTTCGGATCCCAGCGTTGCGCCAGGGCGCGGAGGGCCGGTCGCGGGCCGTCCTGCCACAGGATATCGCCGTTGAGCACAAAGAAGGGCCTGACGCCGAGCAGCGGCAGGGCGTTGCGGACGCCGCCGCCGGTCTCTAGCCGCTCCACTTCGACGCACAGGCGCACCGCAGGGTGATCGCGGCCGGCGAGGTGGCGGGCTACGGCATCGGCTAGGTGGTGGGCATTGACCACCGCCTCCTCAATTCCGTACGCCGCCAGCGCATCCAGTGCCCGGTCGAGCATGCTGCGGCCGGCAATGGGAATCAGCGGCTTCGGCGTCGTCAGGGTGAGCGGGCGCATCCGCAGGCCAAGACCGGCGGCCAGCACCATCGCCCGGCCCGGCGGCCTGCGCTCTTCGACCAAGGCGGCCGGATTCACCTGCTGGCCGCCGTCACGGACGACCGCGGCGCCGGCTCGGGAGCGCCTCGCAAATCCGGCACGATGTGCCGGTCGAGCCAGCGGCGGACATCGGTCAGCACCGGATCCTGCACCGCCGCGGTCAGCAGCCGCCACACCCGGGGGATGTGCGAAAGGTATCCGGGCTTGCCGTCGCGGCGGTCGAGACGGGTGAAGATGCCGATCACCTTGGCGTGCCGCTGTGCTGCCAGGATGGCGAAGCTGCGGAGGAACCCCCCCCGATCCGGCGGAGCGGCGCCTTCGAGGTAGCGGACCAGCATTTCATCGCGCAGCGGAGCGGCGACGTCGCGCCGCGCATCCTCCAGCAGCGACATCAGGTCGTAGGCGGCGGGGCCGGTCACCGCGTCCTGGAAGTCGAGCAGGCCGCAGGCGGCGATGCCGCTGCGGCCACCGACGCGCATCAGGTTATCGACATGGAAGTCGCGCAGGACCAGGGTCGTCGGCTGTGCCAACGGCTCGGCCAGCACCGCGTCCCAGGCGGCGATGTAGTCGGCGCGCGCAACGGCCGCGGCAGGCCGGCCGGTGGCGGCCGGCAGGAACCAGTCCACCAGCAGCAGCGCCTCGTCCAGCAGCCGCTGCCGGTCGTAGGGTGGAAGCCCGGCCGGCACCGCCGCGGTGGCAGGCAGGCGGTGCAGGTGCAACAGCACGTCCACCGCCATGCGGTACAGTGCCGCTTCGTCCGCTCCGGCGGCGAGCAGCCGGGTGAAGGTATCGTCGCCAAGGTCCTCCAGCAGCAACAGCCCGTCGGCCTCGTCGGCAGCAAGGATGGCGGGAGCGCTGAGGCCGAGGGCGCAGAGATGGCGGGCGACGCGCAGGAACGGGCGGACATCCTCGTGCGCGGGCGGCGCGTCCATCAGCACCGCGTTCTTCCCGTTGCGGCGGATCCGCAGGTAACGTCGGAACGAGGCGTCGGCGGCCAGCGGCGTGACCTCGGCCGCCGGCCAGCCGGCGCCGGCAAGGAAGCGGGCGATGGCCGCGGTGCGCTCAGACAACGCCGGCCTCGTGCAGGCGGGCCTTCCAGGCGGCATCGCCGGCGATGGTCAGCCGCCGGCTGTCGGGCCCGTCGCCGGCACCCAGCATCAGATCGAGGCGCCGTTCCGACAGCAGCGGACCCAGCCGGTCCGGCCATTCGATCACGCTGATGCCGGCAGCGAGCGCTTCCTCCAGGCCGAGTTCGAAGGCGTCTTCGGGATCGGCGATGCGGTAGAGGTCGAAGTGCCAGAGGGCAGCGGCGGCCGGGTCGGGGGCCTCGTAGATCTGGGCAAGGGTGAAGGTCGGGCTCGGGACCTCTTCGTCGGCCCGTCCGCGGGCGCGCACCAGCGCCCGGGCGAACACCGTCTTGCCCGAGCCGAGATCGCCCCACAGCGCCAGCACATCGCCGGCGCGGACGACCGGCGCCAGCCTTTGCGCCAGTGCCACCGTTGCGGCTTCGGAGGTCAGGAGCAGATTGGCGAGGACCCGATCGGCGCTTGAACCGGGCGGCAGGCCGGACCATTGTGTCGGCGGCGGGCGACCGTCGTTAACCATCACCAACGATAAGACCAAACGACAAGACCTCGGTGGGGAGAAATGACCAGCGATCCATCGCACGCCGACGTCGTGATCATCGGCGCCGGCCCGGTCGGCCTGTTCGCCGTCTTCGAATGTGGCATGCTGGGCATGGGCTGTCATGTCTTCGACGCGCTGGAGGCAGTCGGCGGTCAGTGCAATGCACTCTATCCGGAAAAGCCGATCTACGACATTCCCGGATACCCCCGCATCCTCGCCACCGATCTCGTCGAGAAACTCATGGAACAGGCGGCGCCATTCAAGCCCGTGTTCCATCTGGGCCGCCAGGTCGCCCGCCTCGTTGCCGCGGCAGACGGGAACTGGCGTGTGGAGAGCGAGGACGGCACGGCGGTGGTGGCGAAGGCGGTCATCGTCGCGGCCGGCGTTGGCGCCTTCGGACCGAATCGGCCGCCGCTGGCCGGGATCGAGCGTTTCGAGGGCCGGGCCGCCGGCTGCGGCGTGCAGTATCTGGTTTCCCGGCGCGAAGACTTCCGCGGGCGGCGGGTGGTGATCGCCGGGGGCGGGGACTCCGCCGTCGACTGGGCGCTGTCGCTGGCCGAGGTGGCGGCCTCGGTGGCGGTGGTTCACCGGCGCGACAAGTTCCGCGCCGCGCCGGAAAGCGTCAGCCGCATGCGCGGGCTGGCCAGGGCCGGTGCCATCGAGATGGTGATTCCCTACCAGCTGCACGGCCTGGAGGCGGATGCCGGGGGCGAATTGGCGGCGGTGATCGTCGCCGATCTCGACGGCGGCCAGCGCCGGCTGGAAGCGAACGTGCTGCTGCCGTTCTTCGGCTTGTCGCAGAACCTTGGACCGATCGCCTCGTGGGGATTGAACCTTGAGCGCAACCACGTCGCCGTTGATCCCGCCACCGGCAGCGCCGGGCCGGCCGGGCTCTTCGCCATTGGCGATATCGCGACATATCCCGGCAAACTGAAGCTCATCCTCACCGGCTTCGCCGAGGCGGCGCTGGTGGCGCACGCCGTCTACCCGCTGCTGCATCCGGGCGAAGCGCTGCATTTCGAGTACTCCACGACTCGAGGCGTTCCGGCGGGATCGTAATCTGCGGACTGGCGGGGCAGGCCAATGGCGGCCGCCGTTCCGACAGATCCCCGTCACGATCGGGGATTGCCGGCCTGTCAGCCGCCCCCAGCAAGGGCGTTGCGGGCGCCGGCACGCTCCGCTACCGTCGGCGGCAGCCGTGCTGGCGGCGGTTTTCTGCTGCGCCGGGCGAGGAGGGGTGGCCGAGCGGTCTAAGGCGCACGCCTGGAGAGCGTGTTCACCGAAAGGTGTCGTGGGTTCGAATCCCACCCCCTCCGCCACGCCTAACTAATTGAAATCACTATATTTTCAAG
>JAEULG010000018.1 GCA_016793875.1 Rhodospirillales bacterium | reverse complement strand
GGACGAAAGATGGTGCTGCAGGTAGCGGCAGAGAATATCCCCAGTTCGGCGGGACAGCATGATGCCGCTTGGGCGGCACGTGTCACTCACAAATTCACATTGGTTGCCCGCTATCTCCTGGCAAACCCCGGTATTCGCCGGGCCGTGGCCTGGTTGTCCGTTTGCAACGAGCCCGACTACGATTTCGACCACAACTGGACTATCGACGAGGTCGTTCGGCTGCAGGCACTCGCCTACCAGGCGGTCAAATCGGTCAGCGCAGATATTCTGGTAGAGGGCGCCACGTTTGCCGATCCTGTCGGAAAACGTTTGTCATTTGACGATCTTCTTAAAAAAGGTATTACCAGATATTGTGATTTTATCGGGTTTCACTGCTATGTCCAGAGCGCAGACACGCATAGACAGTCGCCTGCGATCCTGCTGCGCAACATGCGCGCAGCGCACCAGAATTTCGGCTGGCCGATGCGGCCTCTGGTCTGTACGGAAACCGGCTTGAAGAAGAACTTCTTCGATGGTCGTCGTGGACCGACCGGATGGCAGGCGCTGGCGCACTGGCAATACTTCAACTATATGCAGCTCGCCCGCTTCGGCGTGTCGCGCTGCATTTACTTTTCGCTGGGTGGCACGGTCGATGACATGTGCCTCGTCGAGTATGCCAACGGCTTCCGCCCGCGGCCCAGCTTTGCCTCGATGATCGCGGCGGTCCAGCCACGGCCCATGTCGACGCTAAACGGATCATTCGCGATCCAGGAAGACAAATTTTCGAACTGGGTCGTCTGCTATGGACCCGGCTCACCCCTTGTCGTTCGCAATCAATACCCCGAATGGAGCCAATCTTCCTTCCAACGAGATGGCCGCCACTGCGCGCCGGCGGCGACCGACAGCGGCTACCTGCAACTTGATCGCGGTCGGCCGAAGGCGGTGAGACGGGTGCTCGACGGGCTCAGCCCGAGGCCCTATCGCGTGACCGCCTGGGTCCACCAGCAGGGTGGCACTGCCAGCCTGCGGGTTCTGGGCTTCGACCAGACGGAATGCGACCGTCTCGTCGAGCAGACGACGGCGGCTGTGGGCCGCTGGGTACAACTGCAGGTGCAGTTCCAACCGGTTCGCAGCCTGATCGGCGTTGACCACCGCGCGGTGATCAGCCTGGAGCACAGCGGACAGGCGATGTGCTGGTGGGATTCAGTCGGGGTTACGGCGTCCCGCTGACACCAGGGCGGCGGCACGGCTGCACCCTCGCGTCCGGCCCCTCTCGCCGTTGGGCATTCCGATGCCATATCATCGGCGGAAGGTGGTTGGAGGTATTGCCGTGCCGCTCGTTTATCTGCTGCTGAACATTCTGTGGATCATTACCGGCGGCATCTGGATGGCTGCCGGCTGGTTGCTGGCCGCAGCGATCATGGCGATTACCATCATCGGCCTGCCGTGGGCGCGGGCGGCCTTCAATATCGCCGGGTACACGCTGCTGCCGTTCGGGCAGGTGGCGATGCGCCGCGACGAGCTTCACGGCCGCACCGATGTCGGCACCGGGACCTGGGGCCTGCTCGGCAACGTCATCTGGGTGGTTCTTGCCGGCTGGTGGCTGGCGCTGGGGCATGTGGCGACGGCTGTCGCCTTGGCGCTGACGGTCATCGGCATTCCGTTCGCCTGGGCGCATCTGAAGCTGGCATGGCTGTCGCTGTGGCCGATCGGCCGGGCCATCGTGCCGGTCGAGCAGGCCGATGCCCTGCGCGCCGGGATCTCTCGTCCCTGACGATGCCGCTCGCGGGTTCCGCGACGGCCGTCCGGGCCGCCCTGTGTGGCCTGCCGTGGCCGAGGTAACCCGTTTCGCGCCGAGCCCGACCGGCGATCTGCACCTCGGCCACGCCTACGCCGCTTGGTTTGCCCGGACCCTCGCCCGGCGCAGCGGCGGGCGCTTCTTCGTCCGCATCGAGGACATTGATGGCGGCCGCTGCCGTAACGAGTTCGTCGTCCGCAACCTCGACGATCTGCACTGGCTGGGGCTCGACGCGGACGAGCCTGTGCTCCACCAGAGCGCGCGGATGCCGCTCTACGCCGCGGCGCTCGGGGAGCTGGGCCGTCTCGGCGTCGTCTATCCCTGCTTCTGTACCCGGCGCGCCATCCTGGCGGAGGTCGCCGCTGCCGGTGGTGCGCCACACGGCGCCCATGCCGCGGGCACCGTCGCCTATCCGGGCACCTGCCGCAGGCTCGATGCGGAGCAGCGCGCCCGCCTGATCGCCGCGGGCACGGGCTATGCATTGCGCCTGGATGCGACAAGGGCGCTGCGGCTGACCGGGCCGCTGGACTGGTCCGACCGGCGGTTCGGGCTCCGGCAGGTGACCGACGCCGACCTCGGCGATCCGGTCATCGCGCGCAAGGAGATGCCGGTGAGCTACCATTTGTGCGTGGTCGTCGACGATGCGGCACAGGGCGTCACCCTGGTCACCCGGGGCGAGGATCTGCTCTGCGCCACGGCGGTGCACCGCACCTTGCAGGCGCTGCTCGGCCTGCCAGTGCCGCAGTGGTGGCATCACCCGCTGTGCCGCGATGCGGGCGGGCGCCGGCTCGCCAAGCGGGACGCAGCAGCGAGCATCCGCGAACTGCGGCAGCGCGGCCTCTCGCCCGCCGAGGTGCTGCGGTTGGCGCAGCCGTCCGAGGCGTCGGGGCTGCCGCTCGCCGCGGCGGCAGAAGGCTTTCGATGATGTTCGAGGTGGCGGAAAGTCCCTTCCTGCCGCCGCCGGCGGAGGAGGGCGCCTGCGTGCGGGCGCTGCTCGGCGGGTTGGCGTTCCCGGCGGACGCCCGGCGGCGCGCGGAGGCGCGGGCGGGCCGCCTGGTCGAGGCGGTCCGCGGACGCCGCGCCGGCGGGCTCGATGCCTTCCTGCACGCCTATGGTCTGTCGACCGAAGAGGGCGTGCTGCTGATGTGCATCGCCGAAGCGCTGCTGCGCATCCCCGACGAGGCGACACGCGAGCGGCTGATCCGGGACAAGCTGTCCGCGGCCGACTGGGAACGGCACCTTGGCCGTAGCGGCTCGGTCCTGGTCAACGCCTCGACCTGGGCGCTGATGCTGACTGGGCGGCTGGTGCGTCTGCATGGCGAGATCGGCCACGGCCTTGCCGCTTCGTTCCGCCGGCTGATGGCGCGCGTCGGCGAGCCGATGGTGACCGAGGCGGTCACCCAGGCGATGCGCATCCTCGGCCGTCAGTTCGTCATGGCGCGGACGATTGAGCAGGCGATCGCCCGGGCCCGGCCGCTGCAGGGGCAGGGCTGGCGGTTCTCCTACGATATGCTGGGCGAGTCGGCACGGACGATGGACGATGCCGAGCGTTACGCCGCCAGCTACGCCGGCGCCATCGCCGCTGTCGGAGCCGCCGCGGTCGGCGGCGGCGATGTGCACACGGCGGCGGGAATTTCGGTCAAGCTCTCCGCCCTGCACCCGCGCTTCGAGGAAGCGCAGCTCGGCCGGGTGCGAAGCGAACTGGTGCCGCGGGTCCGCGAACTCGCGTGCGCCGCCGCCGCCGCCGGTATCGGCCTGACCATCGATGCCGAGGAAAGCGAGCGGCTGGCACCGACGCTCGACGTGATCGCCGCGGTTGCCGGCGATCCGGCGCTGGCCGGCTGGGAAGGGCTTGGCGCGGTGGTGCAGACCTACCTGCGGGCGGCTCCCTGCGTCATCAATCACCTGGCGGAGGTGGCCCGGCGGTGCGGCCGGCGGCTGATGCTGCGCCTGGTCAAGGGCGCCTACTGGGATGCCGAGATCAAGCGGGCACAGGAGTTGGGACTGGCCGCCTACCCGGTGTTCACCCGCAAGGCGACGACCGATGTCTCCTACCTCGCCTGCGCCGGCCGGGTGCTGGCGGCGTCCGATGCGTTCTACCCGCAGTTTGCGACCCACAACGCCCATACCATCGCTGCCGTGCTGGAGCTGGCTGCCGATACCGGCCGCGATCCGCTGACTGATCTGGAGTTCCAGCGGCTGCACGGTATGGGCGAGGCGCTCTATGAGCAGCTGATGGCAGCCGAGCAGCGCGGCATCGGCTGCCGCGTGTACGCACCTGTGGGTGCCCACGAGGATTTGCTCGCCTATCTCGTCCGTCGCCTGCTGGAGAACGGCACCAACAGCTCGTTTGTCAACCGCCTGCAGGATGACCGGCTGCCGGTGGCAATGATCGTCGCCGACCCGGTCGCCCGGATCCAGGCGCTGAGCGACATCGCCAATTCGCGGATTCCCTTGCCGCGCCTAATCTACGCATCGCGGCTGAATGCTTGCGGCATCGATCTGACCGATCGCACGGAGCTGGCCGGGCTGGCCGTCGCCATGACGCGGGCGGAGGCAGCGGGACGGCCGCGGGCTGGGCCGATCGTCGGCGGTGAGGAGCGCAGCGGTGTTTCCCCTCGCGACATCGTTTCCCCCGCCGATACCGGTAGCATCGTCGGGCGGGCGGCGGAGGCCGGAGCGGTCGATATCGACGAGGCGGTCGGCCGCGCCGTGGTGGCGGCTCCAGAGTGGGCGGCGTTGCCGGTGGATGCGCGGTCGGCCTGCCTCGAGCGCGCCGCCGTTCTGCTGGAAGACGCGATGCCGGCGCTGATGACGCTGCTGGTGCGCGAGGCTGGCCGCACGATTGGCGATGCGGTGGCGGAGGTCCGCGAGGCCGCAGACTTCTGCCGCTACTACGCGCAGGGTGCCCGCCTCGATCTCGGCACGCCGGTAAGCCTGCCGGCGCCGTCGGGGGCCCGTCGGATCCGATCGTGCGGCGGCGGCGTGTTCGCCTGCATCAGCCCGTGGAACTTCCCGCTGGCCATTTTCGTCGGTCAGGTTGCCGCGGCGCTCGCGGCGGGCAACGGCGTGCTGGCCAAGCCGGCGGAGCAGACGCCGCTGATCGCCGCTGCCGCCGTCCGGCTGCTCCACCGCGCCGGCATCCCTGCTGACGTGCTGCATCTGCTGCCCGGCGACGGCGCCCGTGTCGGTGGCGCGCTTACCGCCGATGCCCGCATCGACGGCGTTCTCTTCACCGGCTCGATCGAGACCGCCCGCGCCCTCAACAGGGGACTTGCGGGCCGTTCCGGGGGGATCCCGTCCAGCCCGCCGGTCCTCATTGCCGAAACCGGCGGCCAGAACGCGATGATCGTGGACTCCTCCGCTCTGCCCGAGCAGGTCACCCGCGATGCCGTCGCCTCGGCTTTCCGCAGTGCCGGCCAGCGCTGCTCGGCCGCCCGGGTGCTGTTCGTGCAGGAGGAGGCGGCGGCGAAGATCCTCGCCATGCTGGCCGGCGCGATGGCGGAGCTGGCGGTGGGGGATCCGGCGCTGCCGGCAACCGATGTCGGCCCGGTGATCGACAGCGCGGCGCAGACAGCGCTCGAGGCGCACATCGCCCGCATGAGCGTGGAGGGAAAGCTGCTGGCCCGCGCTCCGCGCGCCACCGGCCCCGAACGGGGTTTGTTTGTCGCGCCGGCGCTGATCGAGATCGACGCGCTGTCGCAGCTCCCGGGCGAGGTCTTCGGCCCGGTGCTGCATGTCATCCGTTGGGCGGCCGGACGGCTGCCGGCGGTTCTCGAAGAGATCGAGGCGACGGGCTTCGGCCTGACGCTGGGTGTGCAGAGCCGTATCGACGAGACGGCGCGCTTCGTCTTCGATCGGACGACGGCGGGCAACGTCTACGTCAACCGCAACCAGATCGGCGCCGTCGTCGGCGCGCAGCCGTTCGGCGGCGGTGGCTTGTCCGGCACCGGACCAAAGGCGGGAGGTCCGGGCTATCTGCACCGGTTGGTTGCCCATCGGCCGCCGGAGGGCCTGCCGGCGCAGGCGCGCACCGAGGAGAACGGTGAGGCGTCGTTGCAGGTTGTGGACCTCGACCGGTCCGGCACCGAGGCGTTTCTGGCGGCTGCGGTGGCGGCGGCCACAGACTGGCGACGGATCCCAGCGGCGCGTCGGGCCGAGGTGCTGGAGGCGGCGGCGGCCGGTATTGCCGCCAATACCGCAGCCGAGCCGGTGGCAACGGCGTTGCGATCCGCCGCTGCCCATGCGCGCGCCCGCTGGGCGCAGCCGCTACCGCTCCCCGGCGTTACCGGTGAGCGGAACCAATTGTGGGTGAGGCCTCTCGGCGTCCTCGCCTGCGTCTGTGCGGGTGACCACGGGCGGTTCGCCGCGACGATGGTCGCCGCGGCGCTGGCAGCGGGGAATGCGGTGATTCTCGCCCGGCCGGCTGGGCCGCCGGATATCGCGCTGATGGAGGCGCTGGCCGCGGCCGGGCTGTCGTCGGGCCTGCTGACGGCAGCGCCGGCCGGCAGCAGTGCCAGTGTCGCCGACCTGCTCTGGGACGAGCGGCTGGCGGCGGTGGCGATGGCCGCGCCGGCGGCGGACGTCGCTGCGGCCGGGCGCCTGCTGGCGGAGCGGGACGGGCCGATCGTCCGGCTGATCGTCTGCCCCGGGGAGCCGTTTCCCACGGGCGGCATCGGCGCCCCGCTGAGCGGTACGGCGGCATGGTTCGAACGCTTCGTCCATGAGCGCACGCTCACCGTCGATACGACCGCGGCGGGTGGCAATGCCGCTCTGCTGGCGCTGGACGAGTAGTCCCGCCCACGCAAGGCGCCGGCGGGACTCTGCCGATCGTCAGAACGAGCCGAAGACGCCGGCGACGAAGATGATCAGCACCAGGGTGATCAGGGGAATGAGGCTGGCGACGATGAAGATGTCGCCATAGGACTGCTTGTGGGTCAGCTTGCAGACCGCCAGCAGGGTGATGATGGCGCCATTGTGCGGCAGGACGTCGAGCGAGCCGGAGGCGAGTGCGGTGACCCGGTGCATCGCCTCGAGCGAAACGCCGGCGGCCCCTGCCATCTGGACGAAGGTATCGCCGAGGGCGTCGAGGGCGATGGTCATTCCGCCGGACGCCGATCCGGTCATGCCGGAGAGCACGGTCACCGCAGTCGCCACCGAAATCAGCGGATTGTTGCCACCGACCGACATCACCGCGTCGCTGATTTTGTCGAACACCGGCAGCGCGGCGATGACCGCACCGAAGCCGACCAGGCTGGCGGTGTTGAAGATCGGCAGCACCGAGGCGTCGGCGCCTTTGTCGAGCGTCGACTTCAGATCGAGCAGCCGCCGCCAGTTGCCGGCGATGAGCACCAGGATCGCCAGGAACAACGCGACGATTACCGCCCAGATGCCGCGCACCGCCTCGATCGTCGTCTCGCCGAACAGCGGCTCGGCCAGGTACGAGGTGTCCATCAACGGCAGGACGACCTTGACGAAGACCGAGTTGGTGACGATGACGACGAGAACCGGCAGCAGGGACAGCGCGAAGGAAGGCGCATCGCTCGCGGGCGTGGTCGGGGCGGTTCCGGAGCGCCCGTCCAGTTCGGCGATATCGAACCCCTCCTGCTGCGCGTGCTCGCGCATCACCACGTCGGTCTGCGGCATATCGTCCGCATGCCGGCCGTAGCCTTCGCCTGCCGCCCGCGCCGTCGCTGCCCGCCGATTGAGCCACAGGATGCCGAGCACGAACATTACCGTGGCGGCCAGTAGCCCCAGCCCCGGGGCTGCGAACGCCGTCGTGCCAAAAAACGGCATCGGGATCGCATTCTGAATGGCGGGTGAGCCCGGCAGCGCCGACATGGTGAAGGAGAAGGCGCCGAGCGCCAGGGCGCCCGGAATCAGCCGCTTGGGGATATCGGCGTTGCGGAACAGGGCGGCGGCGACCGGGTAGATGGCGAACGCCACGACGAACGCCGAGACGCCGCCGTAGGTCAGCACGGCACAACACAGCACCACCGAGATGATCGCCCGCTGCGGTCCCAGCCAGGTGCTGACCGACTGGGCCAGCGACTTCGCCGAGCCGGTATCGTCCATCAGCTTGCCGAAGATCGCCCCCAGCATGAACAGCGGGAAGAAGGCGATGATGAAGTCGCCGGCGTTGGTCATGAAGATCTTCGTGTACGCCGCGAGGATCGGCAGGCCGCCGGTGAGAAATGCCGCCAGCAACGCCAGACCAGGCGCCAGCAGCAGCAGCGAATAACCTATGTAGGCCAGATAGATGAGTAAGCCGAGAATAATGAGGACGACGCCAACGTCTAACATCCCAGGTCTCCGCTGAGCTGATCGCAGAAATCGCCCGGGGAATCCCCGAGCGAGGGATTTCGTGCAAGAAGCAGGATCAGGCCGTTTCGGGATAGCGGGCGTCGTAGGGGTAGGCAATGAAGTCGCGGCCCTGCGCCCGCCAGTCGGCGAGCCACTTTCCGGTGACTTCCCACCCCTCGTCGCGAAGCGCCGCGAGGTGCGCCGGGTCGCGATCGAACTTGGACGTATGACGCATGCTCCAGGCGGTTTCGCGCGTCATCTTGATGGTGCGCACGTCAATGATCTTGCGGCTGCTCAGGGGCGGGTGGGCATCGCCGTGCTCGTTGAGCCAGCGGTTGATCAGTGTGATGTTGTCGAGTTCCTGGTTGAGCGACAGGTTGCCGGCCAGATCGTTCTCGCGGTCGCGGATCACATCCAGGCCGACGTCGGCCCACGTGGGCGGGAATTCCTGCGGATTGATGCGGACGATCCAGATCTCGTCCGGCTTCTCTTCCTTGGTCGGCGCATCCAGCAAGTCGCGCACTGGCGGGTTCTGTGAAAACAACCCGTCCCAGTAGTAACCGTCGCGCGTCGTCGTCTTCCCGGGAACGCAGGTGGGGAATGCCAGATCGCGGACGACCTGGGCCGGCAGGATCTCCGGCAGCGTCCCCGACGCCGCGACACCCTCCAGCGAGATCGCCCGCCGCATCCGCCAGCGGGTGACATTGTACTGGTCGATCTTGGCGCCGTTGGGGTGAAGACCGAGACTCTCCAGCGTCTTGTCGGAATCGAAGATCTCGAAGTTGCCGCTGATCACTTCGATCGCGCCGACGACGACCCGCAGGTCGGCCGCAGCCAGCCGCTGCCAGTCGATGGAGGCGAAGTCGGGACAAAGCGTCTGCAACAGGGCGGGGAATTCCAGATACTGCGGGCGGGCACCCATCATCGCGAGGGTGGCGAGGCCGAGCGTTCCCTGCAGCGAATCGGGCTTGGAGCCGGGGAACGGCACGCCCTTCGACTTCAGCTTGAGCAAGCTGCCGGTAATGCGGTTGTGGGCAACCTCGATCGGTGTGGTCGCGGCGAAGACCGTCCACAAGGCATCAAGCCGCTCGATCGCCTTGCCAATGGTGCCGCAGTCGGGGTCTGCGGTGTTGGGCGCGAGGCCGTACCAAGTCGCCATGGCGCAAAGGGCGCCGGCCGACGTACCGCTCACGGCAACGATATCGAAGGTATCGCCGCCACTGCCATCGGCATCCCACTGCTGCTTGGTCTCCAGGATCCGGCTGAGGACCCCCCAGGTAAAGGCGGCGTGGGTGCCGCCTCCCTGACAGGCAATTGCGATCCTCTTCTTAGCCATCCTCGGTTTCCCTTCATAGAGCGGCGCACCCGCGCCATCGATCGTGCCGCCGTGCTGCATAGCCACAAAGCGTTAAGGCGGAAAACATGCGCGTTGGCGGGGAGGTGAACGCACCTCTCAACTCCCAGCGCGGTGGCAGGATTGCCGAAGCGGCTGGCCTTTTCCAGAGCGACGACCCTGGATCGCCGCACAGACGCGGGGCGCATCAAAGCTGCATCCGATCTTTTCCTGCCGCGACCGCGGGCGTGCCACGAACGCGCCTTTGTCGCGTCATAAAAGCAACCAATCGTCGTGCTTTTCAACGGGAGAGGGCTCCACATACGACTTTTGCGAGAATTACCTTGAGAAACGCAGCGATTGACCTGTATAATTGCATAAATATACCATAATTAACCTGATTGACTATATAGGGATAATCATCATATGATTTTGCGAGCAACGGGCGCCGCTGGCGTCGCGGATGTCAGCTCGGAGGGGCAGCGATGTCTCGAATACGAATTTCGTCCCGTATGAGCGGGCACGCCGTCCGCGGGCGGAGCCATCGCGGCTTCGGGCGTCCGATAAGCGTAAGCGGGGGGCTGCAGACAGATGGGGACCTGCAGTCATGTAGGACGGATGCGAACAGTTAATCTGTCGTAATCCGCAGCATTCTCAACATCCGAGAGGGATACGACGCAGCCGCTTCAGGCCGCGAAAGTATCCGGCGACAGCCTTTAAGGCTGCGAGGGGTGAAGTATGTTCATAATTGCCGATTTGTATCGTATCGTCCGTCGATCCGGCGCCGGACTCGGCGTTCTCTTTCGCCCTCCGGCTGCTATTGACCTGCCCGATACAGCTCCGGTCGAGCGCGCACGGCAGCGAGAAGGCGTGAGCGTTGTTCTTCGGGGGAGCCCCGGTTCGCTGGGGATCGCCCCGGCGGTCCTTTTCGCGTTCGCGTTCGCGCTGTGCGCTCCGCTGTCGGCCAAGGCTGCCGCCGAAGCCGGCAAGCCCAACATCGTCGTCATTGCCGCCGACGATCTCGGCTATGGCGATATCACCAGCTACGGCGGCCCGGTCAGCACGCCGAACATCGACGCGCTGGCGCGGGCGGGCGTGCGCTTCACCGACTTTCACGCCAATGGACCGGTGTGCACGCCCAGCCGCGCGGCGCTGCTGACCGGCCGTTATCCGCAGCGCGCGCAGCTCGGGAACGCGCTTTCGGCGTCCTCGAACGAGGGGCTGAACGCCAACCAGATCACCCTTGGCGACGTATTGAAGGCGGCCGGCTACCGTACCGGCATCGTCGGCAAGTGGCACCTCGGCCACCTTGCGAAGTTCGCTCCCGGCCGGCAGGGCTTCGATTTCTTCTACGGCTTCCTCAACGGCGAGATCGACTACGTCAATCACCTCGATTCCCTGGGAAAGCCCGACTGGTGGCGCAACACGACGCCGATCAGCGAGAATATCTATTCCACGACTGCGATAACCCGGGAGGCCGTCGGCTTCATCCAGCGCCAGCAGCGCCAGCCGTTCTTCCTCTACGTCGCCTTCCAGGCGCCGCATCTGCCCTATCAGGCCCCGGGGGATGGGCCGGTTCGTGTGCCGGGGCAGCCCAAGCATGGCGAGGAGGGCAACAAGGCAAACTACCCGCTGATGATCCAGGCGATGGACCGCGGTGTCGGCACGATCATGAACACCTTGCGCGCGCTCAACCTGGAGCAGGATACCTTCGTCCTCTTCCTCTCCGACAACGGCGCCTTCGCTCCCGGCACCAATCGGCCGCTGCGGGGGGTCAAGGGACAGCTCTACGAGGGCGGCCACCGGGTGCCGGCGATCGCCTACTGGCCCGGTCGCATCGCCCCCAGCGTCAACCGGGAGACGGTTGCGGCAATCGATCTCTTTCCCACGGTCCTCGGCCTCGCCTCTGCCAAGGTGCCGGAGGCACACCGCGTCGACGGCAACAGCTTCCTGCCGGTGCTGCTTGGCAAGGAGGCTGCCCTGCCGGCGCGAAAGCTGTTCTGGATGTACGGTGGCAACACCGCAGCCCGGGAAGGTGAGTGGAAGCTGGTCAAAATCAACGGCCAGACGGCGCTGTACAACCTGAATGCCGATATCGGCGAAACCACCAACGTCGCCGCGAAATATCCGGGAATTACCGCGTCCCTGAGCAACGCCATCAACAAGTGGAAGGCGGACGTCACCGCGCAGCCGGCCGTCTCTGTTTCCATGCAGACGGGGAGGGGGGCAGTCGAAGCGGCCGGAGCAGTCATCCTGACGGCGGAGCCAGCGTCGGACGAAGCGATCACCCGCGTCGAATTCTGGGTCAACGAGGTCCACACCGCCGACGTCACCACCGCTCCCTATACCTTCAACTGGCAGGGTGCGGCGCCCGGTGCCTATTCGATCAAGGCCAAGGCGTTCAACGTCCAGGGGACGATGGGTGTCTCGCAGCCGGTAAGCATCGTCGTGCCGGCGCGGGCCGCCGGCTAGGTCATCGACGGCGGCGCAGCCGGAGCCTGCTTCTCAAGCCGGCAAAAGGGACAGACCAAGGGGAAGCGTAGTCGGGGTGTGATTTGCGCTTCCCCAATCCGCCTGCCGACGTATTAGAATATACCCGAAGAAGGGAAGAACCTACCATACCGGCGTCCGCCCTACCCAGTTGCGGTGAGTGACTAGGCCATATGCGGGACCCCGCGCACATAGCAGCCGATCCGGATTAGTCAATCGCAGAACGGCCTTCTGTTTGCTTTCGCTTATGACGCTAGTTGTGATATCTCCGCCGCGACTTTAGAGCCGTGGGGCTTGTCCGACACCTCTTACCCGAACGCGCCTACCAGCAAATGGCGCCAGCGGCGGAGGCAGTCGAGCCTGTCGGCAGCGGGGGGATGATGTCTTATCGGCGCTCTCACTCTATCTGTGCCATGGGTCGGGTCACCGCAGCCGCGGCAGTTCTGGCGGCAGTCGTGCTCGCGCTGTCCGTTCCGCTGCCGGCGTCGGCTACCGATGGCGGCAAGCCCAACATCGTCTTTATCATCGCCGATGACCTCGGTTACGGAGATATCAGCAGTTACGGCGGTCCCGTCAGCACGCCGAATATTGATGCCCTGGCGGCCGCCGGGCTGCGCTTTACCGACTTTCACAGCAACGGCCCGGTGTGCACGCCGACGCGGGCGGCCCTGATGACAGGCCGCTACCAGCAGCGTGCCAAACTGGAGTACGCGCTCGCCGCTTCGCCGGATGTCGGCCTCGATCCCAACCAGATCGCGCTCAGCGATGTGGTGAAGTCGGCCGGGTACCGGACGGCGATCGTCGGCAAGTGGCACCTTGGCACGCAGGCGAAGTTCCAGCCGGGCCGGCAGGGCTTCGATTTCTTCTACGGCTTCCTCAACGGCGAGATCGACTACGTCAATCACCTCGATTCGCTCGGGAACCTCGACTGGTGGCGCAACACGACGGCAGTTGCAACCCAGGTCTACTCGACGACCGCGATCGCCCGTGAGGCGGTCGGCTTCATGCAGCGCCAGCAAAACGCCGCGTTCTTCCTCGAAGTCTCCTTCCAGGCGCCGCATGTGCCCTACCAGGGTCCGAAGGATGCGGCCATCCGTGTTCCAGGACAGCCGAAAGGTCCGAACGAAGGGAACAAGGCCAACTACCCGCTAATGATCCAGGCGATGGATGCGGGCATCGGCACCATCATGAGCGCCTTGCGCTCCCTGAACCTGGAGGAGAAAACCTTCGTTTTCTTCTTCTCCGACAATGGGGCGTTTTCCCCCGGCACCAACGCCCCGCTGCGTGGCATCAAAGGCCAAGTCTACGAGGGCGGTCACCGCGTTCCGGCCATCGCCTACTGGCCCGGCCGCATTGCGCCCGGCGTCAGCGGTGAGACCCTGACGACCATGGATGTATTCCCGACGGTCCTCGATCTGACGTCAGCCAGCGTGCCTGCCGCCCACCGGATCGATGGCGCCAGTTTCCTGCCAGTGTTGTTTGATTCGGAGGCCCAGATGCCGGCGCGCCGGCTGTTCTGGCTCTACCAGGGCAATACCGCGGTGAGGGATGGTGCGTGGAAGCTGGTGAACATCGGCGGCCAGAAGGCACTGTACGACCTCAGTCAGGACCTCGGCGAGACCACCGACCTCGCTGCCAGCAATCCCGACATTACTGCCGCCCTGAGCGATGCCGTCAGCGCCTGGAAGGCGGAGGTGAATGCCACCCCTCCCGTGGCCGTCTCGGTACAGGTGGGTGCGAGTGATGATCCCGCCCATATCGTGGTGACGGCGGAGCCGGCGTCGGTCGAGGCCATCGCCCATGTCGAATTCTGGGTGAACGGCGCGCTGAAATTTGACGACAAAGCGGAGCCCTATACCCTCAATTGGCAGGGAGCGCCGCCCGGCACGTACACGATCAAGGCAAAGGCATTCAACGTCCAGGGAACGTCGAAAATGTCGGCGCCGGTGACCATCGTCGTCCCGCCGCCGGCGACCGAAATCGCCGCTTGGCATCGACGATAGCGCTGCGGGAGCGTGCCGGCGACGGGAGGTCGTAACGATGGCCGGCGGCGCCAAGCCGCCGGCGGCCGCGTTACGCCGTCTCGCCGATGAGCGATGCGACCTCGATGGGGGGCAGCAGCGCCGCTATCGTCGTGGTGATTTCATCCAGATCCGATGACTCGGCGATGTAGGGCTTGTAGGCCATGTCCTGGATCAGGATGTGGTGCAGCAGCCAGTCCTTGAGATAGTCAAGCAGTTCACGGGCTGCCGTCTCGCCACGCGGGCGTTGCGGAATGCTCTCCAACATGCGCGAGAAGCCCGCGTGTTCGGCGCGATGGACGCCGAGCGCGGGAAAGCCGCAGGCAAGCATTACCTGCTCTTCGCGGGCGAAATGGAACCGTGCATACCGGTTAAGCGCTTCCATAACGGTATCGATGACCCGATTCGTATCGTTACCTTCCGCATCATGCAGCAGGTTGATGATGCGAACGAGGCACCGGTGATCGGCATCGAGCGCGGGAACACCGACACTCATCGCCTCGGTCCACACGAATTCGCTCATCTTTCCGTTCCTCGCCTGTCGCTTAGCGCGAGACTATCCTTAAACAATCCTACCAGACGCGCCGTTGTAGCCACTAATGTGTTTTTCGGCCGACACCTGTTCCCGATACGCAATAAGCGCCTCCGCCCGTTCCGGCGGCGCCGTCGCGGCGAGCCGCGATCAGGAAGGTGCGGCGGCAACCCGGCTGGCGCGGGCCGCTGCCGACGCCAGGGCGTCGGCCCGTTCGTTCTCCGGATGCCCCGCATGGCCGCGCACCCAGATCCAGTCGATGCGGTGGGGAGCCTGCACTTCGTCCAGCCGCCGCCACAGATCGGCGTTCTTGACCGGCTTGCGCGCCGCGGTCTGCCAGCCGTTGCGCTTCCAGCCGGCGAGCCAGCGGGTGATGCCGTCGCGCACATAGATCGAATCGGTGTGCAGACGGACGACGCTCGGGCGCTTCAGGGCCGCAAGCCCCTCGATGGCCGCGGTCAGCTCCATGCGGTTGTTGGTGGTGTGCGCCTCGCCCCCGGAGAGCTCCTTTTCGTGACCGCGCCAGCGCAACACGACGCCCCAGCCGCCGGGGCCCGGATTGCCCAGGCAGGCACCGTCGGTAAACAGTTCGAGGACCGGCTCGTTACGCGGACCGGTCGGCGCGCCATCGTCAGGCGGCATCGAGAGCATCCAGTCCGTAGGCACCGAGCCCGCGCGCACCGCGGTGGAAGCGCAGCTTCTGCAGGTATTCCATGGGATTCTTCGGCGTGACGAGGGCGTTCTTCGGCGTGTTCAGCCAGTCGTAGAGGCGGGTCAGCAGAAAGCGCATCGCGGCACCGCGCGCCAGCAGCGGCAGCAGGCGCAACTCCTCGGGCGACAGCGGCCGCACGGCACTGTAGCCGGAAACGAGCCGTCGGGCCTTGGTGATGTTGAAGCTGCCGTCGTTCTCGAAGCACCAGGCATTGACGCACACGGCGATGTCATAGGCGAGGAAGTCATTGCAGGCGAAGTAGAAGTCGATCAGTCCGGACAACTGGGTGCCCTCGAAAAACACGTTGTCGGGAAAGAGGTCGGCGTGGATGACGCCCTGCGGCAGGTGTTGCGGCCAGCGCCGCTCGAGGATGGTGAGTTCGGAGGTCAGCTCGGCGGCAAGGTCAGGAGCCACAGCGCCGGCATGAGGCGCCGAAGCCTCGTACAGCGGCCGCCAGCCGCCGACCGAGAGGTCGTTGCGCCGCTGCATCGGGAAGTCGGCGCCGCCCAGGTGCAGGCGGGCGAGCGCCTCGCCGAGGGCTTGGCAGTGGGCCGGCTGCGGGCGCTTCGGCCACATGCCGCGCAGGAAGGTGACGATGGCGGCGCACCGTCCGGCGAGGTGGCGCAGCGACTCCCCGTCGCGGCCACGCACCGGCACCGGGCAGGGTATCCCGCGCTGCGCGAGATGCTCCATCAGCCCGATGAAGAACGGCAGATCATCCCTTCTTACCCGCCGCTCGTACAGCGTCAGGATGAACGGGCCCTGTTCGGTCACCAGCAGGTAGTTGGAGTTCTCGATGCCCTCGGCGATGCCCTTGCAGGCGATAACCCGGCCGATGTCGTATTCGCGAGCGAACCCCTGCACCTCTTCGTCGGTGATTTCGGTGTAAACGGCCATGGCGGCATCTTGTCACGGGTGCCGGCGCGACGATAGTCTCGCGCCACTGCCTCGCCCACCGGTGGCGGGGCCGGTCCGCACGCATGGCAGCGGCGGGCGGGGGCCCATGATCCCATGACCGGCAAGTCGGAGGCGGAGTGGATGTGCGTCTGCAGGAAAGCCGCGAAGCCTGCATCGTGCGGCGGCCCGCCGGCGGCGCGATGAGCGGGCTGGCAGGAATGCGGTACTCCTGGCGGCTCGCTGGCGTCCTCGGCCTTGCGATGCTGCTGCTGGCCGGCTGTGCCTCCGAGGATAAGAAAATGAAGGTGTGCCCGCGGGTCGCTGTGCTCTCCGAGGCAGGCCGGATCACCCGCTTCCAGCCCGGACCCGGGCAGGACATCCTCGACATCGACTTTCAGGGTGACATCGGCGACATCGTTTCCGCTTGCGAATATCCGGAGGTGAAGAACGGGATGCGGCGGGTCAACGTGCAGCTCGCCCCGGTCTTCGTTTTCACCCGCGGTGCGGCCAACGATGAGGCGACCATCAATTTCACCTACTTCGTCAGCGTCGTTCGCGACGAGCAGATCCTGATGAAGGAGGAGTTCCCGGCGCAGACGCAGTTCGCACCCAACCGCGCGCGGGTTATCGTGCAGGACGACGATCCGCCGATCAGCATTGATATCCCGCTGCCTTATAAGGCAGCCGAGTACGAATACGAGGTGCTGGTGGGCTTCCAGCTCACCCCCGAGGAGCTCGCCTACAATCGGCGCTGGCAGGGACTGGGGCGATGAGCAGCGAAGACGCAGCTGCCGCGACGCGGACGCCACTCTACGATCTGCACGTTGCGCTGGGGGGGCGGATGGTGCCCTTCGCCGGCTACGCTCTGCCGGTGCACTACCCACTCGGGATACTGGCGGAACATCTCCAGGCGCGTTCCAAGGCGGTGCTGTTCGATGTTTCGCACATGGGTCAGGTGCGCATCGACGGCGACGCCGGGGCGGCGTTGGAGACGCTGGTGGTGGCGGACGTGACCGGCCTGCCTGCCGGTAAGCTGAAATACACGCTGCTGACCAACGAAGCCGGCGGCATCATCGACGACCTGATGCTGACGCCGTCCGGCACGCACGTATCGCTGGTGGTCAATGCATCGCGCAAGGCGGTCGATATCGCCCATCTGCAGCGCCATCTGCCGGGGCACGAGGTGCGGCTGCTGGATGATCTGGCGCTACTGGCGCTGCAGGGACCCGCTGCCGCTGCGGTCCTGGCGCGCTTCGCGCCCGCGGTCTCGCTCATGATGTTCATGAGCAGCGAGATACTGCGGATCGGCGATGTCCGCTGTACGATCTCGCGCAGTGGCTATACCGGCGAGGACGGCTTCGAAATCAGCTGTCCGGCGCAAGAGGCTCCGGAGCTGGCGCGGATGTTGCTAGCGGAGCCGGAGGTCGCGCCAGCGGGATTGGGGGCACGCGATACCCTGCGTCTCGAAGCCGGACTCTGCCTGTGGGGGAATGACATCGACGAGACGACCACCCCGGTGGAAGCCGCGCTGGGCTGGACGATCGGCAAGCGTCGGCGCCAGCAGGGAGGCTTCCCTGGCGACGAGACCGTCCTGCGCCAGCTTTTCGCCGGGGCGGAGCGCCGGCGCGTCGGCATCCGGCTGGAAGGGCGGGCACCGGCGCGGGCCGGCACCCCCATCCAGAATGCCGACGGCAAGCCGATCGGGACGGTGACCAGCGGTGGCTACGCGCCGTCACTGGCCGCACCGGTGGCGATGGGCTATGTGAGCATCGCGTCGGCCGCTCCCGGAACGCCGGTTTCGCTGCTCGTTCGCGGCAAGAACCTGGCGGGCGAGGTCGTGCCGCTGCCGTTCGTGCCGCATCGCTACGTCAAGCACGGCTGAGGAGGGGAAGCACCCATGCCTGTCATCCGCTTCACCCAAGAACATGAGTGGATCCGTGTCGAGGATGGTCTCGGCACGGTGGGCATCACCGATTATGCCCAGCAACAACTGGGGGATGTCGTGTTCGTCGAGTTGCCGGCCGTGGGGATGGCCGTGGCCAAAGGCGATCCGGCGGCCGTCGTCGAATCGGTGAAGGCGGCGAGCGAAGTCTACGCACCGGTCTCGGGTGAGGTGATCGCGGTCAACGAGGGACTGGCCGACGGCCCCGAGCTGGTCAACGCCGAGCCGCTGGACGGCGGCTGGTTCATGAAGATCCGGCTGAGCGACGAGAGCGAGCTGGCTGAGATGATGGACGAGGAAGCGTATCAGGCGATGCTGCGGAGCCTCGGTTGATGCGCTATCTGCCGCTGACCGAGGACGACCGCCGGCAGATGCTTGCGGGGATCGGTGTCGAGAGCATCGAGGATCTGTTCCGCGACGTGCCGGCCGACGCGCTGCTCGCCGGCCCGGTCGAGCTGCCGCTGCATGCCGACGAGATGGCCGTCGAGCGGGCCTTCCGGGCATTTGCGGCGGAGAATATCTCGCCGGCAGGGGTGCCGAGCTTCCTCGGTGGCGGCGCTTACCGCCACCATATCCCGGCGTCGGTCGATCACCTGATCCAGCGCGGGGAATTTCTCACGGCGTACACGCCCTACCAGCCGGAAATCGCGCAAGGCACCCTGCAGTACCTTTTCGAGTTCCAGACGCAGGTCGCGCTGATCACCGGGATGGAGGTAGCCAACGCCTCGCTGTACGACGGTGCGACCTCCTGCGCCGAGGCGATGGCGATGGCGTGCCGGCTGACCCGGCGCAAGCGGGTGTTGCTGTCGGGCGGGCTGCATCCGCACTGGCGGAGCACTGCCGAGACCTATGCGCGCTTCCTTGCCCTCGATGCGCTGCCGCTGCCGCCGTCGTGGGCGGGCGATGAGCATCCGGAAGAGCGGCTGGATGCCGACACCGCCTGCGTCATCGTCCAGAACCCCGATGTTTTCGGCCGCGTCCACGATCTTGCTCCTCTGGCCGCCGCCTGCCAGGCCAGCGGGACGCTGCTGGTGGTCGCCGTCGCCGAGGTGGTTTCGCTCGGGCTGATCACCTCGCCCGGCGAGATGGGAGCCGACATCGTCTGCGGCGAAGGCCAATCCCTGGGCAATGCGCCATCCTTCGGCGGCCCGACGGTCGGACTGATGGCGGCGCGCGAGCGCTTCATCCGGCAGATGCCCGGCCGTCTCGTCGGCGAGACGGTGGATGAGGACGGTCGCCGCGGCTTCGTGCTGACGCTTTCCACCCGCGAGCAGCACATCCGCCGGGAAAAGGCGACCAGCAATATCTGCACCAACTCCGGCCTGTGCGCGCTGGCCTTTACCATCCATCTGACGATGCTGGGCGACGCCGGCTTCCGCCGGCTGGCCGAGGTCAACCATGCGCGCGCCTGCGCGCTTGCCGACCGGCTGGCGGCGATCCCCGGCATCGACGTGCTGAACAAGACATTCTTCAACGAGTTCACCCTGCGCTTGCCGAAGCCGGCCGAGGCTGCGGTGGAGCAGATGGCGGCGCGCGGCGTTCTCGGCGGCATTCCGCTGATGCGGCTGTTGCCGGCGTGGACGGAAGCCCGGTCGCTACTGCTCGTCGCCGCGACCGAGATGAACAGTGACGACGACATCGAAGCGCTGGCAGTGGCGCTGTCCGAGGTGGTGGCATGACCGGGTCGATGAAGACGATCAGCGGCCACCGCGGCCTGATGCTGGAAGAGCCGCTGATCTTCGAGCAGGGATCGCCGGAGAAGACGGCGGTCGACCTGCCGGCGCCGCCATCGCCTTCGGGCGGCGATCGCCTGGGACCTGTCCGCCGCGAGCGGCCGATCGGCCTGCCGGGGCTCAGCGAGCCGGAGGTGGTCCGCCACTATCTGCGGCTGAGCCAGCAGAACTACTCGATCGACTCCGGCCTGTTTCCGCTGGGCTCGTGCACGATGAAGCACAACCCCCGGCTTAACGAGAAGCTGGCGCGTCTGCCGGGGCTCGGCGACCTGCATCCCCTGCAGCCGGCCTCGACGGTGCAGGGTGCGCTGCGGCTGATGCACACGCTCGCCCACTGGCTGACGACACTGACCGGCCTGCCGGCCGTCGCGATGTCGCCGGCGGCCGGCGCCCACGGCGAACTTGTCGGCCTGATGACCATCCGCGCCGCCCTGGAAGACCGCGGCGATCCGCGCCGCCGGGTGCTGGTGCCCGAATCCGCCCATGGCACCAATCCTGCCACCGCTGCCGCCTGCGGTTATGCCGTTCAGTCGGTGCCGGGAGACGCGCGCGGCCGGGTCGATCTCGAAAAGCTCCGCGCTGCGTTATCGCCGGACGTCGCCGCGGTCATGGTCACCAACCCCAATACCTGCGGGCTGTTCGAGAACGACGTGCGGCTGATCGCCGAGGCGGCGCACGAGGTGGGTGCCTTCTTCTACTGCGATGGCGCCAATTTCAACGCCATCGTCGGCCGGGTTCGTCCGGGCGATCTCGGCATCGATTGCATGCATCTCAATCTGCACAAGACATTCTCGACGCCGCACGGCGGCGGCGGCCCCGGCTCAGGACCGGTGGTGCTGTCGGCGGCGCTGGCACCGTTCGCGCCGGTCGCCTTCGTGGCCGAGGAAAACGGCCGCTTCCGGCTCGTCGAGCACGGGATGCATGCCGACGGCAAGCCGGTTGGGCGGGTCAAGGGTTTCCACGGCCAGTTCGGGATGTTCGTCCGGGCGCTCGCCTACATGATGAGCATGGGCGCCGACGGGCTGCGGCAGGCATCCGGCGATGCAGTGCTCAATGCCAACTATATCCTCGCGGAGCTGCAGGGGACGTTCTCGGCTCCCTTCGCGGGGCCGTGCATGCACGAGGCGCTGTTCGACGACCGCTTCCTCAAGGATACCGGCGTCAGTACCCTCGATCTCGCCAAGGCGCTGATCGACGAGGGGTTCCATCCGATGACCGTATACTTTCCGCTGGTGGTGCACGGCGCAATGTTGGTTGAACCGACCGAAACGGAGAGCAAGCGGACGCTGGACCGTTTCATCGCCACGATGAAAGGTCTGGCCGAGCGCGCGCTTGCCGGCGACGAGGCTTTTTTCCGGGAGTCGCCGCGACTCTCACCGCGTCGCCGCCTCGACGAGACCCGCGCCGCTCGCAAGCCGGTGCTGCGTTGGCGGCCGCCGGCGGAAACGGCGCCGGAACCGATGGAGACAGCAGGGGAGGAAGTGGGCAGGGCGGCCGAATAGGCGGTCGGATTGCCCGGCGGCGCCGGCGGAGCGCAGGTGCCGCCCGCGTGGTTCGAGGACGGGAAAGCCATGACGGTTCATACCGATAGCCGCGTTATCAACGCTCCGCCCGACCGCATCTTCGATGTGGTTGCGGACGTCGAGCGCTATCCGGAGTTTCTGCCGCTGTGGCGTGAAGCAAATGTCTACGAGCGCGAGCCCAACGTCTACTGGACGGAGCAGATGGTCGGCCTCGGCCCGGTGCACGAGCGCTTCCGCACCAAGACGGTCCTGCATCGGCCGGTGCGGATCGAGGTCACCTCTTCGGACGAGCTGTTCAGCAACTTCTTCATCACCTGGGATTTCAACCCGGCCGGCCGCGGTTGCCGGGCGTCCATCGCTCTCACCTGGCAGATGCGATCGAGCCGCCTCCAGGGCGCCATCGACATGTTGCTGCCGCACGCCGCCCGCACCATGGTCACGGCCTTCCAGAAGCGAGCCCGCGACCTCAACCTGTAGTCGCGGGCAGGCGGCTTCCGTTGGGGGTCAGCCCTTGTACTTGACCGAGCAGCCGTACGCCTGGGTAACCGGCGTTGCCACAGGCTTGCCATCGGCGAGCGCAGCGAGGGCTGCGCGCACATAGTTGTGCGCGTCTGCGGGGCTGGTGCTGGTGATCCGCGGCTGATCGTCGATCGCTCCCATGTAGACGAGCGTACCGGACGGGTCGATCACGTACATGTGGGGCGTCGTCTTGGCGCCGTAGGTGTGTCCGATCTCACCGGAGGGGTCGAGGATGACTGCCCGGGGGGCCGCGTCACGGTCCGCCGTCAGCTTGTCGGCCTGTGGGCCATCCACGAATCCCTGCTCGCCCGGGGCGGATGAGATGATCGTCAGCCAGACGACCCCGGCTGCTGCTGCCTGCTTCTGCAAGGACTGCATGTTGCCGCTCTGATACTGTCGTTGCACGAACGGACACTCGTTATTGGTCCATTCCAGCACTACGATCGAGCCACGATAATCGCTGATGGAGACCGCGCGCCCCTGGGTGTCGGTGCCGGCAAATGCCGGTGCCGGCTGTCCGGGAACCGGCGTTGCCCATGCCGCTGCCGGAAGTCCCGGCAGCCCGGCGAGGACCAGGGCGAAGATCGCGAAATTTCTTGCCAACTTTCCACTCTCAGCGCGGATGCCGGTGGCCAGCGCCATCATCGTTCTCTCCCTGCATAGTCCATCTTCCGGGGCATCAGGCCCTCGGCTGGTTTCCATGTGGGAAGCGGCAGGACGCCGCCAAGGCTCTTGCCGCGGTCACCTTTGCGCAATCAGAACCGCAGGCAGTTCGCATGGTTTCCGTTCCGGTGCATCCGGGAAAGGTGTATTCAGAGCCATAGAGAAAAAAAGATGCGCCGGGAGCCGAGATCCGTATGACTTTCCGACATTTGCTCGTCCATCTCGACAAGAGCGAAGCTTCTGCCGGTCGGGCCGACGTGGCGATCGCGCTGGCCAAGAGCTTCGACGCAAAACTGACAGCCCTTTATGCCGTCTGCGACCCGGATGTGCCGAGCCTCAACTCGCAGGATCGCTATGTCTTCGTTGCACGGGCCGCCGGGAAGGCGGAAGCGGCATTCCGGCTGCACGCCAATGCCCGCGGCCTCGCGGTGGTCGACTGGCATTCCGATATTGGTGCCAATGACACCCATGTGAGCCGGGCCGTCGTCCTGCGCGCGCGCACCATGGACCTCGTTATCCTCGGGCAGTTCGCTCCCCGCGATGCCGACGGCAGCGTGCCGGCGGCACTGATCGAGCACACCGTCCTCCACTCCGGCAGGCCGGTGCTGATCGTCCCGCACGGTGGGCACTTCGAGGCGACGGGCCACCGCGTGGTCATTGCCTGGAATGCGAGCCGCGAGGCGGCGCGTGCCGTCCACGACTCCCTGCCGTTGCTGGCGCTGGCCGAGCATGTCACGGTGCTGGCGATAGGCCCGGGCCGGCGGGATGACGAGGAGAGCGATCCGATCGACCCGGCGGTTCTGGTGCAGCATCTCGCGGAGCACGGGATCACGGCGGCGGCCGACCGCTTGGTGGTCGATGCCGGCCACCCGCTCGAGAAGCTGCAATCCTACCTTGCCGACAGCGGCGCCGATCTACTGGTGATGGGAGCGGCGGGGCAGCAGCTCGGCCGGCTGGCGCTCCGGCGCAGCTTGGCCCGCAAGATGCTCGCGCAGATGGCGCTGCCGGTGCTGCTGTCCTATTGAGCCGGTGGCGGCGTCGGCGGAGCAGTCCGTTTCAGGATGGCCGTGAGTTCACGGGGAGGCTCGCCCTCGCGGAAGCGGGAAAAGCGCAGCGACATCCGGTCCGGGCCATCCAGCGTGCGTTCGTACACCTGAAGGTCGTATCCGCCATCGTCGGTGATCTGCAGCGAGTAGACGGTCAGCGTACGGCCGATGATGCGGCTCCAGACGTAGGGGTCGCCCTTCATCGGATCGAGCGGCACGCGGTTGCCGAACATGTCGGTGCCCATGGTGGACCGGAAGATTCCCGGCCGCTTCGTCGCCTCGAAGCCGATGGAGTAGGTCTTGTACTTGATGTCGCCGTCGAGCTGACGCGTCACCGTCGTCCAGATGACGCGGAAATCATCGCCGTCCGGTTGGATGTCGACGGCAAGATCGCGGCTCGTCGTGGTGTCATCGCCCTCGACGATCGTCTTGCCTTCGAAGTGACCGAAGAATGGCGCGATCAGCGCGAGGGCGGCGGAGGCTCCGCCGCCCGGTATGCCCGCGAGGATCAGCAGCAGGACGAAGCTGATCGCTCGCGGCCATGATGTTATGCGCGCGCCCACGCGGCGCGGCCGCGCTTGGCAGGTCGCTTGGGCTCGGCAACCTTGCGGCCGAGGCCGATCTTCTTGGCGAATTCCGAGCGTCGTGCGGCGTAGTTGGGGGCGACCATGGGGTAGTCGGCTGGCAAGCCCCACTTCTCGCGGTAATCCTGGGGCGACATGTTGTAAGTGGTTCTCAGGTGTCGCTTGAGCATTTTCAGCTTCTTGCCGTCTTCCAGACAGACAAGGTAATCGGGGGTGACCGAGCGGCGGATCGATACGGGCGGCTTCGGCGGATCGACGACCGTGTCTTCGACGCCGCCTTCCAGCCCGCTGAGCGTCGTGATGACCGATCGGATGAGTTCAGGTAGTTGGGTGGCGGCGACAGTGTTTGCGCCGACATAGGCAGCAACGATTTCTGCCGCCAGCCGGCGGACGTTCTCGCCGATGTGGCTTTCGGAGTTCTGGTCAATCATGGTTATGGCTCGTCTATATGGCTGCTCTAGGCTGGATTTATTTCGTACGTAGTCTTCTTCTCCCACGAAATCAATACGCTGGTTAGGCATTCCCTACAAGAAAAATGAATAGAGCGGGAGGTAACGGCGGTTGCGCTGCACTGCGAAATCGCACGCATAAACAATACTTCGATGTGCCGAAATCGCCAGCCGGATCGGACAGGGCCGATGGCCGGCAAGCTACGCCGGCCTAACAAAAACTCCAGGATTGCCGTAGGAAAAGAAGATGGGCCAGCTCCTCAAGACCGCATTCACTCTGCTACTATTGTCGCTGGTGGTCGGCCTGATTCTAGCGGCATTCGGCATCAAGCCAACGGAATTGCCGGCCGCGGCGGGGGACGCCATAGGCGAGGCGATTCGCCTCGCCGTCCGTCTCTTCGACTGGGGATGGCACTATATCGTGCTGGGAGCAAGCGTCGTCGTGCCGGTCTGGCTGTTACTTTACTTGTTCAGGCGCCTGCGCCGCTGAGGCTTGTTCTAACCCACGACAAGTTTCACCTGCTGGCCTGGGCTCAGCCTCGCCCCGCCATCAAGGCCGTTTAGCGCCCGGAAAGTCTCCAGCCGGTCCTCGTCAATGGCCATGCGCTGGGCCAGCGATTCGGCGGTGTCGCCCTCCTGCACCATGACCACGTCGATCCGCCATGGCTTCGCCGCCGCCGCCTCCGCCGCCGACAGCAGCCGGAAGCTCATTGCCGTACGCTGAAAGTCGGCCTGCAGGCGCTGCGCGTCGCTGGGCGGGGCGAGGAAGATGAACCGCCAGATGCTGTCGGCGCCGCCGCGGATGGCGACGAGACGGACGATGGCGGCGCCACCGCGCGTCTGTAGTCGGGCAACCCCGGTGGCCGCTGCGGCGCCGTTGATCTGCAACCGCTCGACGCCAGCCAGCGGCAGGCTCCGCGCCCAGACCTGGGAGAGATACGTCGCCATGTCCGGCACCTGGCGGGCGACCCCGGCCCGGCGCTCGGCATCGAAGACGATCAGCGCGCCGTTGGGGCCGGTCGCCAGCACCTGCTGGGCGCTGTTTTTCAGCACGAAGCCGGCCGGTACCGTGAACGCGATCCGCAGTTGCGGGTGGATGAAATCGCGGCCGCGTCGGAAGCCCTGCGCCGGGGAATCGCCGAACAGGACGCCGTCGATGGCCTTGAGGTAGGCGGTCTGGTCGAGCTTTTCGCCAGGACCTTCCGCCGAGGCGGCAAGTCGAGCCGCCTGCTGCACGCGGTCGGCGGTGCGCGGATGCGAGGCCATGATATCGAAGCGGTCAGCGGCGGCCGGATCGCCCACCTCGGCGGCTTGCAGCCGCGTCCAGGCGTCGAGCTTGCGGAAGAAGCTGACCATCGCGTCCGGGTCGTAACCGGCCTGCGCCATGTACCGGATGCCGAGGCTGTCCGCCTCCATCTCCTGGTCGCGGGAGTAGCTCTGGAGATAGACGGAGGCGCCGGCCTGCAGGCCGCTGCCGGCCATCTGGGTCATTTCCGACGGTAGGCCGGCGACCGCGCCGAGGATGCTGAGGATGCCGATGCCGAGGTTGGCGGCGGTGGCGCTGCTGTACCGCTGTGCCGCATGACGCGCGGTGATGTGGCCGATCTCGTGGCCAAGTACGCCGGCCAGTTCCGCTTCGTTGCTGGCCAGCGTCACGAGACCGCGGGTGACGTGAACGTAGCCACCGGGGAGGGCGAAGGCGTTGATGTCGTCGTCGTCGAGCACGGTGAACGTATAGGGGACGTCCTGCACTTCGGCGTGTTTGGCGACGGCCTGTCCCACCCGGCTGACGTAGGCAGCAAGGCTGGCATCGGGGTAGTCACCGCCGAACTGGTCCACCAGCTTCGGATGCTCTTGCGCGCCGACGCGCTTCTCGTCGTCGGGCGACATGAAGGCGGTGAAACTGGAGCGGCCGGTGGCCGGGTTGGTGGTGCAGGCGGGCGCGACCAGCGTCGCGATCGCCAGCAGCAGAAGAGCAAGAGTCCATCGCATGCGGCGATAATGGCCCGCCGCGGATTGCCGCTGCAAGCAGCAGCGGTTTGCGATTCCGTGGCTTTTGCCAGGAGTTCCGGCGATACCCGCTCAGTCGGGTTCGCGGCCCGCCACGCCGGCGTCATCGAAGGTCGCCATCCCGAGGTGGCAGGCGAGGGAAGCCCGCAGCAGCGCCACTGCCAGCACCGCGCCCGAGGCCTCGCCGAGGCGCATGTCGAGATCGAGCAGTGGGCGCATCGCCAGCCGGCGCAGCAGCCGGCGGTGGCCCGGTTCGGCCGAGACATGCGCCGCCCGGCAATGAGCGAGCGCATCGCCGCGGGCCACCGCCAGGGGTGCGGCAGCGGCGGTGGCGACGAAGCCGTCGAGCAGCACCGGGATCCGCCGCAGCCGGGCGGCCAGCACCGCGCCGGCGATGGCGGCCAGTTCGCGGCCGCCGATCCGGCGGAGCAGGTCGATCGGGTCGTCCGTCTCGCCCCGGTGACGCTGCGCCCCCGCGGCGACGACCCGCTGCTTCGCCGCCAGCCGGTCGCCGTCGACGCCGGT
>JAEULG010000016.1 GCA_016793875.1 Rhodospirillales bacterium | reverse complement strand
GGCTCGGATCGTACAAGTCGGCGTGGCTGCTCTGCGCCAAGCTGCGGCGGGCGATGGTCGCCCCCGGGCGGGCGCCGCTCGCCGGCCTGGTGGAGGTCGATGAGACGACGATCCCCTTGCGCCGCAAGGATGATCCGCCGGCAGGCGGGCATGGACGCAGTCCCCAGGGCAAGATGCTGGTGGCGGGTGCCGTCGAGGTGACGGACGCCGGACCCGGCCGGGTGCGGCTCGCCGCGATCGCCGATTTCTCCGCCCGCAGCCTGCACGCCTTCATCAAGGCCAACCTCGCGCCCGGCGCCACCGCCAGGACCGACGGCTGGAGCGGCTATGCCGGCGTCTCCGCCATCGCCCACGATCCGCACGTCATCGGCCCGATGGCCGCCCACATTGTCCTGCCGTGGACCCACCGCGTCTTCGCCAACCTGAAAACCTGGGCGCTCGGCGTCTATCACGGCCTGCGCCAGCAGCACCTGCAATCCTACCTCGATGAGTTCACCTTCCGCTTCAATCGCCGCCGCACCAGACACGCCGCCTTCCGCTCCCTGCTCACCATCGCCGTCGCCAAAACCCCCGCCACCTACAATATGTTGATCAAACCGGAAGCAACGGCATAAGGCTTTGATGTGAAAAAATGTCCAAGCAGGACCCCTTGCCGAAACATATTCAACACATTGAAATTTCAGTAGAAATGATCATGGATATGGGGTCATATCGGCACTGATGGGGACTCCACGTCAAACGAAACTCACGTAATTATGTCAATGGTTGAGGCTACTCGGGGCGGGGTGCTGTTTTACAGGCTGATCATCGCTCGATCTTCGCGCATTCACTCCACATGGCGCGAGCTGCGCCTCTGCATCTGTTCCGATGGGACTTCTCAAGTGCCTTGCTTCTATTGTCCTCGTCTACCGAAAATCCCGGGTTCTCACCTTGATCGCTCGCAGAGACTGGTCTTGAACGTAAATGTCGCGCGGCTTTGGCGCGGCGGGCCGCAAAGCTTTCGCGTTTCCTTCCGGTGCCGGGAGGTGAATGCCGCCGCCTCGCTCCTGCGGCATTGCGTCGCGATCGCCGACGCTGGCGAGCGTCGCAGACAGGTCGTGCAGCCGGGAGGCGATGAGGTGGACGACCTCCCCCTCGCGCTGGATGCGGCCGTCGACCCCCAGCATCCCGGCAGTAAGAACGAGCCGCCGCTGCTTCTCGAACAGGGCCTGCCAGATCACCAGGTTGGCGATGCCGGTCTCATCCTCGATGGTGACGAACAGCACGCCTTTGGCGCTGCCGGGCCTCTGCCGGACCAGCACCAGACCCGCGACCCGCACCGACTGCCCGTCCCGCGCGGCTGCGGCGTCGGCGCAGGTCATCACCTTCCATCGCGTCAGCTCGCCTCGCAGGAACGAGATGGGATGGTCGCGAAGGGTCAGGCCGACGTGGTTGTAATCCTCCGTCACCTCCCGGCCCGCCGTCATCGCCTTCAGCGTCACCACCGGCTCGGCGATCTCCGGTATGACTGCCTGGGCGCGCGCCGCTGCTGCCGTAAACAGGGGGAGCGGTTCATCGCGCAATGCACGGATCGCCCAGAGCGCTTCGCGCCGGGAAAGCGCGAATGCGGGCCGGAACGCATCCGCCTCGGCCAGGCGGACGAGGCTCGCGACCGGGACTCGCGCCCGGCGCCACAGGTCTTCGATGCCGGCAAAGGGCTGATCGGTGCGGCTAGAGATCAGCCGTGCCGCATCGGCGTTGGCAAGGCCGTGGACCATGCGCATCCCGAGCCGGACGGCGAACCGGCCCTCGTCCAGCGGCTCCAGCGTGCAGTCCCAGCGCGAACGGTTGATGCAGACCGGTCGGACGTGAACGCCATGCTCGCGTGCGTCGCGGACGATCTGGGCAGGGGCGTAGAAGCCCATCGGCTGGGCGTTGAGCAGGGCAGCGCAGAACACGTCGGGATGCCAGCACTTCATCCACGACGACGCATAGGCGATCAGCGCGAACGAGGCGGCGTGGCTCTCCGGAAAGCCGTAGCTGCCGAAGCCCTCGATCTGGCTGAAGGTCCGCTCGGCGAAGTCGGGCGTATAGCCGCGCGCGACCATGCCGCTGACCAGTTTATCCCTGAAGTGGCTGACGCCGCCGGTGAACTTGAAGGTCGCCATGGCGCGGCGGAGCTGGTCGGCCTCGCTCGCGGTGAAGCCGGCGCATTCGATCGCCACGCGCATCGCCTGCTCCTGGAACAGCGGCACGCCCAGCGTCTTGCCGAGCACCTTCTCCAGCGCCGGGCTGGGATAATCGACCGGCTCCTTGCCCTCGCGCCGGCGCAGGTAGGGATGGACCATGTCGCCCTGGATCGGCCCCGGCCGGACGACGGCAACCTCGATGGTGAGGTCATCGAGGGTGCGCGGCTTCAGCCGCGGCAGCATCGACATCTGCGCGCGGCTCTCGATCTGGAAGACGCCGATGGTATCGGCCCGGCAGATCATGTCGTACACCGCGGGATCGTCCTGGGGGATGGCGGCAAGGTCGAGATCGAGCCCCTTGTGCGCCTTCAGCAGGTCGAAGCAGCGGCGCAGGCAGCCCAGCATGCCGAGGCCGAGCACATCCACCTTCATCATCTTCAGGGCATCGAGGTCGTCCTTGTCCCACTCGACCACCTGCCGGCCGGCCATCGCCGCCGGCTCGATCGGCACCATCTCGTCGAGGCGGCCGAGGGTAAGGACGAAGCCGCCGGGATGCTGCGAGAGGTGGCGCGGCGCACCGATCAGCTGGCGGGCGAGATCGAGGGTGAGGCGCAGCCGGTAATCGCCAGCGTTGAGGTTGAGCTCCCGCACCTGGGCCTCGCTGACGCCGTCCGCGTCCCACGCCCAGGTGAGGCGGGCGAGCGCGCCGGTCACGTCCTCCGGCAGGCCCAGCGCCTTGCCCACCTCGCGCACTGCGCCGCGCGCCCGGTAGCGGACGACGGTGGCGGCAAGCGCCGCCCGGTCCTGTCCGTAAGTCCGGTAGACCCACTGGATCACGTCTTCGCGCCGCTCGTGCTCGAAATCCACATCGATATCGGGCGGCTCCTTGCGCTCCTGGCTGACGAAGCGCTCGAACAAAAGGTCGTGGCGCTCCGGATCGATCGCGGTGATGCCAAGGACGAAGCAGACGGCGGAGTTGGCGGCGCTACCGCGGCCCTGGCAGAGAATGCCGCGGGAGCGGGCGTAGCGGACGATGGCGTGGACGGTCAGGAAATAGGGCGCGTAATCCAGCTCGCGGATCAGCCTCAGCTCGTGGTGCAGCTGCGCCTCGACCTTCGCCGGCACGCCTTGGGGATAGCGCTGCGCCGCCCCCTCCCAGGTCAGCCGCGCCAGTGCCTGCTGGGCGGTCAGGCCGGGGATGTCGCGTTCGTCGGGATACTGGTAGGAGAGCTCGGCCAGCGAGAACCGGCAGCGTCCGGCGATCTCGGCGGTGCGGGCGACCGCTCCGGGATAGCGGGCGAACAGCCGCGCCATCTCCGGGGGGCTCTTCAGGAAGCGGTCGGCGAAGCGCTCGCGGCGGAAGCCGGCATCATCGATGGTGCAGCCATGGCGGATGCAGGTGACGACGTCCTGCAGGATGCGACGCTCGGCTGAATGGTAGAGGACGTCGTTGGTGGCAACGGTCGGGACGCCCGCCGCCTGTGCCAGCGTGCTCAGCGCCGCCAGCCGGACGTGCTCGCGGGCGCGGAAGCGACGGGTCAGGGCAAGATAGGCGCGGTCCGGGAAGCGGGCGCGCAGACGGGCAAGATCGGCGGCGGGGGGCTCGCCGGCAGCATCGGGGACGAGCACCGCCACCAGCCCCCCGCCGTGTTCGGCGAGGTCGTCCCAGCACAGACGGCAGGCGCCCTTGCCGGCGCGGCGCTTGCCGAGGGTCAAAAGCCGGGTCAGCCGCGAGTAGGCGGGCTTGTCGGTGGGATAGACGAGCAGGCTCGCGCCCTCGTCGAGATCGAGGCGGCAGCCGACGATCAGGCGCACGCCGGTCGCCTGGGCCGCCTCATGGGCACGGACGATGCCGGCGAGCGAGGCGCGGTCGGTGAGGCCCAGCGCCGGCAGGCCGAGCATCGCCGCCGCGGCAAACAGCTCCTCGCAGCTCGAGGCACCGCGCAGGAACGAGAAATGGCTGGTGACCTGCAGCTCGCAGTAGGCCGGGGTCGTACGCGGGTGGCTCATGCGAAGAGGCCGTGCACGAACCAGCGGGTGCCGTCGGCATCAAAGCGGCGGAACAGCCAGAAGCGCTGGCCGTCCGCGTCCTCGACGCGGAAGTACTCGCGGATTTCAGCCGCTTCGGCCGGGGTGCGCCACCACTCGCCGAATACCCGCTCCGGGCCGTCGGCACGGCAGACCCGCCGCCGGCGGCCGTTCCAGACGAACAGCGCCGGGGGATCGTCGGGCAGCAGTGCCGTCACCGCGACCGGCTCGGGCGGATCGAGCAACCGCGCCGGCCGGGGAGCGTCTGGCCAGCCGGCTGCCACCGGCGGGCTGAGCGCCGGGATGCGGCGCAGCGCCCGCTCCGGCAGGTCGCTCTCCACCGGCGCCAGGCGGAAGAGGCGGCGAGCGCCGATGCGGCCGGCGAGGCGGTCGATGAGGGGAGCGAGGTCCGGCTCGGGGACAGCGCCGAGGCCGCTGGCGAGCTGGCGGGCATCGAGTGGCTCGGTCCGCTGCGCCACCAGTTCAGCGGCCTCGATGCCGAAGCCGGGGTCGATGCTGCCGAGGCGTTCCGTGAACAGCCGGGCGATGTGGTCCGGATCGCGGCAGGCCTGCGCCAGACCGGCGCGCAGCGCCGCCACTTCCCGGTCGACGCGGAAGGCGAGCAGGTCGAGACGGCGGGCACCACGGGCGGCCGACGCCAGGTCGCGGCACAGCATTCGGGCGAGCCGCCGCACTATTGCGGCGAGGCTGTCGACGCCGATCGGCTCAGCGAAGGTCAGCCGTGCCGCCGGCGCCTGCGCCTCACTCACCGGCCGGATCGGCTCGGCTAGCCGCCCCTCGGCCCGGTCCAGCCGCTCCAGCACCGCCGCCCCGAAGCGCAGGGCGAGCGCGGCGCGGGGGATGACGGCGAGGTCGGCGATGCGCTCGAAGCCGAGCCGGCCAAGGCTCACCGCCACCGCCGGTGGCAGCCGCAGCGCGGCCGCCGGCAGGCTGGCGAGAACTTCCGCCGTAGCGCCCGGCGGGGCGATCATCGCCGGCGCGGCGAAGCGGGCCAGCGCCCAGGCCGCCGCCCAAGTATCGGCGATGGCAGCACGGACGGCGAGACCGGCGCCGTCGAGGCGGGCGTCGAGATCAGCGAGCAGCGCCGCCTCGCCGCCGAACAGGGGCGCGCAGCCGGTGATGTCGATGACGATGCCGTCGGGCGGGTCAGGGGCGGCGAGCGGGGCGTAGCGCAGGCACCAGCGGGCCAGCCGTTCCAGGGCGGCGGCATCGCCGTCGGCATCGGCCTCGGTGACGAGGAGGGCGGGAACCATCGCCTGGGCGTGGGCCACCGTCATGCCAGGATGCAGGCCGGCCGCCTGCGCCGCCCGGTCGGCGGCGACGACCAGCCGGCGCGAACCGGCGCGGTCGGCGACTACCAGCGGCCGCTCAGCCGCCGGCGCGCCGGGCCGCCGGCGCCGCCGGTCGGTCGGCCACGTCGGCAGCCACAGCGAGACGACCCGCCGCATCGCATGCCTCCACGATCCAGGCGCCCTCGCCGCCGCCGCGGCAGCGCAGCAGCTCCAGCCGCCAGCGCGGCCGGCCAAGGCCGGGCATCGCCAGCGGCGCCGAGGGCAGCACCGCGACCCGCCAGCGGGTCACCGCCGCTGTCGGCTCGGCGATGCCTTCCGGCCGGCGACGGCAGCGGCGGATGACGAGGGCCATGGCACCAGAGCTTTCCGCCGCCAGCTGCAGGCGCTTGCCCGCCACCAGCGGCAGCCGGGCGGCCTCGCCGACCACCGCCGCCAGCCCGGAGTAGCGCAGCCCCTCCTCCATCACCGGCAGCACGGCGGCATCTCCGCCGCTCTCGGCGTAGATCACCCGGTCGGGATGCAGGCCCACCTCCGCCAGCGCCGGAGCGAACAGATCACCCCGGCGCAGGCACCACAGCACCGGCCCTTCCAGCCGCGCCAGCACGCCGGCGACGAACAGCGCCGGTGCGGCGGCGTGCGCCAGATCAGGACCTTCCCCGTTCACCTCGTGCAGCGCCCCCAGCGCCAGCCCGCCCCCCGGCAGGCCGCGGTCGAGCACAGCGATCCCGAACGGCAGCACCCCGCAGCGCCTGCGACCGCCGCCCTCGATCGCGCCGATACGCGCCCGCAACTCCCCGATGACGCGCTGGTCCCGCACGTCGGCCATCCCTGGATGCCTCTCGATATGTTCCTATTATGTTCTTATCCGTCCTTAAGTCAAATCAATCGCACCCCGCCCTGGCAACGGCGCAGCGGCGGGACGCCGGGCGCGGGGAGAGCCCTGACCTCCACGCCACGCGGGACCCACACATAGGCGACGTTGCGGAACAGCCGGGTATCGCGGCTGTTTCCTTTGCAGACGCCTGTGCAGCGGGGATCTTCGTGGTGCATGACCGCACCATCGCCATTGCCGGTGCTTCAGCTGGGGCGATCGATCTGGGATCAATGCCGCCCTGAGGGCGCTGGAAGGAGAAATCGAATGAGCAGGGAGCCGATCGGAAAGCGGCGCTGGGCGATCGCCGAGGGCTACATCCCGGGAACCAGCACCGGCGTCGGCCGAGCCTTCGAAAGCCACGAGACCGCCTGCCTGCTGAACGCCGGCTCGACCGAGGCCAACGTGGAGATCACCCTCTACTTCGCCGACCGCGAGCCGGTCGGCCCGTACCGGGTGGTCGTCGGCAGCCGGCGGACCTTGCACCTGCGCTTCAACGACCTGACCGACCCGGCGCCGGTGCCGCGCGATACCGACTACGCCTGCGTCATCGACGCCGACGTTCCCATCATCGTCCAGCACACCCGGCTGGACTCCCGCCAGTCGCCGCTGGCCCTGATCTCGACCATCGCCTTCGCCGCGGACTGAGGCGGAGCAGTGGCCTCTTCGCGGGTTGCACCACGGCGCGGTTCGCTCCCTCACCGGCGCCCTATTCAGCCGCCCTGGCCCTCGCCGACGCGTAGGGTGCTGCTGAGCGAAGCGACGCGCACCACATTCAGCGCAGATGCCAGCGGTCGCCTGCCGCGTCAGCGCGGCTCGGTGATGCGGATCTGAAAGTCCTGGCCCTCCCACTGGCTGTTGGCGAGCCAGCGGGAGGTGAAGTCGAGGACGTTGCCGGGACGGCATGCGGCAACCGGCAGTTCCGCCCAATCCACCGACAGGCCGCTGCCCTGGGTCTTGACCTCCTGGACGTCCTGTCAGCCGTTATGGCGGCACCCCGGCGAGAGCTGCCCGGCGTTTGAGTCGGAAGCTCCAGCTCACCCGCTGCCTGTGCGGCTTGCCGCGGTAGCGCTCGGCGACCTCGGGCGGATGGTCAATGACCCGCCGGCGCGCCCGGCTGAGCGCCAGCTTGACGAACTCG
>JAEULG010000288.1 GCA_016793875.1 Rhodospirillales bacterium | reverse complement strand
TGCCGGAGGAGGTAGTGCGCCAGGGCATCTCGGTGCGCAAGCAGTCCACCAGCCTGCTGCTGGTGATCAGCCTGACCTCGCCGGCCGGCAGCCACGACGACATCTATCTGAGCAACTACGCCACCATCAATCTCATCGACGTGCTCGCCCGCATCCCCGGCGTCGGCGAGGCGACGATCTTCGGCGCCCGCGACTACAGCATGCGGATGTGGCTCGATGCGGGGCGCATGGCCGCCCTCGGACTCGATGCGGCGGATGTCGTGCAGGCGGTACGCGAGCAGAACGTCCAGGTCGCGGCCGGCCATATCGGCGCTGCTCCGAGCGCTCCCGACCAGCAGTTCCAGTACACCATCCGGACCCAGGGGCGGCTGGCCGACGTTGCCGCCTTCGAGAACATCATCGTCCGCGCCCGTGCCGATGGATCGATGGTGCGAATCCGCGATATCGCCCGGGTTGAACTGGGCGCGCGCGACTACGGCTCGTTCGGTCTGATCGACGGCCGGCCGGCTGCCAATATCGGCATCTATCAGCTCCCTGGGGCCAACGCGCTGGCGGTGGCGACGCGGGTGCAGGCGGAGGTGGAGCGGATATCGCAGCGGTTCCCGCCCGATCTCGACGCCCGCATCCTCTACGATACCACCCGCTTCGTCGACGAATCGATCCGCCAGGTCGCGACGACGCTGCTAGAGGCGCTCGCCCTCGTCGTCCTCGTCGTCTACGTCTTCCTGCAGAACTGGCGGATGACGATCATCCCCACCGTTGCCATCCCGGTCTCGCTGATCGGCACCTTCGCGGCGCTGAAGCTGCTCGGCTTCAGCATCAACACCATCACCCTGTTCGGATTGGTACTGTCGATCGGCATCGTCGTCGATGATGCGATCATCGTCGTCGAGAACGTCCAGCGCAAGCTGACGCAGGGGTTCGCGCCCCGCGATGCGGCGGTTGCTGCGATGCGCGAGGTGACCGGGCCGATCATCGCGACGTCGCTGGTGCTGCTGGCGGTATTCGTGCCCGTCGGCTTCATTCCCGGCATCACCGGCAAGCTTTACCAGAACTTCGCGCTGACCATCGCCGTCTGCGTGGCGATCTCGACGGTCAACGCGCTAACGCTCAGCCCGGCCCTGTGCGCCACCGTGCTGCGGCCGCATGCCGAGCGCTACGGTCTGCTGTTCCGCACCTTCAATCGCGGCTTCGAGCGACTGCTCGCCGGCTATACCGCCAGCGTGCGGCTGCTGGTTCGGCGGGTCGCCCTCGTTCTGGTGGTCTTCGCGGTGCTGGTCGGCGGCACCGTGTGGGGCTTTCTGCGGCTGCCAGGCGCCTTTCTCCCCGACGAGGATCAGGGCTATTTCTTCGTCAACGTACAGCTGCCGCCGGCGGCGGCGCTGACGCGGACCACCGAGGTGATGACCGTCGTCGGCGACATCCTCAAGGAGACGCCGGGGGTTCGGAACGTCGTCGCCATCGGCGGCTTCAGTCTCCTGACCGGCACCTCCTCCTCCAACGCCGGGGCGCTGTTCGCGGTACTGGAGCCGTGGTTCGACCGCACCGCGCCGGAGTTGCGGATCCACAGCATCCTCGCCGGATTGCGCGGCCGGCTGGCGGCGATCCCGGAGGCGAGCGTGGTCGCCTTTAACGCGCCGGCCATCCAGGGGCTGGGCGAAACCGGAGGCTTCGACTTCCAGCTCCAGGATCCGCGCGGCAGCGATCCCCAGAACCTGGCAGCGGTGCTGGGGGCGCTCGTCATCGCCGCCAACCAGCAGCCGGAACTGCGCAACGTCTTCTCCACCTTCCAGGCGGATGTCCCGCAGGTCTGGGTCGACATCGACCGTGACAAGGCGAAGAAGCAGGGGGTGCCGCTGGACAGCCTGTTCGCCACCCTGCAGACCCAGCTCGGCTCCTTCTACGTCAACGACTTCAACAAGTTCGGCCGGGTTTACCGGGTCATCCTGGAGGCGGACAAGGATTACCGCCGCGATCCCGACGACATCCTGCGCCTCTACGTGCGCAACGAGCGCGGCGAGATGGTGCCGCTTCGCACGCTGGCCAGCCTGTCCTCGACGCTGGGACCGGAGAGCATCCGCCGCTTCAATCTCTACCGCGCGGCGCAGGTCAACGGCGAGGCGGCGCCCGGCTTCAGCTCGGGCGATGCGATCGGAGCCATGCAGCGGCTGGCGGCGACGGTGCTGCCGGACGGCATGGTCTATGAGTGGTCAGGCATCACCCTGCAGGAGCTGCAGGCGGGGCAGAAGGCGCCGTTGCTGTTTGCCCTCGCCCTGCTGTTCGCCTACCTGTTTCTCGTTGCGCAGTACGAGAGCTGGTCGATCCCGCTGTCGGTGATGCTCTCGGTGCCGCTGGCGGCGCTGGGAGCTGTCGTCGGCCTCGCCGTCGCCGGCCTTGCCAACGACATCTACGCGCAGATCGGCATGGTTCTGCTGATCGGCCTTGCCGCCAAGAATGCCATCCTGATCGTCGAGTTTGCCCGCATCCGCCACCAGCAGGGCATAGCCATCGCCGAGGCGGCGAGCGGCGCCGCCACCTTGCGCTTCCGCGCGATCATGATGACGGCGTTCGCGTTCATCCTCGGCGTTGTGCCGCTGCTGCTGGCGAGTGGTGCCGGGGCAGCGAGCCGCCAGTCGCTCGGCACCACCGTCTTCGCCGGCATGCTGGCGGCGACCATCGTCGGCACGCTGCTGGTGCCGGTGTTCTACGTAGCGGTTCAGGGGCTGGTGGACCGGCTTGCCGGCAGCGCCGCGGCGCTGCCGAAAGCACGGCCCGACCCGCCATCCTCCGAGAGGCCGTAAGGGCGTGCGCTACCAGCGCATGCCCATACCCAGCCCGCCGTTGACGATGCCCTGACCGAAGTCGTTGCGGAAGTTGTTGTCGTAGCCGGCCCGCGCGTAGAGATAGACGGTGCGGCTGACGTCGTAGTTCAGGCCGACTTCCGGCCCGATGAGGAAGCCGTCCTGGACACCTCTGCCGCCGATATAGCCGCCGTGCGGTCCGATGAAGGGATGCCAGTCACCCAGGTTCCACACGTGGCTGAAGCCGCCGACGCCGCGGTAACCCCAGCCGTCGTTGGCGCTGGTGCCAACCGTGTTGAACACCACACCGTCGGCGAACACCACCCAATTGGGTGTAATGGCATAGTCGAGCCGCAGCTCCGGGCCGACCAGCGTGCTCTTCAGGTCAGGATTGCCGGGATCCTTCTCCCGCAGGTTCCAGCCCACCCACGGGCCCATGCTGGCCGACCACTTCAGCGGCGGCGGCGGCGGCGGCGGCGGCGCGGCAACGACCGGAGCGGGCGCCGGCGCCGGCTTCGGCGGCAGCGGGACCGGGAACTCGATCGACACGCGCCGGTTCTGCGGCTCGCGGACGTTGTCCTTGGTCGGCACCAGCAGGTCTTCCTGGCCGCGGCCGATGGTGGTGATGACGCCGGCGGGCACG
>JAEULG010000276.1 GCA_016793875.1 Rhodospirillales bacterium | reverse complement strand
CACCACCTCACGATAGGGGGCGGCAGCATAGGGCGGCGTCAGCCGGAAGCGGCCGCACAGGAACGGCACCTTGCCCCAGATGTCGATGCGGTTGCGCGCACCCAGGATCTGGTAGGTCTGGCTCTCCGTGCCCTTGTCCTTGGACAGCTCCGGGACCGGCGGCGGCAGGAAGGTGTTGACCAGCAGCGTGCCGCCAAGGGTGACCGCGGCACCGGCAAGGCCGCCGGCGATCGCCGCTGCGGTGGTTCCCCACACCGGCGCCAGCGCGCCATAGGTCAGTGCGGTGGTGACGACGGCGATAATCGCGATGCCGACCATCGCCGCGATCCGCCAGCCGCCGCCGCCTGCCGGCAGCAGCCGGATCGAGACATAGGTTCCCGGCTTCGGCCGAACCCGATGCCACTGCGCCCGCTCGATCGCGTCCTCGCCGAGGAACGCCACGCCGTGCGTCCGCATCAGCGGGTCCGGCTGGATCAGTTCGACGATCTCGGCGATCGTCAGCCCCGCCGGCACCGAGAAGTCAACACGCCGCTGCTCGAACGGGTGGGGACAGCAGGAGACGGTTGTCAGGTCACAGGAACCAGGAGCCAGATGCCAGGAAGAAGAAAGAAAGGAGCGCGGCTCAGAGACTGCGACCGTCATGCCCCACCCCTTCCTGGTTCCTGGGTCCTGGCTCCTGGTTCCTGAATCGCCAGAACCCCAGGACCCGCCTCTGGATGGCCTGGTCCTCGCGGTAGCGGGCGAGCACGGCGGCGGTGCCGCGTTCGACGTGCAGCAGCCAGCCGGAGGTCACGACGACGCCGACGTGCAGCGGACCGAACACCCAGCCGGAGCCGGGGACCCGCGAAGCACCCGACATCTCGACGACGTCGAACGGCTGCTCGTTGCCGGCATCGATGCGATCCCAGGCGCCGGAGCGACGTTCCGCCGCGATCGTATCCCCAACTCCCGCGGCATTGGCCTCGCTGCCGTAGCAGGTTGCCAACGACGGCAGCTGGACGCCGGCCTGCTCGGCCAGCACCAGCCGCACCAGCCCCCAGCAGTCACACCCCGCCCGGCTTCGGCCGAGATCAAGGAAGGGGATGCCGATGTAGGCGACAGCCCACGGGGGAAGAGTCATCAGAGGTCACCGATTAAAGAACAGACCGGCGCGCGCCCGCAGGGCCGCCCCAAGGGCGCGCGCTCCACTTCCCCAAGCCGAAGTACACCGAGGCGGAGCCGAGGGACTTCGCCTTGAGCCTACGGCCACAGCGCCTTGAACCTCCCGTCGAAGGTGACGTAGGGGAACTCCTCGGCGGCGAGGTCGTCGACGCTGAGCGTTCCGGTGACGAAGCCGACGTCGAAGGTCGAGGCGCGCCATTCGAGCCCGGACCATTCGCGCTCTACGACGTCGGGATCGGTGCTGCGGACGATGCGGATGGTCAGCGACGGCGGCGTCGTCAGCCCGCGCAGCAGGGCCACGACCTCCTGGCTGGTGTTGTCGATCCGGATCTGCGCGCGCGGCGCACGGCCTTCGGCATCATCCGGCAGCGTCACCTCGAAGGGGAATGTCTCGTAGCTGGCACCATTGCTGATCGTCGCCACGCCATCCGAGGTCAGCCGCAACGGTGCCGGCAGCTGCGGGTGGCCGATCTCCAGCAGCACCAGCCACGGAGTGGCGCAGTCCTGTGCCGCGAGTTCGCGGGTCGCGGTATCGGTGAGGGTCACGGTAATAGCTCCAGTTCGAGGGTCACCCGCCAGGCGATACCGGCGGCGATCGGCTCGATCGTCAGCGGCGGGACGATGCGGAAGGCGCCAATGGCCCCGGTTGCCGGATGCGTCCACGAAAACGGCAGCGCGCCACCCTGAAGATCGGAGGCGAAGAAGGTACGAAAGATGGCGAGCTGCGCCGGGCTGAGCCGGAACGCCGCCTTTAGCCGCGTCACCCCCGCTGTGGCGCGTCGGCGCGCCTTCGCCGGCCCGATCTCGGTGGCGCTGCGCACCAGCAGGTTCGGCGGCGTCTCGGAGAAGCCGTCGGCCAGCGGCCGCGGCGGCAGCGACGCCGGCCACAATGGAATAGGCACCGTTATCGTGCCCGGATCGGATTGGCGGCAGCGGCGAGCGCGCGGTTGAGCGTGCTGCCGGGGCGCGCCGCCCGCTGCGCCATCGCCACCTCGACCGCGTCGATGATGACGTTCAGGCTCAGGTTGCCGCTCGGGTCCCGCTGCTCTTCGGTCGTCACTTTGGCACCCGCATTGTTGATGACGTTGACGGTGACCTGCGGGCCGCCCGTGGCTTCGACGCCGAGCCTGCCGGAGGA
>JAEULG010000274.1 GCA_016793875.1 Rhodospirillales bacterium | reverse complement strand
GAAGAACAGCGAGCCCTTCTGCGACAGGATCCCCGGCTCGAAGGGTGGCACCGGCCCCGAGGCATTGCCGTAGGAGACCAGCATGCCCAGCATCGCCAGCGAGTCGAGCGAGCCTTCGAAGGTGCTCTTGCCGACACCGTCGTAAACGACGGCAACGCCGGCGCCGCCGGTGATCTCGCGCACCTTTTCCGCGAAGTTCTCGCGGCTGTAGACAATGACGTGCTCGCAGCCGGCCTCGCGGGCGATCTTCGCCTTCTCGTCGGAGCCGACGGTGCCGATGACGAGGGCGCCAAGGTGCCGCCCCCACTGGCAGAGAATCTGGCCTACGCCGCCGGCGGCCGCCTGCACCAGGAAGGCATCGCCCGGCTGCACCCGGTAGGTTCGGCGCAGCAGATATTGGGCCGTCATCCCCTGCAGCATCATCCCCGCCGCCTGCACGTCGTCGATGCCGTCGGGGATCGCCACCAGCCGGTCGGCGGGCATCAGCCGCGCTTCCGCGTAGGCGCCGATCGGCGGCGAGGCGTAGGCGACGCGCTGGCCGGGGCGTACGGCGGTAACCCCCTCGCCCACCGCCTCGACGACGCCGGCCGCTTCGAGGCCGAGCACCGACGGCAGGGACGGCACCGGATAGAGCCCGGTCCGGTGATAGACGTCGATGTAGTTGAGCCCGACCGCCGTCTGTCGCAGCAGCGCCTGGCCGGGCCCGGGGGTGGCAACCGTCACCTCCTCCCAGCGCATCTGCTCGGGGCCACCGGTCTGGTGGATGCGGATTGCGTTGGTCATTGCTTGTCCTCCCCGGCGGAAGCGGCGTCGGCATCGGCCGGGAACGCTTCGGCGAGCGCCCCTTCGAGCCGCAGCAGCGCTCTCTTGGTGTTGATGCCGTCTCCCCCCGAGTAGCCGCCCATCGCGCCGCGCGCCCCGACGACGCGGTGACAGGGGATCAGGATCGGCAGGCGGTTGGTGGCGCAGGCATGGGCCAATGCCCGTGGCCCGGTGCCCAGTTCGTGCGCCAGCACCCCGTAGGTCGCACAGGTTCCATAGGGAATGGCGGCGAGCCGTGTCCACACCCGCTGCTGGAACGTCGTACCGGCAGGGCGCAGCGGCAGGGTGAACTGACGCAGCGCGCCATCGAAATAGTCTTCGAGCTGCCGGCGCGCCGTGTGCAGCAGCAGGGTCTCTTTTCCCGGCGGCTGCGGCCCCCTACCCCACTCGATCGCAACGATGGCGTCATCCTCGGCAAAGACGGTCAGCGTACCGAAGGGCGAGGCAACCGAGATGTACGACATGGTGTCTTCTTAAGCCCCTGCCAGGGTTTCGTGCAAGATGGCGGAATCATGCAGCGGCGGCGAGCAGAGCTGGCCGGCGCAGACGTAGGCGGTGGGGCGGCCGCCCTGCATCTCCTTGCCGGCGGCGGGGTGCGCTGGCGGCAGGGATCCGTCTCCCGGGTCGCGGACGCTGAGGACGACCGCCGGCGCCGCCGGCGCATGGCGAACCGCCTGCACCAACGCTGTCGTCGCCGGGTCGGCCGGATCACCGACGATGACCACCTGGATGCCCTGCATCAGCAGTTCCGCCGACATCAGCAGGCCGGGGATGCCCAGCAGGTACTGCGGACTATCGCCGGAGAAGAGGTGGACGGCCGCCTCCGCCCGCTGGCGGTAGCCGTCCTCGCCGGTCAGCATCCACAGCCGCGCCAGCACCTCGACCATGACGCCGTTGCCGGTCGGCACCGGGTTGTCGGAGATCGGCTTGGTGCGGACGAGAACATCGGTGGTGTCGTCGGCAGAGAGGAACCAGCCGCCCTGGGCGGCATCGAAATGGTGCCGCTGCGCTGCCTCCGTCCAGCTCTGTGCCTGCGCGAGATAGGCGTCCTCGCCCGTCGCGGTGTGCAGCAGTAGCGCAGCGCGGGCCATGTTGGCGTAGTCGTCGAGGATGCCGGGGTGGCGCGCGTTGCCTTCCCGCCAGACGTGATGCAGCCGCTCGCCGACAGCCATGCGGGTGGCAACGAAGGTGAAGGCGGCCCGCGCCGCGTCCAGCCAGCGCGGCTCATCGAAGGCGGAGGCAGCGGCGACCAGGGCGGAAATCATCAGGCCGTTCCAGTCGGCGAGCACCTTGTCGTCGCGGCCGGGGGGCACCCGCGCCGCCCGGGCCTCGTGCAGCGCCGCGCGGGCCGCCCCAAGGTCCGGATCGGCGACGGCGGCCTCGGCGTCGGGGTTGCGGCTGAGGTTGAGGATGGTGCGGCCCTCCCAGTTGCCGTGGGGACGGACGTCGTAGGCGCGGCCGAAAGCGCTGGCCCCCTCGCCCACCACCGCTTCGATCTCTTCGGCGGTCCAGACGTAGTACTTTCCCTCGACGCCTTCGGAGTCGGCGTCGAGCGCCGAAGCGAAGCCGAACGCGCCGTCGCCGTTGTCGGTGACCCGCATTTCCGCCAGCGCCCAGTCGATGGTCTCACGGACGCGCGCGGCATACAGTGGCGAGCGCGTCTCCAGCCACACCTCGCTCAGCAGCTCGATCAGCAGAGCGTTGTCGTAGAGCATCTTCTCGAAGTGCGGCACCAGCCAGGCGGAATCGGTGGCATAGCGGGCGAAGCCGCCGCCGAGGTGGTCGTAGATGCCGCCCTTGCACAGCTCGTCGAGGGTCAGCGTCACCGCCTCCCGGAACATCGGCGCGCGGGTGCGGCGCCACCCCCGCCACAGCAGGCGGAAGAAGACCGGCTGCGGAAATTTCGGGGCGCCGGACGTGCCGCCGCGGATCGGATCGACGAGGCGCAGCGCCATCGTTGTCCCCTCGTCGAGGGTTTCGGTGGTGACGCCGTTGCCGGGTTTCGGCGCGCTCATCTTGTCGAGACCTTCGCGCAGCGCCGCGACGTTCTTCGCCACCGTCTCCTTCTGGGCGTGGAAGACGTGGGCGACGCGCTGCAGCACGTCGCTGAACGCCGGCTTCCCCCAGCGCGCCACCGGCGGAAAGTAGGTACCGCCCCAGAACGGCTCCCCGGCCGGGGTCAGGAACATGGTGAGCGGCCAGCCGCCGTGTTCGCCCATCATCTGCAGGGCCGCCTGATAGATACCGTCGATGTCGGGCCGCTCCTCGCGGTCGACCTTGACGTTGACGAACAGCTCGTTCATCAGCCGCGCCGTCGCCGTACTCTCGAAGCTCTCGTGCGCCATGACGTGGCACCAGTGGCAGGCGGCGTACCCCACCGACAGCAGGATTGGCCGGTCGAGGCGTTTCGCCTCGGCGAGGGTAGCTTCTCCCCACGGCCGCCAGTGTACGGGGTTGTCCTTGTGCTGCAGCAGATAGGGGCTGGTTTCTCCGGCCAGCAGGTTTTCCGGCATCCCTGTTTCTCCCGTGAAGAAGCGGCGGTGGCGGACGGTTACAGTCCGATTGCGGAATACTTCGTGCTTGCTTACGTTGGGGTTGACGCCAGGGGCTACAACCACGGCGTACAGGACGTTCCTGGATAGGATATAAGGGGCGGCGCGGAGGGGTGGCCGCGCACGAGCAGAGAAGGCGAAGCGATGAAAATTCATATGGATGTGGACCTGACCCCGGACGAGGCACGCACGCTGTTCGGCCTGCCCGATGTCAAGCCGATGCAGAAAGCGCTGATGGCTGACATGGAAGCGCGGATGAAGAAGGCGCTGACCGCGATGGAGCCGGACGCGCTGCTGAAGATGTGGCTGCCGGCGAGCCTGCAGAGCCTGGAGCAGTGGCAGAAGTTCATCTGGTCGCGGATGACCAGTGCCGGCTCGGCGATGCGCGGCAGCGACGATAGCAAGGCGTCCTGAGCACGGCCGTGGACGTCCCTCTTCCCTACTACCGCTGTCACGTCTTCTGCTGCGTCAATGAGCGGCCGGCCGGCCACGAGCGGGGATCGTGCTCCCGACGCGGGTCGGTGCGGCTGCGCAATTACATGAAGGCGCGAGCCAAGGAACTGGGGCTGGCGGATGTGCGCATTAACGCTTCCGCTTGCCTCGACCGCTGCGAGCTTGGCCCGACGATGGTGATCTACCCGGACGGGGTCTGGTATCACTACGAGACCCGCGCTGATGTCGACGAGATCCTGGAACAGCACGTCATCGGCGGCGAGCCGGTGGAGCGGCTGATGCTGCGGCCGGAAGACGGGCCGGAGCGTCAGGTCGCTGAGAACGGTGTCGGCTGACGATACAATCTTTGCACTAGCCTCCGGGACGGGGCGCGCCGGTATCGCCGTCATCCGGATCTCCGGACCATGCGGCGGGGCAGCGTTGGCCGCCCTCACCGGCCGCACCGCTTGGGTCCCCCGGCGGGCGATGCGGGTTTGCCTGCGGGATCCCCAGGGCGAGCATCTCGATGACGCGCTCGCCCTGTGGTTTCCGGCCCCGGCGAGCTTTACCGGCGAGAATGTCGCCGAGCTTCACATCCACGGCGGCCGGGCGGTAATCGCGGCGGTGATGGCTGCCCTCAGTCGCATCGCCGGGCTGCGCTCCGCCGAGCCGGGCGAGTTCACCCGCCGGGCGTTCCTCAACGGCAAGCTGGACCTGACCCAGGTCGAAGGCCTCGCCGACCTGGTGGCGGCAGAAACGTCGGCACAGCATCGCCAGGCGCTGCGGCAATTGGAGGGCGCGCTGGGCAGCCTGTACGAAGGCTGGCGCCGCCGGCTGGTCGCGGCGATGGCGCACCTGGAAGCATCGATGGACTTCGCCGACGAGGATCTGCCCGAAGGCGTGGAGCAGCAGTGCCGCGAGGAGGTGGCGGCGCTGCGGGCGGAGGTAGCCGGCCATCTCGCGCTCGGCAGCGGTGGCGAGCGCATCCGCGAGGGGTTCTTGGTGGTTCTCATCGGGCCACCGAACGCCGGCAAGTCGAGCCTGCTCAACCGGCTGGCCGGGCGGGAGGCAGCGATCGTCGATGCGGTGCCGGGGACGACGCGCGATGTCGTCGAGGTGGCGATGGACATCGGCGGCCTGGCGGTCCTGGTGGCTGACACGGCGGGGCTGCGCAGCGGGCGCGGCCGTGTCGAGCAGGAGGGAGTGCGGCGGGCGCGGCAGCGGGCGGCAGAGGCCGATCTGTGCATCGCGGTGTTGGACGGTGCGATCTGGCCGGCGGTTGACGGTGATCTGCTGAAGCTGATCGATGGGGATGCCTTAATCTTGGTAAACAAGAGCGATCTCGGCGGGTTCGACGAGCCGCTGGTGGTTGCGGGCCGGGCGGCGACGGCGGTTTCGGCGAAAACCGGGGAGGGGATTGCCGGCGTGGTGGCGGAGATTGGGGCGCGGCTTGGGCGGCGCTTTGCTGCCGGAGACGCAGTGGCGACGACGCGGCTGCGTCACCGCCATGGCGTGGAGGCGTGTGGCTCCGCGCTGAGTCGGGCCGAGGCCGCAACCGCGGCCGAGGTGATGGCGGAAGAGTTGCGCGCGGCGGCGGCGGCGCTAGGACGGATCGTCGGGCGGGTAGACGTGGAGGAGGTGCTGGCAGCGGTGTTCAGCGAGTTCTGTATCGGCAAGTGAGTGAGTGAGAGCGGTGTTTCACGTGAAACGAGGCTCGCGGTGGAGGCGTAGATGCGTTTCGATGTGATCGTCATCGGTGGCGGGCACGCCGGCTGCGAGGCGGCGGCGGCGGCGGCGCGGATGGGCGCCTGCACCCTGCTGCTCACCCACGACCCCGGCCGGATCGGCGAGATGTCGTGCAATCCCGCCATCGGTGGGCTGGCGAAGGGGCAGATGGTGCGGGAAATCGATGCCCTCGACGGTGTCATGGCGCGGGCCATCGATCATTCCGGCATCCACTTCCGCGTCCTCAACCGCTCGAAGGGCCCGGCGGTGCAGGGACCGCGGGCGCAGGCCGACCGCAAGCTGTACCGGCAGGCCATGCAGGCGCTGCTCGCCGGGTATCCGCGATTGCTGGTTCGTCCGGGCGTGGCCGAAGAACTGATCCTGAGAGACGGTAAGGCCCAGGGCGTCATCACCGCTCGCGGCGACCATCTCGCCGCCGGCGCCGTCGTCCTCACCACCGGCACGTTCCTGCGCGGCGAAATCCACATCGGCGAAACCCGCGTGTCGGGCGGCCGGATCGGCGAGCCGCCGGCGGTGGGAATGTCCGGATCGCTCGCCGCCGCCGGCCTCAGCCTCGGCCGGCTGAAGACGGGCACGCCGCCGCGGCTGGACGGGCAGACCATTCGCTTCGAGGAGTTGCAGGTCCAGCCGGGCGACGATCCGCCGGAGCCGTTCTCCTACATGACCGATCGGGTCATGGTCCCGCAGATTCCCTGTCACATTACCGGAACGACGCCGCGGACCCACGCCATCATCCGCGCCAATCTTGGCCGGGCGCCGCTGTACTCGGGACAGATCCGCAGCACCGGCCCGCGCTACTGCCCGTCCATCGAAGACAAGGTCGTGCGTTTCAGCGATCGCGAACGGCATCAGATCTTCCTCGAGCGCGAGGGGCTGGACGACGATACCGTCTATCCCAACGGCATTTCGACATCGCTGCCGGAAGACGTCCAGCGGGCGCTGGTGGCAACCATTCCCGGCCTGGAGGAAGCGCGGATACTGCGACCCGGCTATGCCATCGAGTACGACTTCGTCGATCCGCGGATGCTGCACCCGACGCTGGAGGTGATCTCCATCGGTGGGCTCTTCCTCGCCGGCCAGATCAACGGAACCACCGGCTACGAGGAGGCGGCGGGGCAGGGGATCGTCGCCGGCACCAATGCGGCGCTGCGGGTCGGCGGCGGCGGGCCCTTCGTTCTCGACCGTGCCGAAAGCTACATTGGCGTGATGATTGATGATCTGGTGACGCTGGGGACGGAGGAGCCTTACCGAATGTTCACCTCGCGCGCCGAATACCGCCTGGCGCTGCGCGCCGACAACGCCGACCAACGGCTGACGCCGAAAGGCATGGCCACCGGCCTCGTCAGCAGCGCGCGCGCCGCGGCTCACGACCACAAGCAGGCCGAGCTGAATCGCGGCCGAGCTTTGTTGGAGCAGATCGGCGCAACGCCGCAGCAATGGTGCCGTTTGGGCATTTCCGTGACCCTGGACGGCGGCCGGCGATCCGCGTGGCAGATGCTGGGGTATGACGGCGTGACGGTGGCACGGCTTGCGGAGGAGTGGCCGGAACTGCGGACCATTGCGCCGGCGGTCGCGTGGCAGCTGGGGAACGATGGCCGCTACCAGTTCTACCTGGAGCGGCAGGCGGCCGATGTCGCTGCGCTGCGGCGCGACCAGGCGCTGCGCCTGCCGGGCGATCTGGATTATCGGTCGGTGCCATGCTTGTCGACGGAGGTGCGCAGCAAGCTCGAGGCGGCGCGGCCGGCGACGCTGGCGGCAGCGGCGCGGGTCCCCGGCGTCACGCCGGCGGCGCTGACGGCGCTGCTCGGTTACGTCATCCGCACCGAGAGAACCGTGGGCGAGCGCTCCTCCGCCTGAGCCCGGTGTTTCACGTGAAACAGCCACCTCTCGATGCCGCCGGCTTCGCCACCGTTACCGCCGCCACCCCGGCGCAGGTGGAGCGCCTCGCCGCCTATCTCGATCTGCTGAACCGCTGGCAACACCGCATCAACCTTGTTGGACCAGCAACCCTCGCCGATCCGTGGCGGCGGCACGTCCTCGATTCCGCCCAGCTCGTCCCGCTGATCCCCGCCGCCGCCGAAAGCCTTGTCGACCTCGGCAGCGGTGCCGGCTTTCCTGGCCTTGTCGTCGCCATCCTCGCGGACGTGCGGGTGACGCTCGTTGAATCCGACGCCCGCAAGGCCGCCTTCCTCGCCGAGGCGGCGCGCATCACCGCCACCCGCGCCGCCATCCGCGTCGGCCGCATCGAATCGCTTTCACCGGAGCCGGCCGACGTCGTTACCGCGCGCGCTTTGGCGCCGTTGCCGAAGCTGCTCGAATATGCGGTCAAGTGGCTGGCGCCGAACGGGGTTTGCCTGTTCCCCAAGGGCCGGGCAGTGGCGGGTGAATTGACCGCTGCCGAGCGAACCTGGAAGATGCGCCGAGCCTTGCTGCCGAGCCAGACCGACAGCGAGGCGGCTATCCTCCGGATCGACGGGATCTCGCGCCGAGCATGACCGCTGAAGCTGCCTCGCCCCGCGCCCGCCCGCGCATCATTGCCGTCGCCAACCAGAAGGGGGGCGTCGGCAAGACCACCACCGCCATCAATCTCGCGACCGCACTCGCCGCCATCGACCAGCGCGTCGTCGTCATCGACCTCGACCCGCAGGGTAACGCCTCGACCGGCCTTGGCCTCGCCCCCGGCGAGCGCCGACCCGGCGCCTACCAGGTGCTGATCGGCGAGGCCGACGTCGCCGCCTGTCGCCGCCAGACAGTGGTGCCCGGGCTCGATGTCGTTCCGTCCGGTGTCGATCTCGCCGGCGCCGAGGTCGAGCTGGTTGGCCAGGAAGACCGCGAGTCGATCCTGCGCAGGACACTGCGCAGCCTCGCCGGTTCCTGCGAATACGTCCTGATCGACTGCCCGCCGGCCCTCGGCTTGCTCACCCTCAATGCGCTGGTCGCCGCCCACGCCGTGCTCGTGCCGCTGCAGTGCGAGTTCTTCGCCCTGGAGGGCATGAGCCACCTGATGCGCACGATCGAGCGAGTGCGCCGCGCCTTCAATCCGCGGCTGGAAATCCAGGGCATCGTGCTGACCATGTTCGACAAGCGCAACCGGCTCTCCGACCACGTCGCCAGCGACGTCCGCGCCCACTTCGGCGAGAAAGTCTACGAGACCGTTATCCCCCGCAATGTCCGTATCTCCGAAGCGCCGTCGCACGGTCGCCCGGTGCTGATCTACGACGTCGGCTGTGCCGGCTCGCGCGCCTACCTGCACCTCGCCGGCGAGGTGCTGCGGCGCGAGCGCGCCGTCGCCTGATGAGTGCCGATCCCAAGCGTCGCGGCCTCGGCCGCGGCCTCTCGGCCCTGCTGGGCGAGGAGCAGCTCGACGAGGCACCGCCGCCGGCCGGGAGCCCGACGCGGTCTCCCCGGCTGCTGCCGGTCGAACAGCTTCGCCCCAGCCGCTTCCAGCCGCGCCGGCAGATGGACGACGCCGGGCTGCAGGAGCTGGCAGCCTCGATCGCCGAGCGCGGCGTGCTGCAGCCGGTACTCGCCCGCCGTCTCGATGGGCAGGACGCGGCTTACGAGATCATCGCCGGGGAGCGCCGCTGGCGCGCGGCGCAGTTGGCGCAGCTGCACGAGATCCCGGTGCTGGTGCGCACCTTCACCGATCGGGAGGCGCAGGAAGTCGCCCTGGTCGAGAACCTGCAGCGCCAGGACCTCTCGCCGCTGGAAGAAGCGGAAGGCTACCGGCGGCTGATGCAGGACCACGGCCACACCCAGGAGGACGTCGCCCGCGGCGTCGGCAAGAGCCGCAGCCACATCGCCAACACCCTGCGGCTGCTGACGCTGCCTGATGGGGTGCGGCTCTTGCTGGAGGAGGGCAAGTTGTCGGC
>JAEULG010000257.1 GCA_016793875.1 Rhodospirillales bacterium | reverse complement strand
GTCGTCGGCCTGCTGACGCCGCTGTCGGTAGGCGCCACCGTCATCCTGCCGGAATCGTCGACGGGGCCGAAGATCCTGCGGGCGCTGGACCTCGCGGGGGTGACAACGATGATCGGTGTGCCGCGCCTCTATGAGGCGATCCTCTCCGGCCTGGAAGGTCAGGCGACGGCACGCGGCCGGCTGCAGGGCCGGCTGTTTACCGGACTGCTGCGCCTTTCGGTTGCGATCCGCGAGCGGACGGGCCTCCGCCTCGGCCGTTTATTGTTCCGCCCGGTGCACGCCCGGCTCGGCCGGCGCCTGCGGCTGCTGGTCTCCGCCGGTGCCAAGCTGGCGCCGGAGCACGTCTGGCGGCTGGAAGGACTGGGCTTCACCGCCCTTTCTGGCTATGGGCTGGCGGAGACGGCCTCGGCCTTCACGGGCAATGTTCCCGGGGCGCAGCGTATCGGTACGGAGGGCCGTCCGCTGCTGGCCGAGGGCCGCGTCCGCATCGCCGGGCCCGACGCCGGCGGGCAGGGCGAAATCCAGCTCCGCGGCCCCAGTGTCTTCGACGGCTACCTGGACGACGACGATGCCAACCGCGATGCCTTCACCGACGATGGCTGGTTCCGCACCGGCGATCTCGGCAGCGTCGATGCCGACGGTTTCCTGACGGTCAGCGGCCGCTTGAAGGAACAGCTCGTCCTCGGCGGCGGCAAGAAGGTGTTTCCCGAGGAGCTGGAGGAGCACTACCGCGCCGATCCGGCGATTCTCGAGATCGCCGTGTTGGAGCGGCAGGGAGTCCTTGTCGCGCTGGTGCTCCCCGACCTCGCGGCCATCCGCCGGTCGCCCAACAGCAGCGTCGAGGACGTCGTCCGTGTCGCCCTCGCCTCGGTGGCGAAGGGGCTGCCGAGCCACGAGCGCCTGTCCGGCTTCACCCTTGTTCGCCAGCCGCTGCCGCGCACCCGGCTCGGCAAGTTTCGCCGCTTTCTGCTCCCGAAGCTCTACGAGCAGGCGCTCGGCGGCGGCGGCCGGGCGACGCCCGAGCCGCTGTCCGACGACGACCGCGCCCTGCTGCAGCAGCCCGCCGTCGCCGCCGCTTGGCGGGTGCTGGAGGACCGCTACGGCGACCGCGGCCTTTCCCTTGAGGCTGACCCGCAGCTCGATCTCGGCATCGATTCGCTGGAATGGCTCAGTCTGGGGCTGGAGCTGGAGGGCGCCACCGAGGTCGCGCTCGCCGAGCAGGACTTCGCCGGCGTAGCGCAGGTGCGCGACGTGCTGCGGCTGATCGCGGCGCGCGCGCGGGCCCCGGCGCCGGCGGCGGAGAGCCGCGCCGCCAGCCTTGCCGATGACGAAGCACGCTGGCTATCGCCGCCCTCGGCGAGCCAGCGGCTGGCCGGCACAGCGCTCTACGGGATCAACCGGGCGCTGTCGCGGCTGTTTTTCCGGCTGCAGGTGGAGGGGCTGGAGAACCTGCCGGCGGAGCCGCCCTTCGTCATCGTCGCCAATCACGTTAGCGATCTCGACCCGCCGCTGGTGGGGGCGGCGCTGCCGCTGTCGCTGATGCGCCGGCTGTACTGGTCAGGCGACCGCGGCCGCCTGTTCGGCAGTGCGCTCTCCCGCGCCTTCTGCCGCATCGCCCACATCTTCCCGGTGGACGAGCGGGCGCCGGGATCGACGCTGGCGATGGCCGAGCGCGCGCTCTCCCGCGGCAACGTGCTGGTCTGGTTCCCAGAATCGTGGCGGTCGCCGGACGGCGAGCTGCAGCGGTTCCTGCCCGGCGTCGGCCGGCTGCTGACCCGCCAGCCGGTGCCGGCGGTGCCGGCCTTCATCCGCGGCACCTACGAGGCGATGCCGCGCGAGCGGCACTGGCCGCGGCCGTGTCCGGTGCGCATCGTCTTCGCGCCGCCGCTTGATCCCGCCGCGCTGGCGACGTCGGGCGAGGGAGAGACCGCCGAGGCGCAGATCACCGAGGCGCTGCGCCAGGCCGTCGCCCGCCTCGCCGAGCAGACCAGATCGTGATCAATTGCGATCGGATCTGGCGAAAAGATGCACAGGGGCGATCGCCGGCGGCGCCTGAGGAGTTGGCTCATTTCGTCAGTGTAGGGTAGAATTGGCCCCGTATGGGGGGCGTGCGGCTCCCGCATCGTTACCCTAAGCGGAGCAAGTCCGACGCCGCTTCCAGGTGCCGCTCCCTTTGCCGCCGCCGCGCGGACAGCCCTCCCGCTGGCGCATCGCCTTGCCGCTGCGGCTCTCGCCGAGCAAGACCGCTGGGTCCTATGGTTGCCAGTGCTCGTCGGCGTCGGCGTCGGCCTCTACTTCGGCTGTCATTCCGAACCGCCGCCATGGCTGGGCGGCGGCACAGTGGTGCTGTCGGTGCTGCTGGCCGGCGCTGCTTTCCGCCTCGCCGGCCCGCGCTCGGCAGTGCTGCCGATGGCCACGCTGGCCGTCATCGCGGTGGCGGCTGGCTTCGCCGGGGCGCAAGGGCAGTCGCTGCTGCTGGCGACGCGGATGCTGGCGGCGCCCGTCGGACCCGCGGTCATCGACGCCCGCATCGTCGCGGCGGAAAGCTTCCCCGACGGACAGCGGCTGACGCTGGCGGGTCCAGCCGTTGCTGGCGGCGGCAGGACGCCGTTGCCGGAGCGCGTCCGCGTGCGGCTGCGTGGCAGTCAGCCTGCGCTCCGTCCGGGCGAGCAGGTCCGCGTCCGCGCCATGCTGATGGCGCCACCGGCGCCGCTCTTCCCGGGAGATTACGATTTCCAGCGGCAGGCCTACTTCGAAGGGCTGGGCGCTGTCGGCTATTCGGTGGGGAGGGCGCAGGTGCTGGCGGCGGGGAGCGATGCCGATGGCGGTCCCGGCCTGCTGTTCGCGCGCTGGCGCTTTGCCGTCGGCGAGCGCGTCCGGGCCAGCCTCGATGGTGCCACTGCTGCCGTGGCCCTGGCGCTGCTGACCGGCGAGCAGCGAGCAATTCCCGAGACGACGATGCAGGCGATCCGCGATTCCGGGCTGGCCCACCTGCTGTCGATCTCGGGGCTGCACATCGGTCTCGTTGCCGGCATGGTGTTTATCGCCGTGCGTGGCGGGCTGGCGTTGATCCCACCGCTGGCACTGCGGCTGCCGACCAAGAAGCTGGCGGCCGTGGTCTCGGTTTTCGCTGCCGGAGCCTATACGCTGCTGGCCGATGCGCCAGTTCCGAGCCAGCGCTCGTTCCTGATGGTGGCGGTCGTGCTGCTGGCGGTGCTTGTCGATCGTCAGGGCATCTCCATCCGCCTCGTCGCCTTCGCCGCCCTCGTCATCCTGCTGACTCAGCCCGCCTCGATGCTCGGCCCGAGCTTTCAGATGTCTTTTGCCGCGGTCGTCGCGCTGATCGCCGTCTATGAGGTGCTGCAGCAGCGCCGTCGGCCGCCAGCCGAGCCGCGCGGTCCGTTGCGGCTGGCATTGCTCTATGTCGGCGGGGTGGTGCTGTCGACGCTGGTCGCCTCGCTCGCCACCACCCCGTTCGCCGTCTACCACTTCAGCCGCTTCCAGCTCTGGGGGGTTGCCGCGAACATGGCGGCGGTGCCGATCACCGGCTTCTGGATCATGCCGTGGGCGGTGGTCGCGATGCTGCTGATGCCGTTGGGCTGGGAAGGGGTGGGGCTGCAGCCGATGGGCTGGGGGGTCGATGCGGTGATCGTCGTCGCCCGGACGGTTGCCTCCTGGCCCGCCGCCGTGGTGCTGCTGCCGCCGCTCCCGACCGCCAGCCTCGTGATGATCAGCCTCGGCGGGCTGTGGCTCTGCCTGTGGCAGCGGCGCTGGCGGCTGCTGGGCCTGATTCCCGTCGCTGCCGGCGCCTCGGCGCTGCTGGTTGTCCGCCCGCCCGACGTGCTGGTCGCGGCGGATGGCGGGCTGCTCGCAGTACGCGGCGGCGACGGCCTTCTTGCTTTCTCGTCGAAGGGGGCCGGACGGTCGACCCGCGAGGCGTGGCTGCGCCGATCGGCGGCGGCGCTGCCGGGCAACGCCTGGCCCGCCAGCGGTGTCGGCGCCGGTGGCGCCTTGCGCTGCGATCCGCTCGGCTGCGTCTACCGGATGTCGGGATGGACGCTCGCCTTCCCCCGCACCGCCGAGGCGCTGCCGGAGGATTGCCGCCTCGCCGACGTTGTCATCGGCCCCATTCCGGTCCGCGGGCCGTGTCCGTCGGTGCAGGCGCGCCTCGACCGCCGCGATCTGCTGCGCGGCGGTGTCCACGCCCTGTGGCTTGGTCCGCACGGCATCCACATCAGCAGCGTCGACGGCGAACGGGGGGACCGGCCCTGGGTATTGCCCCGCGCAGCCACCGGATCATTTCGGCCGGCCGCTGTGGATTCTTCAGCCGCGCGGCCGGCGGCGAAGATCGATGGCGCGGACGAGGAGGCGGACGACGGCGACGAAGCGCGGACGGCGGCGAGCGGTCAGTAGCGGCGGAGAAGCCCGACCAGCCGGCCCTGCACCTTTACCTGGTCGGGTCCGAAGATGCGCGTCTCGTAGGCCGGATTGGCGGGCTCGAGGGCGACCGACTGGCCGCGGCGGCGCAGCCGCTTGAGGGTGACCTCCTGATCGTCGATCAAGGCGACGACGATGGTGCCGCTCTCCGCCGTCTCGGTGCGCTGGATGATCACCGTATCGCCGTCGAGGATTCCGGCCTCGATCATCGAATCGCCCTCGACCTCAAGAGCGTAGTGATCGCCCCTGCCGAGCAGCAGGGCGGGGACGTCGATGGCGCGCGAGTGGTCGCGCAGCGCCTCGATCGGTGTGCCGGCGGCAATCTTTCCGTACAGCGGCAACGGCACGACGTGCGAGCCCGGCGCGATCGGATGGCCGGGCAGCCGGAAATCTCCCTTGATCACCGTAGGAGCGAAGCCCTCGCTGGGCCGCCGCGCTGGCGCGGGCGCTGGCGTCAGGTTCTCCGGCAGGCGCAGCACCTCCAGCGCGCGGGCGCGGTGCGGCAGGCGGCGAATGAAACCCCGTTCCTCAAGGCCGGTCATCAGCCGGTGGATCCCAGACTTCGAGCGCAGCCCGAGCGCTTCCTTCATCTCGTCGAACGACGGAGAAACCCCGGTCTCCCGCAGGCGCTTGTCGATGAACAGCAGCAGCTCATATTGCTTCCTGGTCAACATGCGCCCTCCCCGTGCCTGCGGCGCGGCGCGCCCAACCCACGAAAATCCCTCATGTGGGGATCTTTCAGGAACACGTGGGCGGTCGGCGGCTCAACGGCACAATATTTAGAACAAAACAAAAACCTACAATCATGTTCTAGTTTAGTTCCCGGTCAGCGTCAAGCGGGTCGTGCCGTGGTCGTGCCACCGCCAAGCCTCTGCCAAGCCTCCGTCAGCGCTCCTGCCCTGCCGCCCGGGAGCGGCGTTGCGGAGCCGGTGGGTCGCAGCGGAGCGTTCCAACTTCTACTATGACCCGGAAAACTGGCGGTAGAATGACAGCGGCGATATTCACGCGGCGGTTTTGTCGGCGGCCGGCGCCAAGGCGGAGGCGCGCCGAATCAGGCGAGTCGCTGCGGGTCGTCCAGGCGGAGGACCTCGATCGAGCCGCCGACGGCAACCGGCGGCGCGTGCGGTGGCCGGATTACCAGGCAGTCGGCGGCGGCAAGCGGGCGAATCATCGCGCTGTCCTGCCCGGACAGCACCGTCGCCGTGAGGTCGCCGCCGGCATCGCGGGACAGGACGGCGCGCAGGTGGTCGCGGCGTTCGTCGTTCGCCGCGAGGGGCGCGCCGGCCAACGCCGGCAGGGTGGACGGCGCCGGTGGATCGAGGCCGAGAAGGGCGCCCACCGCCGGCCGGGCGAAGAGCAGGGCGGTCACCCACGCCGACACCGGGTTGCCCGGCAGTCCAAGCACCGGCACATCGCCCATCCGTCCGAACAGCAGCGGCTTGCCCGGCCGCATTGCAACCCGGTGGAAGGACGCGCTGAAGCCGACGTCGGCGAGGACAGGGGCCATCAGGTCGAGGTCGCCCACCGAGACGCCGCCGATGGTAAGCAGCAGATCGCAGCCGGCGGCCGACCGGAGCAGGTGCACTAGTTCCGCCGGATCGTCGCGGGCGATGCCGAGGGCGAGCACCTCGGCGCCGCACGAGCGCATCAGCGCACCGCAGGCGGTTCCGCCCGATTCGATCAGGCCGGTGGTGCCCGGCATCTCGCCCGGGCGGACCAGTTCGTCGCCGGTCACCAGTATCCCAACCCGCGGCCGGCGGCGGACGGCGAGCCACGGGATGTTCATCGCCGCGGCGAGGCCGACGTCGCGGCTGGTCAGCAGCCGGCCGGCGCGCAGCAGCACGTCCCCCGCGAAGAAGTCCTGGCCGGCGCGCCGGATCCATCGCCCGGGCGTCGCGGCCCGACCGATCCGGACCGCATCCTCCAGCTTTTCCGCGTGCTCCTGGATGACGATGGCGTCGGCTCCGTCCGGCAGCGGCGCGCCGGTGAGGATGCGCACGGCCTCCCCGGCGGCGAGGCTGCCGGAAAAGCCGGCGCCGGCCGCCGATGTGCCGGCCAGCCGCAGCGTCGCCGGCAGCCGTCCGGCCGGCACATCGGCGGACCGGACGGCGTAGCCGTCCATCGCCGAGGCATCGAACGGCGGATGGCTGACGCGGGCGGCGAGGTCCGTCGCCAGCACCCGGCCGAGGGCGGCATCGAGCGCGACGATTTCCTCCGGCAGCGGCCGGAAGCCCGCGAGCACCATCGCGAGCGCGGCTTCGAAGGAAATCATCGGGCGGGGCCGCAGTGCCGGCGAACCATCATGGAGCCTCGAACGTGCCGGAGGCGCCGCCGGTCTTCGCGACCAAGCGCAGCGCCTCGATGCGCATGCCGCGGTCGGCCGACTTGCACATATCATAGATGGTCAGCGCGGCGATGGCGGCGGCGGTCAGCGCTTCCATCTCAACACCGGTGGCATGGCCGACACGGCAGACCGCGGTGATTTCCACCGCCGGCCCGGCGGCATCCAGCACGAAATCGACGCTTGCCGCACTCAGCGGCAGCGGGTGGCAGAGCGGGATGAGGTCGGAGGCGCGCTTCGCCGCCATGATGCCGGCGAGCCGGGCGACGCCCAGCACGTCGCCCTTGCCGGCGGTGCCGGCCTCGATCATTGCCAGCGTCTCGGCGCGCATGATCACCCGGGCCTGGGCCGTCGCCGTGCGCGCCGTCGTCGGCTTGTCCGTGACGTCCACCATGCGGGCGTTGCCGGCGGAATCGAAGTGCGTCGTGCGTGTCACGAGGGTGCTGCCCGGTTCGCGTCGAGAAGGGGGATGCTGGGCCTTTCTGGAGCCTGATGTAGCGGCGGCAAGCGGCGTTTTCCATGAGCGCATAAACCGCGACAGCGGCGGCGATGATCCTGTCGGCAAACAACGATGGCGGACGGACGGCGGGGTGTCAGCACTCGGCAAAGCGGCCGAGACGGCAGCCGGACGACTGCAGCAGCAGTGGAAATGCCTCGGACATCAGATAGAGGTATTCGTCCCGGCGGGCGGCCATCGGGTGCCGCGTCGGAATGACCTCATCGAGGCTGATGCCGGGGTGGCAGATGATCAGCCCGCGGTGATCGAGGCCGCACAGGAAGCGTGCCAGCAGGCGAGCATAGGGAGGATCATTGATGAACCTGCGGATCCCGCGCATCCCCTCGTTGACCGGTATCCGCCGGGAAGCGGCGAGCCGCGCCAGCCCGAGGCCGAGGAGGGCGATCGCGGCCGCCCCTGGCGTCGCCAGCCGCCAATGCGCCGGCACGTCGGCCAGCGGCCGCGGAGGGAGGCGCAGCCAGGCGCCGGTTCCCTGCAGCCGGCGGGCAAACGCCGCGACCACCGCTTCGCGGATGCCGGGCAGGATGTGGACGTGGTGGTGGCCGTCGATGAAGTCTGGCAGGCGGCCGGTCACCGCGACAAAGCGGTCAATCTGCCGCTCCACCTCTTCCGCGACCTCCGTCCCATCGATGCGGCCCAGCAGCGATCGCCACAGCAGGCCGCCGACCGAGGGCGCCTGCATCGCGGGCCCGAGTGACGGCAGGCGGCCGAGCGGCGGCGGGTAGGTGAACGAGAGATGCACGCCGACGTCGATGCGGCCGAAGCAGGGTCGGAGCAGGGCGGCCTCGTCGGGCCACAGCGGGCTGGTCACCAGACAGCTCGCCGCACTGATGCGGCCCGCCCCGGCCAGCCGGCGGATGGCGATGCCGATGCCGCGAGAGAGGGCGTAGTCGTCGGCGCAGATCATGATCGTGCGCGGATGAGCAGGCCCCGCGTCACCCGCGCCCGGCGTCGCGAGCGGTTTGCGCCTTGACCCCGCGCAAGGGTAGCCTACATCCGTTGCCGCGTCTGTGGAATCCATGCGGATGCTAGAAGCCGGAACTCACCGTCGTCGTCAAGCTGTACGCTGCAATGGTCGGCAATGCCGGGCGGAACGGTGCGGCCTGCGGTGGGATCTGCGGCAGTTCATCTGCTGCAGCCCTCCTGTCCGGCCCTGCGGGGCCGATTGACCGCCGGAAAGCCTGTGCCAAAGCAACCGGGCGTTCGGCGGGCGCTCCAGGCAGTCTTGATGACGGGCGCCCTGGTATCAGGCCCTCCCCTCGCGACCGGCGAAGCCAGGGCCGCGGCCACCGGCGAGGCCCCCGCGTCTCCCGGACCGCCTGCCGCATCGCTCGAGCAGAACGAAACGCCGCCGGCCGGAGAACAGGAAGCGCAAGGCGAAAAGCCGGCGAGCGGCGGCGCCCATTGGGAGGTCGGCATCGGCCTTTCGGTGATCAGCTATCCCGACTACGTCGGCTCCGACCAGCGGCAGACGTGGCCGCTGCCGTTCCCCTACGTCGTCTACGAGAGCCAGCGGGTGAAGGTCGAGCAGGGGACGGTGACCGGGGCGCTGCCGCTGACCGACCGCCTGCGCTTCGACCTTAGCGCCGGCGGCGCGCTACCGGTGGAGAGCGACAAGAATCACGCCCGTCGCGGCATGGACGATCTCGATGCCACCGGCGAAATCGGCCCGTCGCTGAAGTATGATTTCTACCGGGCCGAGTCCGGGCGGCACACCGTAACCGGCGAGCTGCCGCTGCGCGCCACCATCGGCGTTGCGTTCGACGACATCCGCTACGTCGGGCTGATCAGTACCCCCAATATCGAGTACCGCTACGAGCAAGAGGTGGACGACGGGCGCTGGAACGTGCGCCTGTCCACCGGGCCGATGCTGACCGACGGCCGGTACAACAACTACTTCTACGGCGTTCCGACGCGCGATGTGCTGCCCGACCGGCCCGCCTACAACGCCGACGGCGGCTACGGCGGCTGGCGGACCTCGGCGGGTTTCTCGCGACGGTGGAACGACTACTGGTTCGGCGCCTTCGTCCGCTACATCAACCTAGACGGCGCGGTCTTCGAAAACAGCCCGCTGGTCAGGACCCGGACCTACCTTATCGGCGGCCTCGGTGTCGCCTGGATCTTCGCCCATTCCGACGATGATTAGACTTTCAGTTCCTTATGGCCCGTATAGGAGCGGAAGAGGCCGAACTCGGTGGTGCAACGCGCCTCGGCCAGACCGGCGCGCGCCATCGCCGCAACGATGGCTTCCTCGGCGACGCAGTGGGTGATGGTGTCCCAGTAGTAGTCCATCAGCCGCCTGGCGTCGGCCGAGCGGCAGATCAGCCCGGAAAGGCGCGGGATTACCCGGCTCATGTAGGCGCGGGTGACGGCAGCCCGCGCCGGTCTCTGCGGGATGCCGATCTCCAGCGCCAGGAAGAGGCCGCCGGGGCGGAGAACGCGACGGATTTCCCCGAAGACCTGGTCGAGATCGGGGACATGGCGCAGGGCATAGCCAATGGCGAGAAAATCGATGCTGCCATCGGCCAGCGGCAGCTCTTCCATGCGGCCCTGCACCAGCGGCACGGCGAGATGCCGGCGCGCCTCGGCGAGCATGCCGGCGCTGACGTCGAGGCCGATGACCTCGGCGCTCGCGCCCTGCAGACGCAGCGCCTGGCGGGCGATGGCGCCGGTGCCGATGGCGGCGTCAAGCACGCGCATGCCGGGCCTGAGGCCGGCACGATGGAGCGAACGGCGCCGGTACCAGTTGCCGAGACCGCCGGAGAAGATGAGGTTTATGCGGTCGTAATGCCGCGCCGAGCGGTCGAACAGGCCCCTGACGAACGCATCCCGGTCGCCGGGGCGCGCATAATAGGCGGCGAGCGGCGGATGGGGGGCCCGTGGATTCGGTTTGTCCGGATCACGTTCTTTGATCATAACACGCCCTGGTGCGGGGTCGGGAGATGGACTAGGCGCGGGTCAGCATGAACATGGGGATCCCGCAAAGCAATTCCCCGCTGGGCAGCACCCCGAGGCCCGATCCGCGCCTCGCGCCGCTGCTGGCGGGCTATCCCGCCGACGTCTTCGATGCCCGCCTCCACGAGAGCATCGGGCTGGCCGAGACGTACACCCTGCACCTCGCCGTCGATGTGCTGCAGCGGCTGGGTGCCGGGCCGCGACTGCGCGAGCCCCGCCGGGCAGCGGAACTGGCGGCAGATCTCGGCGTCGTGGCGGGGTTCGTCCCGGCGCTGTCGTGGCTGCTGGGCAGGCTGGCGGCAGCGGGGATTCTCCTGGCGGCGCCCGCAGCGGCCGGGGGGGGCCGCTACCAGTCTGCCGGCCCCTGGCCGGATCCGCAGACGGCGGCGCTGCGCCGGCGGATGGCAGCGATCGACGGCCGCAATCTGGCGGCCCTTGACCTGCTGGATGCGGCGGCGGCCGCCTACCCCGCCATCGCCACCGGGTCGATGACCGGCGAACAGGCGCTGCTGTCGCCCGAGGCCATCCCGCTATGGCTTGCCTACTTCAGCAACCGCAATCCGCTTTACGCCGTCCACAACCGGGTGAGTGCCGGCGATGCGGCCCGCCTGCTCCCCGTCCGGCCCGGGGACGGTGGCCTGTGTCTCCTGGAACTCGGCGCCGGCGCCGGCAGCAGCACCGAGGCGCTGCTGCAGGAGCTGGACGGCCGCGGCCTGCTCGGTCGCGTCGAGCGGCTGCTGGCGACCGAGCCCGGCGCCCTCTTCCGCCGCCGTGCCCAGCGGGCGCTCGTCGGGCGGTATCCGGGACTGGCGCTGGAGTTCGCCGCTCTCGACATCGATCGGCCGTGGAGCGGCCAGGGGGTGGCTCCCGCTTCCTGCGCGCTCGTCTTCGCGGTGAACGTCCTGCACGTGGCGAAGGACCTGCGGTTCAGCCTGGGACAGGCGCTCGCCAGCTTGGCGCCCGGTGGCTGGCTGATTGCCGGCGAGTGTCTCCGGCCGCCGTCCGGTCAGGTTCATATGGAACTGGTTTTCCAGGTGTTGGGCAGCTTCACCGACGTGGCAACGGATGCCGCGCTACGGCCGCGCCCCGGTTTCCTCGCGGCGGAGGAATGGCATCAGGCGCTTGCCGCCGCGGGCTTCCATGACGTCCAGATACTTCCGGATGTGGCGGCGATCCAGCGGCTCCTGCCGGCGTTCTGCGTCGGCTCGGTCTGCGGTCGGCGGCCCTAGCGGGGGAGGGTGAAGGCGTGATGGTGATGGCGACGATGATCGCGCAACCGAGGCGAGGGTGATGCCGGCCGACGGGGCGCCAGCGCGCGGGGTGGCGCGGGTGAGGGAAGAACGGTGGTGAATCCGGGCGCGGACGGTGGGGTCCTGCCGCTGCTGCCGGAGCGCGTCGAGGGGCCGCTGGTCTGGCGCGACGGACAGACGATCGATCGGGACACTTTCATCGCCCATGTCGGGGCGGTGGCCGGATGCCTGCCGGTGCAGCCCTTTGTCGCCAACCTTTGCGTCGACCGCTACCACTTCATGGTGGCGTTCGCGGCGGTCGGGCTACGCGGGCAGACCAATCTGCTGCCGACCAGCCGGGTGGAAGGGGCGCTCGCCGAGGCCCGCGCTCACTACCCCGGCAGCGTCAGCCTCGGCGATGCCGAAGTCGGCGCATGGATCGCGGACGCGCGCCCTGCAGCTGCGGTGCCGTCACCCGCCATACCGGCCGGCCACGTCATGGCGATCGCGTTCACCTCGGGCAGCACCGGGACCTCGCAGCCGCATCGCAAACGCTGGGGAGAGCTGGTAGCAGGGGCACGGCTCGCGGAACGACGGTTCCAGTTCGGTGCGGCGGGCCGGCCGACAGTCGTCGCCACCGTCCCGCCCCAGCACATGTACGGGCTGGAGACGACCATCCTGCTGCCGCTGGCGACCGGCCTGCCGGTCCACGCCCGCCAGCCGTTCTTTCCCGACGATATCTGCGCCACGCTCGCTGCCGTCCCGGCGCCGCGGGTGCTGGTGACGACGCCGGCGCATCTGCGCGTCTGTGTCAGGGCGGCGCTGCGCTGGCCGGCGCTGGACCGCATCATTTCGGCGACGGCACCGCTGCCGCGTCCGCTCGCCGCTGCCTGCGAGCAGACGTTCGAGACGATGGTGCTGGAAATCTATGGCCTCACCGAGGCGGGATCGGTCGCCAGCAGGCGGACGCTCACCGATGACCTGTGGACGCCTTACGACGGCATCACCGTCGAGGACGGCTGGATCAGGGCCGCTCACTTGCCGCAGCCGGTCCGGCCTGCCGATGTCCTTGAGCCGCGCGGGGCGAACCGCTTCGCGCTGGCCGGACGGCAGGCTGATATTGTGAACATCGCCGGCAAGCGGACCTCGCTCGGCTACCTGACGCAGGTGCTGCTGGAGATCGACGGGGTGGAAGACGCCGTGTTCGTCCGGCCCGAGGCCAGCGGCGAACGCCAGCAGCGGCTGCTCGCCGTTGTCGTTGCGCCGCGGTTGCGTCGGGAGGATATCCTCGCCGGGCTCGGCCGGCGCATCGATCCGGTGTTTCTGCCGCGCCCGCTGCTGATGGTGCAGGCGTTGCCCCGCGATCTCGCCGGCAAGCTGCCACGCGCAGCGGTCGCCCGGCTCATCGGCGAACTGCAGGGTGCCGGACCGGCGGATGCCGATGTCCGATGAAGTACTGCGCGTTTGCCCCGCCGCGCATCCGGCATTGGCCGGGCACTTTCCCGGCAACCCGATCGTGCCGGGCGTCGTCCTGCTGGAGGAGGTCTTCCTCGCTGCCGTGGCGGCATTCGGCGACATCGAGCTGGCCGGCTTCCCGGCGGTCAAGTTCCTTGGATTGCTGCGGCCCGACGAGCCGTTCGCCGTGCGCCTGACCCGGAACGGCCGCGATCCGGGTCAGGATCGCGCCGAGATAAGCTTCGTGTGCACCAGCGGCGGACGGACGATCAGTCGCGGTCGGATGGCGGTGCGGGATCGCCGATCGCCGCGATCTGCGGAGCATGGCGCAGCGAGCGGAACAGGCCCTGCGGATACATTCCCCGGGTGAGCAGCTTGCCCGCCACCATCCGGACGATGCGGGCGGTATCGGCCCACGGCCGGTAATGGCTGGGACGGGTGTCCGCCGGATAGAGCGCATCCACCGGCACCGCGACCGGCCGGAAGCCCAGCCGCGCCGCAGCCTCGATCAGCGCCTCGCTTTCGAAGACGAAGCCGGAAGAGCGTCGGGCAACGCCCGCCAGTCCGTCGATGAGCGCAGCGGGATAGAGGCGAAAGCCGGACTGGGTATCGGCGATGGCGCACCCGGCCGCCCACGATATCCAGAAGTCGGCCATGGCGTTGGCGAAGCGGCGCGCTCCCGGAACCCGCTCCCGGTGGCGCAGGCGGGCAGCGATGATCATGCCGTCGGGATGATCGGCGGCAGCGGCGAGGAGACGGGGAATGTCCTCCGGCCGATGCTGGCCATCGGCGTCGAGGGTGATCACTGCCGAGGCACCGTGGGCCCGCGCCTGACGCATGCCGTCCCACAGGCTGGCGCCCTTGCCGGTGTTCTGCGCATGGCGTAGCACCCGGACCGGCAGCCCGCCCAGTTGCGCTGCCGTTCCGTCGGTCGAGCCGTCGTCGACGACGACGATGCGGTCGACCCAGCGGTGCGCCTCGCGGACGACATCGGCAATGGTGCTCGCCTCGTTGTATGCCGGGATGACGACAGCGATGGTCACGGCGCTTCAGGCCATGCCGCCGTTGACGCTCAGGATCTGCCCCGAGATGTAGCCGGCGGCGGGCGAGGCGAGGAAGCCGACGAGTGCCGTTACCTCGTCGCGCAGGCCGGCGCGCTGCATCGGCACCAGCCGCTTGATTACCTCGGGGGTGAACTCGTGGTCGGTGATCGTGCCCTCGATGATCCCGGGAGCGACGGCGTTGACGGTAACGCCGCGGGTGGCGAGTTCCAGCGCCAGCGATTTGGTGGCGCCGTGCAGCCCGGCCTTGGCGGCGGCATAGTTGGTCTGCCCCTTGTTGCCGATGATGCCGGCGACCGAGGTGATGGTGATGATCCGGCCCCAGCGGGTGCGCAGCATCGGCAGGAGCAGCGGCTGGGTGACGGCGAAGAAGCCGTTGAGCGAGACATCGATCACCCGCCGCCAGCGGGCGAAATCCATTCCGGCCATCAGGCCGTCGTCGTAGATGCCGGCGTTGTTGACCAGGACCTGGATCGGCCCGCCGGCCAGCAGCGCCTCGAGCGAGAACCGCGTCGCTTCCGCATCGGTGACGTCGAAGACGGCATGCTCTGCCGAGCCGCCGGCATCACGAATGGCGGCGGCTGTCGCCGCCGCCCGCTCGCCCCGCGAGTGGCCGTGCACGATGACATGCAGGCCGTCGGCGGCGAGGGCCCGGCAGATCGCCGAGCCGATATCGCCGCTGCCGCCGGTGACCAGGGCCCGCTTCACGGTTCGACGGCCACCCGCAGGCGGGCTCCCGGGTCTGAACCGATGCTGACCTCGCCGGCGCTGCTGCCGGCGATCGCGGCCAGTAGCGGCAGCGAGCGCGCAGACGGATTGCCCGTCCGCAGGGCCTCGAGGCCGGGATCGGACAGACGATCTTCGCCGGCAGCGCTACCTTCGGCTGCGATGCGCAGGCGGGCCAGCCGTCCCGCCCACGTTCCCGGGGGAGAGAGCAGCAGAGCGACCGCGAATGCCGCCAGCATCGGCTGCTTCTCGGCGAGCGGAAACGGCGGTGGCACGTCGCAGGCGATGAGCAGGACACTGACGTGATCGACGCTCACCGTCGCCCCCGCCTCCAGCAAACCGGCGGCAAACGTGCTGTCATGGGCGGAAAGACTGATCGAGGGCTCCCTGCAGCGGGCGGCGATCGCCCAGTGGCCGGCGGTGGCGTTGTGCACCGAGTTGTGGAAGTGCGTCGGCGAGATCGGGCGATCAGGCTCCATCAGGCTGGTGCAGATCTTGTCGATCACATCCATATCGCCGCTGCCCGACGCGAATACCGAGGTGAGACTGTGGCCGTCCGTTCCGGCGTCGGCGAGCGCCGCTTCCCCTGCCGCCATCGCCAGCTTGGTGAAGGCGGTCGAGCGGCGCCGCTCGCTCGGCGACAGCAGCTTCGGATCCGGGATTTCCAGCGCGCCCGGCAGGTAGGCGGCGCGCCCGGTGAGAACCGGGACGGCGTCTCGCCAGCTCGGGAGGCCAGGACAGATCAGGCCGATCGACCGGATATCGCAGCGGATCATCCGAGCCGCCCGAACACCAGGCTGCAATTGGTGCCGCCGAAGCCGAAGGAATTGCTGACGACGGCCCGCAGGTGGCGCTCGCAAGTGTCGAGCTGCAGGGCGGCGGTGAGCTCGGGATCGGGCGTCCTGGTATTCAGTGTTCCGGGGATGAAGCCATGCGCGAGGGCGAGGAGACAGAACACCGCCTCGACGATGCCGGCCGCTCCGAGGGTATGGCCGGTCCATCCCTTGGTCGAGCTGCACGGCACGCCGTCGCCGAAGACCTGCACCACCGCCTTGTCTTCCGCGCGGTCGTTGGATGGGGTCGCAGTGCCGTGCAGGTTGATGTAGCCGATCTGATCCGGCCGCAGCCCGGCGCGGTCGAGCGCCCGGCGCATCGCCAGGGCGGCACCGGCGCCCTCGGGATGGGCGGCGGTCATGTGGTACGCGTCGCTGCTCTCGCCGGTGCCGAGAAGGGCGAGGCCGGCCTCGCCAAGGGCAGCTGGCCGCAGCAGGGCGAAGCCGGCGGCTTCTCCCAGGCTCAGCCCGTCGCGTCCGGCATCCCACGGACGACAGGGCGCCGCCGACGTCAGCTCCAGGGCGCGGAAGCCGTAGAGGGTGGTGAGGCACAGACTGTCGACGCCGCCAACGACGGCGGCATCGCATAGTCCGGCGCGGATGTAGCGCTCGGCGGTGGCGAAGACCTTGGCGCTGGACGAGCAAGCCGTCGAGATGGCAAGGGTGACGCCGCTCAGGCCGAGTGATCGGCGGGTGAAATCGGCGACGGAAAAGACGTCGTGGGTGTAGCGGTAGTCGAAGTCGGCGGGAAGCCGGCCATCGGCGCCGCGTCGCCGGTAGGCGTTCTCGGTATGCGCGATGCCGGACGTGCTGGTACCGATGAAGACGCCGATCCGGCCTGTGCCATAGCGGGCTCGCGCTGCTGCCACCGCCTCGCTGAAGCCGTCGCTGGCGAATCCCATGTGGGCTAACCGGTTATTGCGGCAGTCGTAGGCGGAAAGCGCGCCCGTCACCGCTGAGTCCTCAAGCCCGGCGACGCGGCCGATCCAGGTCGGAAGGTCGGCGTCCGCGTAGTCGCACGGGCGCAACCCGCTGATTCCCCGCCGCAGCGCCTCAAGCGAAGCATCGATGCCCGAACCGAGTGCGTTGACGGTAGTGAACGCTGCCACCCGCAGCGGCCGGCACGGCGGCGGTTCTCCAGCCGGGAAAGATCGAGGCGAGAGTGCGGGAGACGATGTGCGCGTCATTGGATGCGATGGCTTGTAAGACCTCGGCGCCATCGCCGCAACCCCGGCTGCGGGACGACCGCCGCCACCAGCAGGCCGACCGTCAGGCCGGCAACCAGCGTCGTGCCGATCGCCTGGAGAACCGGAACCGAGGACAGCGCCAGCAGGCCGAAGCCGGACAGGCTGGCGGACCAGCACAGCAGCAGGGCCCGCAGGTTGCGTTGCCGGTCGGCGGTATCGAGGTCGCAGCGATTGAAGAACAGGGCGTAGTCGACGGTCGTGCCTGCCACCAGCAGCACGGCGATGATGTGGAACAGCGAGAGGCGCTGGCCCAGCAGCGAGACGATGGCGAGATCGGCGACGAGGGCGACCGCAACCGGGACGAGGACGACCAGCGTGCGCCGCCACGATCGCAGGCTCGCGCAGAGCACCGCGAACAGCAGGCAGGCCCCGACAGCGAGCCCCGCCATCACCTCGTTGCGGAACTCGCCGATCAGCCGGTTCGTCTCGCCGCGCAGGTCGACGAAGCGCACCCCCGGGTCCCCCAGGCCGGCGACCAGGGAGGCGATTCCGGCCGGATCATGAACCGCGGCCAGCGGCAGGATCGCCGTCCAGCCGTCGTCGCGCGGGAACAGCAGGGTGCCGAGGCGCGGGCCGAGGCTCGTCTGTATGATGTCGTCGTAGGTCACTGGATCTGCCGACCGGCTCCTCGCGATCGCCTCGACGAACGGCGTGAACAGACCCGGCCGGAACGGCAGGCCCTGCTGCGCCTCGGCAAGGGCCGCCTCCAGCACGCTCTGCTCAGGCAGCAAGGCTTGGCGCGATCGCTGCATTGCCACGCTCGGCAGGGCGAGGGAGGGAGCATCGAAGCCGGCCAGGCTTCCCGCCTGCACGGCTTGCGCCAACCGGGCGGCGACGCGCTCGCTGCTCGCCAGCGCGGTTTCGGTATCCGGCGCCCGGATCACGATCATCTGCCCCGGCTCGGGCGCCTGCAGATCGGACCGCAGGGCGGCATCGCGGGCGAGAATGGCCGGCGGCACCGGGCTCAGTGCCGCGATATCGTTTTGCCAGCGCGCAGGCGCCACCACTACCAGCGAGACAACTGCCGGAACGAGCACGCAGAGGCAGACGGCTGCCCGGCCGATAAGGCTGGGGTCGTCGAGGAAGGCCGCCCGCCACAGCGAGGAGGCTTCCGGCGGCCGCCAGGTCGCCGGAAGCAGGTGCGGCAGGATACACCGGGTGAACGCCAGCGTCGTCGCCAGTCCCACCACCGAGAACAGCGCGAGCTGCGTCAGGCTGGGGAAGCTGCGGCTGACCATCGGCAGGTAGCCGATCATGGTCGTCGCCGCGCACAGCAGCAGCATCGGCCAGATACGCCGCAACGTCACCATCGCCGCCTCGGTCCGGTTCATCCGGCTGAGCAGGTGGATCGGGTAGTCCACCGAAAGGCCCAGCAAGGTGCAGCCGAAGCCCAGCGTAATGGCGTGGATGCTGCCGAACGAGAGCTGCACGGCGGCGATGGCGACCGGGATCGCGCTCAGTGGGGCGAGCAGGTTCAGCAGCACGATCCGCGGCGAGCGGTAGGCGGCGGTCAGCAGCAGCAGCACGAGGACGCTCGCGCCGGCGCTGAGCCATTCCGCCTCGTGCCGGATGGTGCGGGCGGTCAGGCTGGCGATGACGCCGGGGCCGGTCGACAGCAGGGTGAGGCCGCCTTCCGGGGCGGATTCGGCGAAGGCCGCGTCAATTGCCTGGGCGGCCGCCGCCTGCCCCTCGGTATCGAGCCCGCTGGCGCGGGTTTCGGCCAGCAGCAGCGCCCGTTCGCCGTCGGGCGAAAACCACACGCCCAGCCGCATCCGCGGCTGCCGGTAGCCGCCGAGCCAGCGGCGCAGCAGCGGCAGCAGCTCGCCGGTCGGATCCTGCGAGAGCATCTTCTTGCCCAGCGCCGATGCCGGCGACTGCAACTCCCGCAGCCGCTCTTGCAGGGCGGCGCGCAGCCCCTCAGCGGTAAACGTACGGGGGTCCAGTCGATCGCTGAACAGGTAGCGGCGGGCGAACAGCGCCTGCTGTTCATCCGGTCCTGGTTGCTCGGCACCGTTGGCGACCCGCACGAACAGGCCGTTGGCGCGCAGGCTGTCTGCCAGGCGCCGGCTGGCCTGGGCCCGTGCGTCCGGAGTGCCGCCTTCCAGGCCGATGAGCACGATCCGGCCGGCGGCACTGGCGTAAAGGTCGCTCAGCAGCTCGGCGCCCGCGCTGTGGTTCGGCAGGAACTGCGAGGCGTCGGACGTCAGCGTGGTGCGGAACACCACCACCCCCATGCTCGCTAGCACGCATCCGAGCCAGATCAGGATCACGATGCCGGGCCGCCGCACCCGCTATTCCGTTTCCGGCGTGATGGTCATCACCGATTGGTCGCCATCGGCGTCTCGGGTATCAACGACGAGGAGTTCGGCCTCGCTGCCGCCGATCACCACCGCACTGACATAGCGGCGCACTTCGTCGTCGCGCGGCTCAAGGCGCAGCGTCCACCCCTCCGCCTGTCCGGAAAGCTCGATCCGGCAGTAGCTGTCAAGTGTCGCGATGTCGCCGGCGAGGGTGGCGCGCAGGGAATCGGCCAACACGCGCAACGGGCGGTAGCGGTCGAGGTCGACCTCCTCGCGCGGGCGGCCCGGGGACTCGACGAACAGGCGACCGCCGCTCACCTCGTAGGTCTCGGGGAGCGGCTCGACCACCTGCTTCAGCAGGTAGCTGGGGGCGCGGTAGCGCAGGATGCCGGAAGAGATCAGCGGGCTTAGCAGGACCGACAGCGTCTTGCGCTCGACGAAGCGCGCTTCGACCTGCTTCACCGCCGCCAGCCGGTCCATCAGATCGTTTATCGTCCACCCGGGATCGGCGGCGGATGCCGGCGGCGGCAGCGCCAGGATCAACCCGAGCACAAGCCACGCCCGGCGGGCGGTCATGCCGGCGTCACCGGGGTGAAGACGAGCAACAGCCGGCCCTGCGCCAGCAGCGCCGGGCCGGCATCTATCCGGCATTCATAGACGGCGCTGCCGGTATCGCCCATGACGAGTTCGGCCGACACCCGCAAGTCCTCGGCGATGCGGTCGAGTCGTTCGACCTGCAGGACGCCGTCCCTGATCGCGCCGAGGTAGGCGAGCGCCGGCCGCCCACCTCGAGATTCCGCCCGCAGGCCGCCATGCACCGCCGCCGCCTGCGCGCCGTACTCGAACGCATGGAGGCCGGCGAGTTCGCCGCGGCGCCGCAGCGGATTGGCGGGGCTGCGATGGGACGACGCGGTGCAGACGATCGACCGTTCGTCCCAGGATTCCACCGAGGTGATCAGGCACATCTCGCCCTGATGCGGGACGAGGTGGCGGATCTCCGGTTGATCGATGCCCATGGGGCGTGCTTCTACGCCAGCCGCGCCGGGGAAACCAAGCCATGAAGGCCGCCAAGCGGTTTC
>JAEULG010000180.1 GCA_016793875.1 Rhodospirillales bacterium | reverse complement strand
TGCGGCTGCCGCCGCGGCGCGCGCAGCCTCTTCGTCGACGCGGCGGAGCAGCAATGCGCGGACTTCCGCGTCGGACAGGCCGGCGATGGCTGCGCGCGCCCGTTCCGGCGTCAACGACGTTGCCGAAGAGGAAGCTGGAGTCTCTCCGACGAGAGGATCGACAGCGGTTGCGGAACCGGCGGCGAAACACACCAGAACCAGGAAGAGCAGGAGCGACAGCAACCGACCGCCTGCCGACCTGCACATGGGAAGGCTCAGCGCCCGCCGGTCATGGCTGTTATCAGCTCCCGGCGAGCGGCAGCGGCGCCTGCAAACGCAGTTGCGTCAGCGACTGGGCAAGGGAATCAGCGAGGGCGCCGAGGGTGGCGCTAAGCGCCGCGGCGCCAGCCTCGTAGTCGGTGGCTTCCGCCTGCTGGTGCAGCGTGGTCTCGCCAGCCTGTAGCGCCTGCGGGGCTGTCTTTCCGTATATCCACCAGTGCACTGTCAGTGTCGCAAGGCCGCTCGCATCGACGTCGAGTCGGTCGATGTCGACGGCGACCCGGTAGTCGCCGGCCGATCCGGAAAGCTGCGGGAAGGCCTCGATATGATCGGCAGGCAGGCGCGTGGCGAGGTCGGCGACCAAGACTCGCGGCACCTGATCCTGGAGCGGCGCTGCCCAGTAGTCGCTGGTGGCGAGGCGGATGGCGTAGGCGTTGTCGCGGGTGACGATCGGCCGCCGGTCGAGGTAGTCGGGCAGATTGACCGGGCCGACGACGATCCGCGCCGGCATCATCGCCTCGGCTGCCGGCGCGCCGGACGCAACCGGCGCGAGGGTGTAGTAGCGCGGGGAAGAGGCGCCGGCGCATGCCGACAGAACCAGTGCGAGCAGCAGAGGGATCAGCCCGCGGAAAGCTGGAAAGCGCTCAGTCATTGCCCCTCCGGGCTCGGCCTGCCGAGGATCAGCGCGTTCGGGTTCGCCTCCAGGAAGTCCGTCAGGCTACGCAGCGAGCGAGCCGTGCTGGTCAATTCCTTCAGCATGCGGGCGAGGTCGTAGCGCAGGGCCGAATCGGCGCCGATGGCATTGTTGGCCGCCTGCATGGTGGCGGTCGCCCCGTCGAGCGTAGCTTTTGCCGCCTCGGTGGTGCGGTTGAGGCTCTCCAGCAGCGGGGCGACGCCGTCGATCCCCTTGTGCAGCGACGGATTGGCGAGCAGCCGGCCCGCGTCCTGCACCGCATTGCGCAGATCGGCGACAAGCTGGGCAACCGGCGCCTTCTCCAGTTTGTCGAGGAAGGCCTGGGCCTTCTCGGTGAGCTGCTCGGTTTCCGACGGCACCGAGGGCATGACCATCAGACCGTCTTCCGTCGTCAGGGTGGTGGCGGGCGCCGTCGGCATCAGCGCCAGCGCGATCTCCTTCTGGCCGGTGAGCAGGTTGGCTGTCTGGAGCTGCGCCCGCAGACCGCGCTGCACCCAGGCGGCGATATGCTGCTGCATCGCCTCGGCGTCGGCGATCCGCTCTCCCTTCACCTGCCAGCGCTGCGGCTCCAGCACGAACGTGACCGGTATCCGCACCTTCATCGCCGCCGAATCGACTTCGAGGTGCACGTCAGTCACCTCGCCCAGGCGGATGCCCATCGACACGACCTGCGAGCCCTTTTCCAGGCCGGCGACGGAGCCTTCGAAATAGGCGCGGAACGGAACCCTGATGGTGTACTGGGCTTCGGAGATGCTCTCGAAGGAGGCGAACAGCGGAAACACGGCACCCTCTTCGGCGCCCACCGCCGGGCTGGCCTCAACGGGCGTATCGAAGGCGATGCCGCCAATCAGGATCGACTGCAGCGATTCGGTGCGGATGTTGACCCCGCCGGCGCCGACCGACGCATCGATGCCGCTGGCGTTCCAGAAGTGCGTGCCGCTGCGGACGAAGGCATCGTAGGGCGCGGCCACGAAGGCGAAGATATCGATATCCCGGCCGTTCTTGTCCAGCTCATAGCCGAGGACGCTGCCAACCTGGATACCGCGGAAGAAGACGGGCGCGCCCGCCGACACCGAGCCGAGCTTGTCCGCCCGTAGAACGAAGCGCTTGCCAGGAATGTTGACCTGGTAGACTGGCGGCGATTCCAGCGCGCTGAATTCGTGCTGCGGCTTGCCGGGACCGGGCCGCATGCCGATGTAGGCGCCCGACAGCAGCGTGCCGAGGCCGGAGACGCCGCCGGCGGTGATCCGCGCGCTTTCCACCCAGAACTGGGTGCCTTCGCGCAGCTCGTTCTCCGCCGCCTTGGTCATCCGGGCGTGGACGATGACCTTCTGCAGGTCGGGGCTGAGGCTCACTTCGTCGACGACGCCCAACTGCACGTCGCGGTAGCGGATCGCCGTCTTGCCGGGCTCGATCCCGGAAGCCGTCTGCATGGTGATGCTGATCAGCGGGCCGCGCGAAGCGAAGGTGGTGTAGACCAGCCACGCGCCGGCGATCGCGGCGACGATTGGTATCAGCCAGATGATCGGAAAGCGGCGCTTCTTCACCACCTGCGCGCGCGGCAGCTCCGGCGCCGCTCCGCTCGCTTGCCGATCGTCGCTCATCGCGATGGGGCAGCCGCTCGATGGTGCCGGCAAAGCTCGTCCTGCAAGCCTCGGCCGACGGGCGTGGCAGAGGGAATATTGTTGCGAGCCGACATCGGGCGAACCAGAACGGGGAGCAGGACACCCGATTTTCGCATCGGGCGAGGGAACGTAGCTTGTCTCGGATGCGCGTGTCCAGCTTCGGATCCTGTTACACGAACCAGCAAAGCATCTCTCGCCACCGGCGGAAGCTGTGGGCGCGGCCGCTCCACACCCTGAACTGATGCCAGATCCCCTTCTGCCACAGGATTTCGCTCAATCTTCGGTTATCCTCGAAGAAAGGGTCGTATTCGCCAATAACCATTTTGATGTCCAGGCGGCGGATGGCGTCCAGCATGCCCTTATCGCCAATGTTGATCATGTAATGGTTTGGCATGTTGAAGTAGACATCCTGATCATAGTGCCCGTCCAGCAGATTGCGGAAGCCGTCGCACGACCGCGTCAGGTCGTAGCGGCCGCTCAGCGCCACGACGCGGCCGAAGGCATGCGGGTGCCGCAGGGCGATATTCATCGCGTGGTAGGCGCCGAAACTGCATCCCAAGGATGTCAGGAATGGGTTGCCGTTGAGGCTGCGGCTCAGCGGCAGCACCTCGTCGAGGATGTAGCGTTCGTATTGGATGTGGCGCAGCACGCGGTCGCGGGGGTGGCACCAGTTGTTGTAAAAGGCTTCGTCGTCGATTGAGTCGACGCAGATCAGTTGTACCCAGCCCTGTTTGATATGATGGCCAAGGGTGCCGACCAAGCCTTCATTCTCATAATCGTAGAACCGTCCGCATCGTGGCGGAAAAGCGATGACCCGGGCTCCGGCGTGGCCGAAGACGAGGAGTTCCATGTCGCGGCCCAGCAATGCGCTGTGCCAGCGATAGTGCTCACGTTTCATCTTTGTAAAACCTCTGTTACTGATGTATTACAAAGACATTACAAACTATTACTCTGCTGCTGTGCAGCAGAGCGTAGGTATCACTGTAGCAGACGGAATAAAAGAGGAAGAAGTGGTGGAAATCTGCTGGGAGTTACGCTATGACCCGCCGTTCCTGCATTGCGTTGAAGAGCGCCGGAAGAGCGATATGAGGATCACCCCGGAAGTTCCCGCCACGCATGCGGAGTTCTTGCTCATTCGGCGATCTGCCCGTGCACGCAGCTGCGGTCGCCGCTGCTCAAGTTCCGGCGGCTGCCGGCCCTGTCGAGGGCGCAATGCCCGGCTGGTTTGACGGCGAAGTCGCCGATCTGGAGCGGCGCACGCGATCGCTGCAAGGCGGGCGCAACCTGATTCTCTTCTACGGCAGTTCGTCATTCACGCTGTGGCATGGCCTTGCCGGCCATTTCCCCGAGCACAACGTCGTCAACCACGGTTTCGGCGGCTCGACGCTCGCCGACTGCATCGACTATTTCGACCGGCTGGTGGTCGCGTATTCGCCGAGCGTTCTCATCGTCTATGCCGGCGATAACGACCTCGGTGACGGTGCGACGCCGGAGCAGGTGGTGGAACGGCTGCGCATCATCATCCAGCGCAAGCGTGAGGCGCTAGGAGCGGCACCGATGGCGTTCGTGTCGATCAAGGTCAGCCCGGCCCGCTTCGCCCTGATGCACGGCATCGCCTACACCAATCGCCTCATCGAGCGCGAACTGGCAGAAGGCAACGACGTCCGCTTCGTCGACATTACCCGGCGGATGGTGGGCCGTGGTCTCGGCCCGCTCCTCAACTACTACACCGAGGATCCGCTGCACATGAACGAGGACGGTTACCGGGTCCTCGGCGGCTCGCTGGCCGAGTATATCGGGACGGTGGAGCGGGACGCCGGCGATCTGCGGATTCGCCGGGCCCAAGCGAGGTAATTTTCCTCGTCGCCCAACGCAGAGACGCCCGTACCCCGGGGCTTGTGCGCATAATCTTAACGCACCGCGTGCTAAAAGCTTGTGCGGTCAACGCCGGGAAGTTAGACTAGGGTCATGCTACTTATGCGTGTAGTCGCCGTTGCGGGTTTGCTTGTGGCCGCTTTGCCCGGAGTTGCGAGGGCGGCGCCGGCGCTGCCCACGGATCCCTGGCGCCTCTGTCCGGAGGCGATTGCCGCGCAGGAGAAGTCGCAGGCCATTCCTCGGCATTTGTTGTCGGCAATCGCCCTGGCCGAATCCGCGCGCAAGCACCCGACCTTCGGCAAGCGCATGCCGTGGCCGTGGACGGTGATGGCGGAAGGCGAAGGGCGCTACCTGCCGAGCAAGGCTGCCGCCATTGAAGAGGTGCGGATGCTGCAGGCGCGCGGCATTCGCAACATCGATGTCGGCTGCATGCAGGTCAATCTCTACCATCACGCCGACGCTTTCTACAGCCTCGACAATGCTTTCGATCCTGCGGCCAACGTCGCCTACGCTAGCAAGTTCCTGAAGTCGCTCTACGAGGAGTTCGGCTCGTGGCAGGAGGCCGCCGGCCGCTACCACTCGGCGACGCCGGAGCTGAAGGGGCCCTATCAGGAACGCGTGGTCACCTTCTGGAACGAGCAGCAGCGGCTCGAGCTGGTCGGCAGCAGTACCTTCGGGCTGGGCCCGCTGACCGCCGGCGCCGGCCAGGGGCTCACCTCCGGGCAGCGCGTCCGCTCGCCGGCGCTGATGCTCTCGCTGGCCGACCGGCGGATGGGCTCGCAACCGGGCACCATTGATCTCGATGCTCCGCCGCCGCCACCTTCCGCGGTGGGCCGCGTCGTCCGCGCCGGCTCGCTGCCGGGGCGTTCACTCGACGAAGACGCCGCCTTCGCCGCCCGGCGGGCGCAGTACCTGCAGGAACTCCGCGAGGCCATCGCCGAGGTCAAGCGAGCCACCGCCGTTCGCATCGCCCGCAAGTAGCGCGGCCCCCACTCCCCGGTGACCCGGCAGACCGCAGTCTGAACCAACGCCCGTGCCAACGAGACGCTGATTGGGCGCTCGCTCTACCGCGCGTCCTGAGCGCGTTC
>JAEULG010000252.1 GCA_016793875.1 Rhodospirillales bacterium | reverse complement strand
CGTGCCCGCCGGCGTCATCACCACCATCGGCCGCGGCCAGGAAGACCTGCTGGTGCCGACCAAGGACAACGTCCGCGAGCCGCAGAACCGGCGCGTGTCGATCGAGTTCCCGGTCCCGCTGCCGCCGAAGCCGGCGCCGGCACCCGCTCCGGTCGTCGCCGCTCCGCCGCCGCCGCCACCGCCGCCGCTGAAGTGGGCGGTGACCCTCGGCCCGTGGTACGGCTACAACCTGAAGGAAGTGGATAGCGGCGGCAGCGACAAGACCGCAAACCTGGTCGGTGCTGACCTCGGCATTTCCTACTATGCCACCCCGTGGCTGCCGATCACCGTTTCGCAGCAGGGTTTCAACACGCTCAACACCAGCCATGACGACGGCTGGGGTGGCCGCTCGACCCTCGGCATCGGCTACGAAGCACCCACCGGTGTGGTGAAGCCGTACGTCGGCATCTATGGCGGCGGCGCCTACGGCAAGGGCGTTCAGGACGGCTTCCTGGCCGGCCCGGAGCTGGGCCTGAAGTTCGACTTCTCGCGGCAGTGGTTCGGCTACGCCAAGGCTGCTTACGACTTCCAGTTCCGCAATAACTGGGATGACGGCATCCCGAACGGCGGCATCGGCGCCGGCTACCGGTTCTAGCCCTTTGTGGCGGAAAGCGCGGGTGCCTTCGGGCGCCCGTTGCTTCCCGCCCCACTGCGCCCATTTCGATCTCTTTGCTTTATTCTGATTTTGCCTGCCCTCCGGACAGGTGACTGCCCAACACGGCAGCTGCTCGCCTCCCTGACCCTACGCAAGGAGCAAGGCAAGGGAGCGGCATCCGACCGATAGCAAAGCGCCTCCCTAACCGGACCGGAAGCGACGCTTTTCGCAGCGTTCAGCCTGCCTGCGTCAGCTCCCCGTTCCTCGCAGACGCCAAGCGTCACGATCCGGCATCGGCAAGATCCTGGGGCAGCGCCGCCCAGGATGGTACCTGCGGCACCAAGTGGGCGCCTTCCACTGCCACGCCTCCGGCGGCCTGGATCTTCGCCAGCGCATCGAGTCGCAGCATCACCATCGTCCAGCCGTCTGCGCCGGAACGCACCTCGCCGATCTCCCGTCCATCCAGGAGGATCGGCGTTCCCGCGGGCGGCAGCGGCCCCTGCACTCTCATCGGCAGCAACCGGCGCTTGACGAGCCCGCGCCAGCGGGTGCGTGCCGTCAATTCCTGCCCCAGATAGCATCCCTTGTCCCAGTCGATCCCGTCCAGCTCGAGGAAGCCGCCTTCCAGCAGCAGCGTCTTGTCGATCAGCAGGTCGCGGCTGCCGTCCGGCAGGCCGAGCGCGATGCGGCGCGCCTCAAAGCTGCCGGCAGCACCGGGCTGGAAGCCGCACCCGACGAGAGCGGCCTCGCCGCTCGCAGCGGGCAGCAGCGCCCGCAGCCCGGCGGCCGGCAACCGCGGATCGACGAAGATGACGCCACCCGCCATGGCTACCGCCGATCCGGCGTCGCCGGCTGCCAGCCCAACCGCCGCTGCCGCGCCGTCACCGGTGAGCGCCCAGACGGACAGCGGCGGGTCAACCGGCTCGATGGTGACGCGCGAGCGCAGCCGATACATCGACAATCGGCGCCTGAGGTCGGCCAGCCGTGCCGCCTCGCCCTCCAGCAGCAGCGCCCCGTCCATCTCGACCACGAAGAAGTCGTGCAGGTAGCGTCCCTGGGCGGTCAGGAAAGCTGCCCACATCGCCCGCGCCGGGCTCACTCGGGCAACATCGTTGGAGATCAACCCCTGCAGGAACTGCCGCGCGTCGTCGCCGGCAACGCGCAGCACGCCCCGACCGGCGAGAGGAAAAAGGCATACCGTGTCCATCGCGAACTCCCGCGCTCGAAGCGTCTGAGTGTTCGCGAAAAGTGGCAGCCCGGAACGCGCAGCGCAAGCCGTCCGCACCGGCGCCGATCGCCGGACCGGAACGACGCTCGCCGCCTATACCCCCGCATTTCTGAGATCTTGCGGGACGGCGGCGGCGACGCCTATTCTCTAGGCGTTACCGATTAATGACGGGAGGGTTAGCCCATGAGCCTGCAGGATCGGATCGAAGCACTGAAGGCCAAGCACCACGCCCTCGAGGAGGCGCTGGAGTTGGAGAATAGCCGGCCTCGTCCCGACGAAGCAGAGATCTCCAAGATCAAGAAGCAGAAGCTGCAGATAAAAGACGAAATCGCCGCGCTCAGCCAACCGCACTAGCAGGCACGGCGCATGCCCTGGTGATCACAGCGGCGATCGCCGCTGCGGGGAATGAGTGACGTCGGCGTGAATCCCCGAGAGAACGATCCCTCATCGCCATGGCCGATAAGGCGTTGTTCCTGTACCAGGCGCGCTGGTGGCGACGCCAGGATGACAGTCAAAGCAAGACCGGGTATAGAAGACACTGTGAGTGTCTCGTCGTGCGCTGGCTGGAGAGTTGTTTTTCCTCATATGGGTAAAAAACCAGTGCCCAGCAGGAAACAGCGCCCTGCCATGCAGGCTTTGCAAAGCTCGACAAATTCGATCACACTCCGCGACCGTGGCGGCGAAGAGACCGCCATTATCCAACCATTGACAATCCTGCCAAAACGAAGGGGAGGATCATGACCGGACAATACGAGGAAGCGTTCTCCAGATCGGTAAACGATCCGGACGGATTTTGGGGAGACGCGGCAGAAGCCATCACTTGGTACAAGAAGTGGGACAAGGTTCTCGACGATTCCAACAAGCCATTCTATCGCTGGTTCACGGGCGGCATCGTCAATACCTGCTACAATGCGCTCGACCGGCACGTTGAGGGCGGCCGCGCCGATCAGGCAGCGCTGATCTACGACAGCCCCGTTACCAAGACCGCCCGCACCTACACCTACCGTGAGCTGCGCGACGAGGTCGCGAAGTTCGCGAGCGTGTTGCAGGGCCTCGGCGTGGGCAAGGGCGACCGGGTCATCGTCTATATGCCGATGATCGCTGAAGCCCCGATGGCGATGCTCGCCTGCGCCCGTATCGGCGCCGTCCACTCCGTCGTGTTCGGCGGCTTTGCCTCCAACGAGCTTGCCGTCCGCATCAACGATGCGCAGCCGAAAGTGATCGTCACCGCTTCCTGCGGCATCGAGGTGGGCCGAGTCATCTCTTACCAGCCGCTGATCGAGGCGGCCATCGAACTCGCCGATCACAAGCCCAGCGCCGTCGTCATCAAGCAGCGCGCGCAGAAGCCTTGGGAATTGAAGGGCAGCGACGTCGACTGGGACGAGGCCGTCGCCAAGGCAGAGCCTGCGGAATGCGTCCCGGTTGCCGCCACGGATCCGCTCTACATCCTCTATACGTCCGGCACGACCGGCCAGCCGAAGGGCGTCGTTCGCGACAACGGCGGCCATATGGTGGCGCTGACCTGGACGATGAAGAACATCTACGACGTCAACCCGGGCGAGGTATGGTGGGCCGCCTCGGACGTCGGCTGGGTGGTCGGCCACTCGTATATCGTCTATGCTCCTCTGCTCTACGGCGCGACGACGATCGTCTACGAGGGCAAGCCGGTCGGCACTCCCGATGCCGGCGCGTTCTGGCGGGTAATCTCGCAGTACGGCGCGGTGTCGCTGTTCACCGCACCGACGGCTTTCCGAGCCATCAAGCGCGACGACCCCAATGCCCAGCTGATGGGCAACTACGACCTCAGCAAGTTCCGCATCCTGTTCCTGGCTGGCGAGCGCACCGATCCGGACACGCTGCACTGGGCCGAGGACGCGGTGAAGCGGCCGGTGATCGACCACTGGTGGCAGACCGAAACTGGCTGGGCAATCGCCGCCAACTGCATGGGCCTCGAGGTTCTGCCGGTCAAGGCCGGATCGCCGACCCGACCGGTTCCCGGCTGGAACGTGCAGGTGCTCGACGAGAACTGCAAGGAAGTGGCCCGCGGTCAGAGCGGCACGATCTGCGTCAAGCTGCCCCTGCCTCCAGGTGCCCTGCCGACGCTGTGGAACAACGACGAGCGCTTCGTCAACTCGTACCTGACCGAGTTCCCCGGCTATTACACGACGGCGGACGCCGGGTTTATGGATGAGGACAGCTACGTCTACATCATGGCGCGCACCGACGACGTCATCAACGTCGCCGGCCACCGGCTGTCCACCGGCGCCATGGAGGAAGTGCTGGCCAAACACCAGGACGTGGCCGAGTGCGCAGTCGTCGGCGTGGCCGATTCCTTCAAGGGCCAGCTGCCGGTGGGCTTCATGGTACTGAAGGCGGGCGTGAGCAAGTCCCACGACCAGATCGTGAAGGAAGTCGTGCAGATGGTCCGCGATCAGATCGGCCCGGTCGCCGCGTTCAAGACGGCAACGGTGGTCGACCGCCTGCCGAAGACCCGGTCCGGCAAGATCCTGCGCGGCACCATGCAGAAGATTGCCGACAATCAGCCGTGGAAGATGCCGGCGACCATTGACGATCCGGCCATCCTTGACGAGATCAAGGGTGCGTTGGAAGACATCGGCTATGCCAGCGCCCGCAAGGAGCCGGCGGAGCCGACAGCCTCCTAGTCAGCGGAGGTTTCCGGAACACGTCAGAAGGGCGCGGTGCCGTTGGCTCCGCGCCCGACGTGTGTCTGGATGCCCCCGCCACCGTCGCAGCGTATGCCCTGCGGCAGGCCGCAGGGCGCAGGAGCCGATGGTGGCGCCCCGATCGGAGAAGAGGAGCAGGATGATGCTGACGATCGCGCTCGAGAAGGTCTGCTTCCTGATCATCAAGGCGCGCGAGTTCGACGCCAAGATGGAGCCCGAGGTTCCGGAACCGGGAGACAATCCCACGGACGATGCCGACCGCGAGGTCCTGTTCGACTACCCGGACGACCCGACCGTCGAGGAAATCCGCGGCTTCATCGAATCCCTCAATGAGGACGAGATCGTCGAGATCCTCGCCCTCGTCTGGATCGGCGAGGGCGACTACAACGTCGAGGAATGGGAAAGCGCGCTCGCCGATGCGCGGGACAACCCGGATGAGCGGCGCCCTGACGCGCTGCTCAGCATCCCGCTTCTCGGGGACTTCTTGGAGGAAGGATTGGCTGAAATGGGGTACTCCTGCCGCGACGAGGAACTGAACCGCCTCTGAGACGGCACGCGTCGCTCAGGCGCCGTGGACGGTGCCGGCGCGTGCCCGGGCAAGGTCGACCTCCCGCTGCAGATCGCTTTCGCTGCACAGCCCGAGGCTCACCGGGTTGCGTGGCTTGATGTCGGCCGAGCGCCAGTGGGTGCGGTCGCGCACCTTGTCGATGGTCGGCTTGGTCGTGCCGATGAGCTTACAGACCTGGCCGTCGCTCAGTTCGGTATAGTTCTTCAGCAGCCAGGCGATCGCGTCAGGACGGTCCTGGCGCTTGGCCACCGGGGTGTAGCGCGCTCCCTTCTGCCGTGTCTCCGGCAGGGTCACCCGCCGGTCGGCCGGCCGCAGGCGCACGTCCGGGTTGCCCTGGCAACGCTCCACCTCCGCCATGGTTAGCTCGCCAGCGGCCACCGGATCCCGGCCCTGCATGCCCGCCGCCACCTCGCCATCGGCGATCGCCTGCACCTCCAGCGCATGCATGCCGCAGAAGTCGCCGATCTGCTCGAACGTGAGTGCGGTATTTTCGACCAGCCAGACGGCGGTCGCTTTTGGCATCAGCGGTTGTGCCATATCATTTACTCCACGTTTCCCGCTCACATCGGCAAGACGATGACCCGACCCGGAACAGGTCATCGGCGACGTTTGAAGCTGTTGACAATAATGGGGTGATGACCTCGATCAAGGCAACCGCCCCGCGGGGCCGCGACTCGCCCCCTCCCTAAGATAAGGGGTGGGTCTCTCGGGAGAACTGCGTCGCGACGGTGCCACCGCTCGACGAGCCAGTCCACCGCGTTCTGTACTGTCCGGAAATCCCCGCTTGGCCGGAGGCGAACGCTTCAGCACACCTTTTAGGGGCATCACCATTCACATGCAATCTTGCGGTGGTGATCCGTAGAAGCGAGGTGCGCGCTCTGGTTTTTCTCGCTGGCGCTTATCTCTCTTGATGCGCGCGGTCATTTGCCCTATAAAGGGGTGTCCCGCGAGCGTCCATGGCGGACCGGTGCTCCAAATGGATACCACCAGCCCGTCGTTGACCTCCTCCCTATCCGAACTCGCGCCGCCTTCGGGCGGCGCTTTTTTT
>JAEULG010000241.1 GCA_016793875.1 Rhodospirillales bacterium | reverse complement strand
CTGGGTGCCGCCGGTCACCGCCGAGCGGTCGCCGCCGCTCTCGCGGATCACCGGAGCGGACTCGCCGGTGATCGCCGCTTCGTTGACCGAAGCCACGCCCTCGATCACCTCGCCATCGGAGGGGATCAGATCGCCCGCCTCTACAAGGACGACGTCGCCGGCTTTCAGTTCAAGCGCCGAGACGGCCCGCCACGGGCTGGTGCTGTCCGGTGCCTCCAGCAGCTTTGCCGTCGTTTCGGTACGCGTCCGGCGCAGCGTCGCCGCCTGCGCCTTGCCGCGCCCCTCGGCGACGGCCTCGGCGAAGTTGGCGAACAGCAGCGTGATCCACAGCCACAAGACGATCTGCGCGGAGAAGCCGAGGCCGCTCGCACTGACGCAGACATCACGGACGAAGAGCGCCGTGGACAGCAACGCGACCAAACCGACCACCGCCATAACCGGGTTGCGGGCGAGCAGCCGCGGGTCGAGCTTGCGCAGCGCATCGAAGGTCGCCGGAAGGAGAATCTGCCGGTCGAGCAGCGCCGGGCGGTGCGCGCGGTCGTGCTTGCGCAAGGAGGAAAGCGCCTCGCTTGCCGCTTCCCCCTGGCCGCCGGTGCTTTCCATCCCCGTCCTCCGCTCAATAGGTAATGCCGGCAAGCATCGAGAGGTGCTCGGTTACCGGCCCCAGCGCGAGCGCAGGGAAAAAGGTGAGGCCGCCGACGATGAGGATGATGCCGGTCAGAAGCCCGATGAACAGGCCACCGCTGGTGGGGAAGGTTCCGGCGGAGGGCGGCAGGGTCGTCTTGGCCGCGAGCGAGCCGGCGATGGCCAACACCGGGACGATCACCGCGAACCGGCCGACCATCATCGCCACCGCCAGCGCGACGTTATAGAAGGGGGTGTTGGCGCCAAGGCCGGCGAAGGCACTGCCATTGTTCGCCGTGGCCGAGGTGAACGCGTACAGCACTTCGCTGAAGCCGTGCGGTCCGGGGGCCTGGATGGCTGCGAGGCCCGCGGGCAGCACGACGGCCAACGCCGTGAACCCGAGAATGGTCAGCGGCAGGCAGAGGACGGCGAGCATTGTCATCTTCACCTCCTTCGCCTCGATCTTCTTGCCGACGTATTCGGGGGTCCGTCCGACCATCAGCCCGGCGATGAACACCGTCAGGATGGCGAATAGCAGCATGCCGTAGAGACCCGGCCCGACGCCGCCGACGATGACCTCGCCAAGCTGCATGTTGATCATCGCTACCATGCCGCCGAGCGGCGTGAAGCTGTCGAGCATGGCGTTGACGGCGCCGCACGATGCCGCAGTGGTGATGGCGGTGAACAGCGCGGAGATCGCGATGCCGAAGCGGACTTCTTTGCCTTCCATGTTGCCGGCGGCCGGATCCACGCCAAGCGCGGTCAGCGCCGGAACGGCATTCGCCTCGGCCCAATAGCAGACGGCAACGCCGGCGACGAACAGGAGGCCCATCGCCGCCAGCAACGCCCATCCCTGCCGCTCGTCGCCGACCATCCGGCCGAAGACGTTGGTCAGCGCGGCGCCGATGGCCAAGACCAGCAGCATCTGCACGAAGTTGGCAAGCGCCGTCGGGTTCTCGTAAGGATGGGCGGAATTGGCATTGAAGAAGCCGCCGCCGTTGGTCCCCAGCATCTTGATCGCCAGTTGCGAGGCGACCGGTCCCTGGGCGATCGTCTGCGTTGCGCCTTCGAGGGTGCTCGCGTGGACCGCAGCGGAGAGGTTCTGCGGGACCCCCTGCCAGATGAAGAACACCGCGGCGATCAGGCACAGCGGCAGCAGCAGGTAGAGGGTGCAGCGCGTCACATCGACCCAGAAGTTGCCGATGGCGCCGGTGTTGCGGCGGGCGAAGCCGCGGACCAACGCCAGCGCGACGGCGATGCCGGTGGCGGCGGACAGGAAGTTCTGCACCGTCAGGCCGACCATTGGCACGGCGTAGCCGAGGCTGCTTTCTCCGGCGTAGCTCTGCCAGTTGGTGTTGGTCGCGAAGCTGATGGCGGTATTGAAGGCGAGATCAGGAGCAGCGCCGGGAAACCCCTGCGGGTTGAGCGGCAGCTCTGCCTGCAGGCGTTGCAGGGCGAACAGCAGTAGTGCCCCGGCGAGATTGAAGGCCAGCAGGGCGACGGCATAGCTCAGCCAACGGTGCTCGGCCTGGGGGTCGACGCCGGCAAGTCGGTAGAAACCGCGCTCGATCGGCCGCAGCACCGGTGACAGCAGCGTGCGCCGGCCCTCGAACACCGCCGTCATGTAGCCACCCAGCGGTCGGGTGATCCCGGCGATCAACAGGACGTAGAGGGCAATCTGCCCCCAGCCCGAAAAGGTCATGATGCTCTAGAACCGCTCCGGACGCGCAAGGGCATAGACGAGGTAGCACAGCATCACGACTGCGACCGCCCCCCCGGCAACATAATCGAACAGCATGGCAGGCCTCACAAACCCTTACAGCCGATCGCACAGCCGGCCGTAGCCGGCGGCAAGAGCAAAACAAAGGATGATCAGGCTCAGCAGCAAAATGTCGGCCACCGCTTCGCTCCCTGGTCCCGCCCGCGCTGCACTGCGGCAGCGCTGCTTAGAGCGCAGCTGACGGTGAGTCCATCGGAAAGTCGCCAGCCGAAAGGGGAAGGCACAAAAGGTTGATTTCGCACCTGCCGGAAAGCTGCCCGTCAGGAGGCAGGGAGAACCCATCCCCGGCCACCGGGGCCATCGAGAGGGTCGTCAGGCACCCTTTGCCGTCGGCCTCAGCAGCGGCGGGACGGCGTTGGCTAGCCGCTCTTCCGGCGGCGACGAGATGATCCCGCGCTGCCGTCGCACCGACGGCTCCGCCCGGTTTCTCTCCCGCACACTCGTCTCAAGGTACGCCGCTAACCGCGCGCAGTGCATGCGGATATCCGGCACTGCGACGATCTCCCAGAAGCTGCCACGGGTCACCGGCCCCAGCGCGAACAAGCGCGACGAGGCCTTGCCGTCTGAGGAAAGCAGCGCCCCCTGCTCGCTGACCTGCAGGCCGAGGCCGAGCGGGTCGGGCCGCGCGAAGCCGCGCCGCAGCAAATCGTTGATCAGCGGATCATCGCAAGCCCGGTAGTCGGTCTCCGGACCGGAACAATTGATCACTCGCGCATACTCGGCCGTCTCGACGTCACCGTGGCGCGGTCGCAACGTTATCCGGACCTGCGAATCGCTCGGCGCCATGTCAACGACGCGGCAAGCGCCAATCGACAACTGACCCCGCGTCATCGCCGCCTGAATCTGCTCCGCGACAACGGGCGCCATGCGGTGGCGATGCACGTCCCACCAGGGCCGCAGGTGGCGGAGAAATCGTCGCCGCTCTTCCAGCGACAGGCGCCGCCACAGGTCCTGCAGGTGCGGCCGCAGGCCGTCGACGACGCTTCGCCAGTCCCATCCGTCCGCAGCCGCCTCGCGGACGCGGCTTCGCACCCAATGGGCGAGACGGGTGATCGAGGTGGTGCGTGGCAGATCCCAGGCGGCGAGATCCAGCGGTCGCGCCGTCCTGTGAACCTGCGGCAACAGCCCGCGCCGCGAGATCGCGCGAATGGGACCGCGGTGCTGGGCGTCGAGCAGCGACAGGACGATATCCACCATCGTCAGGCCGGTGCCGATCAGCAGGACCGGGGAATGCTTGGGGATCCCGGCGATCGCAGCCGGATCCCACGGATTGCCAAAGTAGGCGCCCTCGTTGCGGTCCGGCGGCATGTTGCCCGCGGCAAACACAACGGCGTCAAGGCGATAGCAGCGTCCACCGGCCACCACCAGCGAGACGCCGTCGGGCGCTTCGTGCAGGGCGACCCCCTGATCGGGAACAAGATAGAGATTGGTGCCCTTGCCGCCCGACCACAGCTCGTCGCACAGCAGGCTGCGGACATAGGTGCCGTACAGCCGGCGCGAGACGAAAGAATCGCTGTCGACAGGCGGATCACTGGATTCGGACCGCTGCCGCCGTAGCCACTCGACGAAATGGTCCGGCCGGTCCTGAAACGCGCTCATGTTGCCGGCGCGGACGTTCAGCAGGTGGTTCTGATTGACTGTCGAGTAGGCGAGGCCACGCCCGAATCCGGCCCGTTTTTCGATCAGATAGACACGATCGCCGGGCCGGCACCGATGCAGCAGATGGACGGCAAGGAGGGCGCCGCTGAAACCTGCTCCGACTACTCCGATGCTGAATGAATCGCTATGCATCAACCCTGCGCCGCGCCAGAAGCTGCCGGCCGCCTGCCAGCCCCATATTCAATACCACAAAAAAGCGGGCGAACGCGCGGGAAGGTCGTTCGCCCAAGTAGTGGAGAGAGTCGTCATGATAATTCGACATCCAGCGATCAGGTTTCCATCGGGCGGAAAAAAAGCCGGCACGAGCGCGGGGACGCGTCGATTGCATTTCCGGGCGATTTTCGATGTTCAAAGCATAGCGAGCAGCAGGCTGAACGTCGTCCCGGCGGCGGTAATCATGCAGATGAGCCGTCCCAGCCAGGCGTAGGGTGCCTCATCCGCATCCGCCGTGGCGGCCACCGTCCGTCGGGCGAGCCCTGCATGCTTTACCAGCGCGCGGGAAGCGGTTCCGGCAAAGTCCGGCCCCCCGGCCGGCAGCGGGGCCAACGGTACCGGCAACGGCAGCAGCCGCAGCGGCAACGCGACGGCAACGCCGGCCCGATGGGCTCTTCCTGACCCCGCCGTATCGTCAGAGTCGTGAAGCGTGCGCAGAAGTGCGGGCATCACTCAAATCTCCTCGTCACAGGCTCGGAGCCGGAACGCTCGTCTCGGCCCTGGTAGGGTACGCACTGCGGCGACCCGCAGGGGCGCCAGCGTATCACCTTAATCTCTATCTGATAGGTAGGATTAAGGCTGCGACAGGCTGACGTCAACCGGTTTTTCGAGGCAGTGCCCCCTTCGTCGGAACAACGTGGCAAGTTCTGTGATCACTGAGCGTCCCGGCAGCCGCTGGCAACGCAGGTGTCGGGATCGGCAGCGTTGGTCTCGCATTTGTCCATCGCGCTCTCCAGCGCATCCAGCATCTGGATGTTCGTAGCCTCGTAGAGATTGCCGCGACCATCAGCCGCGGCGCATGTCTGAAGGAGCGCGGGATCGTCTCCCGCACACCCGCCGCCCAGCAGCACCGGCAAGACGATCACGCCCAGCCGGCGCAGTTCAGGAAACGTCATGATTCATTCTCCAATCCTCCGCTGAGGGCAACAAAAAGCCAACCATTTGACAATCCGCGACTCTGGCAAGTAGATTGATTATCAACAGCCTCGCAGGTATTGCGGCCCCAGCAAGATTATGCGGCCTTCGATACCGGGACAACGAGGGTTCAAGGGAGGCGCGATCTCCGGTTGCTCGTGCGCCGGTCGCATCCGCCGCGTCAGAGGTGTTTCGCCGTCACACCGGGGTGGGGTGAACCGTTGGGGTTTGCTGAGCGCGCCCGCGGTCCATCGTGCTGACGCAGCCTGCTGAGGCGGCCCGCGCTCGCATTCCTTTTGCCCTCCGATCACAGCGCAGGCGGCACCTCCGGCCTGCCGCAGGGCCACCACAGCCGGAGCGTCACGGGTGGCCCTGACACCCGCAACCGGCGCCTGACGACCGGCGCGACGAGAGGGAAGAGATGACATGAGCAGGACAGCAAACCTCCTGGTGTGGATGGTGGTCGCCGCCGTCGGCGCCTTCGCGCTGGGAACCGTCGCGCTTCATCGCGGCGAGACGATCAATGCAGTCTGGCTGGTCGTCGCCGCCGTCTGCGTCTACCTGATCGCCTACCGCTACTATAGTCGCTACATTGCCACCCGCGTCCTCCAGCTCGATCCGAACCGGATTACACCCGCCGTCAAGTACAATGACGGTCTCGATTTCGTGCCGACCAACAAGTACATCCTGTTCGGTCACCACTTCGCCGCCATCGCCGGGGCTGGCCCCCTGGTTGGCCCGGTTCTGGCCGCGCAGATGGGCTACCTGCCGGGAACGCTGTGGATCCTTGCGGGCGTCGTCTTTGCCGGCGCGGTGCAGGATTTCATGATCCTGTTTATCTCCTCGCGGCGCGACGGCCGCTCGCTCGGCGACATGATCAAGTCGGAACTTGGCACCGTGCCGGGCCTGATTGCGCTGTTCGGCGTGCTGCTGATCATGATCATCATCCTCGCCGTACTGGCCCTCGTCGTCGTCAAAGCGCTGGCGGCGAGCCCGTGGGGAACGTTCACGGTGGTGGTCACCATCCCCATCGCCATGTTCATGGGCATCTACCTTCGCTTCATCCGGCCCGGCCGGGTGCTGGAGATGTCGATCATCGGCTTCGTGCTGCTGATGCTCGGCATCATCTACGGCGAAGACGTTGCCGCCAGCCCGACCTGGGGGCCGCTGTTCACCATCTCCGGGCCGACGTTGGCGCTGATGCTGATCGGCTACGGCTTCGTCGCTTCGGTGCTGCCGGTCTGGCTGCTGCTGGCACCGCGCGACTATCTATCCACCTTCCTCAAGATCGGCACCATCGCCGGTCTCGCCATCGGCATAATGGTCGTGCGTCCAGAACTGCACATGCCGGCAATTACCCAGTTCATCGACGGCACCGGCCCGGTGTTCTCCGGCGCCTTGTTTCCCTTCCTGTTCATCACCATCGCCTGCGGTGCCGTCTCCGGCTTTCACGCGCTGATCTCGTCGGGGACAACGCCCAAGATGCTGGAGAACGAGACTCAGGCCCGTTTCATTGGCTATGGCGGCATGCTTACCGAGAGCTTCGTCGCAATGATGGCGCTGATCGCCGCCTGCGTGCTGGATCCCGGCATCTACTTCGCCATGAACAGCCCCGCGGCGCTGATCGGCACGACACCGGAGCACGCGGCGCAGGTGATCTCGTCCTGGGGTTTCTTGATTACCCCCGAGACGCTCGCCCAAACGGCGGTGGATGTGGGTGAGCATAGCATCCTGTCGCGCGCCGGCGGTGCGCCGACCCTCGCTGTCGGCATGGCTCACATCTTCTCCAGCTTCCTCGGCGGCCGGGCAGTGATGGCGTTCTGGTACCATTTCGCCATCCTGTTCGAGGCACTGTTCATCCTCACGACGATCGATGCCGGCACCCGCGTCGGCCGCTTCATGATCCACGATCTGCTTGGCGCCTTCTGGGAGCCGTTGCGGCACACGGAAAACTGGTCGGCAAACCTGCTATCGACAGGGCTGTGCGTCGCCATGTGGGGGTACTTCCTCTATCAGGGCGTGGTCGATCCGCTCGGCGGCATCAATACGCTATGGCCGTTGTTCGGCATCTCCAACCAGATGCTCGCCGGCATTGCGTTGACCCTCGCTACCGTCGTGCTCTTCAAGATGAAGCGCCAGCGCTACGCGTGGGTCACCATCGCTCCAGCCGTCTGGCTGGTCATCTGCACGATGACCGCCGGATTGCAGAAGCTGTTCCACCCGGATGCCAAGATCAGCTTCCTCGCCCATGCCGACAAGTTCAGCTCCGCCCTCGCCCAGGGCCAGATCCTGTCCCCGGCGAAGACGGTCGAGGAAATGCAGCGCATCATCTTCAACGACTATGTCAACGCCGGCGTCTGTGCTCTCTTCGTCGCCGTCGTCGTCTGCATGATCGCCTTCGGCCTGATCGCTGCGTGGCGCGGCTACGTCAGCCCGATCGTGACGGCTCGGGAAGCGGCGCAGGGAGTTGCCCGGCCCAAGGCGGTGATGCATGCATAGGCCGGCGGCGACGGCCGACCGCAACCCGGTCGTGCGTCGGGAGGAGGGCATGCTACCCTTCCTGCTCGCCCGACTGCGGCACTGGCATGCGCAACTGGTCAGCGGCGGCCGGCAGGTCTGCGGCATCCCTGACTACCAGGCCTACCTCGCCCACCAGCGCCGGCATCATCCCGACCAGCCGGTGCTGAGCTACGAGGCGTTCTTCCGCCAGCGCATCGACGCCCGCTACGGCGGCCGCGGCAGGATGCGCTGCTGCTGAGAGAGGCATGGGGCGGGGATCCCTTCCCGGGGATCCCCGCCGATCAACCAATCCTTCATCCGGCGGATCTAGACTCCTCTGGCAGCAAGGCCAGGGGGCGGTCGATGACGCCGAAGCAAGCTTACCGGATGGGGTTCCGCCACGTGACGGACTTGGCTGAGATCAACCGGATCGCCGATCTGTTCATGAGTGATCGCGGCAATGAACGGGCGCTGCAGCTGATGGAGGCTTGGCGCGAAGGCGCCTTGACGGCGGCGGCGATGCTGGAGAAGGCCGAAGCAACCCTGCAGTAAGGGGGCCCTCCTGGCAGGAGGCGCGGCTGCCGGTCAGGGGCCGGAAGCGCAGCCGATGAGGGGCGGCTCGTCGGGGCGCTGCAGCAGCGCTTCCCGCCCCTTGTTCCAGAACACCGTCTTTCCCGCCCCGTAGCGGGCGCCCGAGGCCGAGATTTGCCGCGGCAACTCATACTGGTGTCCGTTCACCTGCAGCCGCACCAGATCGTCGTCCGGATAGAAGGTGGCGAGCATGACGGTGCCCTCCGGACAAACGAAGCTGACGGCATGGCCATCGCTGCCTGTGGCGCAGCCGGCGAGGACGAACAGCAGGATTGCGACGAGCCAGGCGCATCGCCCCCGGACATTACGCATCTTCGCCCATGGCGCGGAATGCGACCACCCGGCCGAGCAGGAAGCCGGCGAATGCGGAGAGCACCGGCAGGGCGCCGAGGGAGGCAAGCCAAGCGAAAAAGGCGATGGCCGCCGCCAGTCGCAGCACGTGCAGCCCCTTGACGACCCAGGCGGGAGCTTCCGCCGGCAGGCCGCTGTTCGCCATCATCGCGGCATAGTAGCCGAAGCCAACGATGAGGCCGAGCGCGGCATAAGCGGCGACCGCTTCCAACCCGCCCGCCGATAGACCTGCGCCATCCGCCATCCGACCGCCAACCGCTGCTGTATCCAAGCCGCCGCAGCTTACGGACCCTGCCAGGGCCGGTCAAACCGCAGTAACGCAAGGCATTCCCAAAGCTTCCGAATGGCCGGCAACCAGGGCCACTGTGAGAATGGCAAGAAACTTCCGCGGGCCACCGCCACTTAAGGCCACCTGAAAACGCGCAGGACTCAGTTGGCGGATCTGCTGGATCACGCACTGCAGCAGCGGTGTCCCGGATGCGGGTCAGTTCAGGCCGAGGACGTCCGGCATGCCATAGACGCCGGGGGCGCGGCCCTCGCACCACAGCGCCGCCCGCACCGCGCCCGCCGCAAAGATGGCGCGGGAGCCGGCCTTGTGGGTCAGTTCCAGGCGCTCGCCCTCGCCGGCGAAGATCACCGTGTGCTCGCCGACGACATCGCCGCCGCGCAGGGTGGCAAAGCCGATGGCGCCCGCCGGCCGCTCACCGGTATGGCCGTCGCGTCTGCGCACCGCGGCTTCTTCAAGCGACACGCCACGCCCGGCTGCCGCGACCTCCCCCAACGCCAGGGCGGTGCCGGACGGCGCGTCCACCTTGTGGCGATGATGCATCTCGACGATCTCGATGTCCCAGTCCGGGCCGAGGATGCCCGCGACGCGGCGGGTCAGTCCAAGCAGCAGGTTGACGCCGACGCTCATGTTGGCAGCGACGACGACCGGAACCGCCTGCGCTGCCGCCAACAGTGCCTCCCGGTGCGTAACACCGAGGCCGGTCGTCCCAACCACCAGCGCGGTGCCGTGGGCCGCCGCCAGCGGCGCATTGGTCATGACCGCAGCGGGTGCCGAAAAGTCGATGACGACGTCGGCAGCGGTAAACAATGCGTCAGCATCGCTTCCCACCGCGAGTTGGACGGGTGCCCGGCCGGCCAGCGTCCCCACGTCCTCGCCCAGCGCCGGATGCCCCGGCCGCTCGATGCCCCCTGCCAGCGACGCCCCCGGGGTTGTCAGCACCGCCTGCAGCAGCATCCGCCCCATCCGCCCGGCGCAGCCGGTGATTCCGATCCGCATAGGTTCTCCGTTATTCGTCGCGCGCACGCCACAAGCCCGGACGTACGGCCAGCGGCCCGCAAGCGGTACCTTTGCCGGCAACGGGCAACACTCTTTCCCGACCGGTAAACTACTCGCGAAGGTCCTGCCAGAGTTCCTTGACCTTGTCGAAGAAGCCGTGACTTTCCGGGCTGGTCTTTTCCTCGGCCCCCGCCTCGGCGAACTCCTGCAGCAGCTTGCGCTGCTTTTCCGTCAGGTTGACCGGCGTTTCCACGAGCGCCTCGACGTACATATCGCCCCGCCCGGGATGGCGCAGGATACTCATCCCCTTGCCGCGCAGGCGGAAGGTCTCGCCGCCCTGGGTGCCAGAGGGAACGCTGATGCGCGCCCGCTCGCCGTTGACCGTCGGCACCTCGATGCTGCCGCCGAGCGCAGCCGTGGTCATCGGCAGCGGCACCCGGCAGTGGATGTCGGCCCCATCGCGGCGGAAGAAGCGGTGGGCAGCGACGCTGACGAAGATGTAGAGGTCGCCGGACGGTCCGCCGCGGACCCCCGCTTCGCCCTCACCGGCGAGCCGGATGCGCGTTCCGTCCTCGACGCCGGCAGGAATGGTCACCTGCAGCGTCTTTTCCCGCTGCACCCGGCCGCTGCCGCTGCACGGCCGGCAGGGATCGCGGATGGTCTGGCCGGAGCCGCCGCACGATGGACAGGTGCGCTCGACGGTGAAGAAGCCGGACTGCTGGCGGATGCGGCCGGCACCGCGGCAGGTAGAGCACGTCTCCGGCGCGGCACCGCCAGCGGCACCACTTCCCTTACAGGTGTCGCACTTGACGCTGGTCGGTACCCGCACCGGGCGCTTAGAGCCGCTGAAGGCCTCTTCCAGCGCAATTTCCAGGTTGTAGCGAAGATCCGAGCCGCGGCCGTTCTGCCGTCCGCCGCCACCTCGCCGGCCTCCGACGAAATCGCCGAACATCTCCTCGAAGATGTCGGCAAAGCCGTTGCCGAATCCGGGTCCGAAGCCTCCGTCGCCACCGAAGCCGCCACCCTGCTCGAAGGCGGCATGGCCGAAGCGATCGTAGGCGGCGCGCTTCTGATCGTCCTTGAGGACCTCATAGGCTTCGTTGAGTTCCTTGAACTTGCGCTCCGCCTCCTTGTCGCCCGGGTTGCGGTCCGGGTGCAACTTCAGAGCGAGCTTGCGGTAAGCCTTTTTCAAGTCATCCTTGCTGGCGTCGCGGGCGACGCCGAGAATGCGGTAATAGTCTTCTTTCGACATGCGTTCCGTCATCCACGGCGGGGCCCCGACAGATCGGGGCAAACCCAGTCAAAATCAAAGTCGCAAGCGATCGCCGTCCCCTCGAAAACCGATGGGGTACCCGACTGCCCGCCGCCAGTTCCTCACGCCTTGTGCCCGACCTCGACGCAGACGGATCGAGGGCGCAGGGATCGCGTGGCACGCCTCCCTGCCCCCTCGCTGTCCCAGGCTCAGCCGGCCTTCTTCTGCTGGTCGGGGTCGACCTCTTCGAACTCCGCGTCGACCACCTTCTCGCCCTGCGGGCCGGTGCCACCCGCGCCCGAACCGCCGGGTGCCGCGCCAGCCGCGTCGCTCTGCGACGCCTTATACATCGCCTCGCCCAGCTTCATCCGGGCCTGGCCCAGCACTTCCGTCTTGGACTGGATCGCCGACGGATCATCGCCGTCCAACACTCCCTTCAGGTCGGCAAGCGCGTGCTCAATCGCGCCCTTGTCGGCGGCGCTGATCTTGTCGCCGTACTCCTTCAGATCCTTCTCGGTGGAATGGATCACCGCCTCGGCTTGGTTGCGCGCTTCCACCTTCTCGCGGCGGCGTTTGTCGTCGGCCGAATGCAACTCGGCCTCCTTCACCATCCGCTGGATGTCGGCGTCGCTCAGACCGCCCGAGGCCTGGATACGGATCTGCTGTTCCTTGCCGGTCGCCTTGTCCTTGGCCTGGACGTTGACGATGCCGTTGGCGTCAATGTCGAACGTCACCTCGACCTGCGGCATGCCGCGCGGCGCCGGCGGAATGCCGACCAGATCGAACTGGCCGAGCAGCTTATTGTCCGCCGCCATCTCGCGCTCGCCCTGGAAGACGCGGATGGTCACCGCCGTCTGATTGTCATCGGCAGTGGAGAACACCTGGCTCTTGCGGGTCGGGATGGTGGTGTTGCGATCGATCAGCCGGGTAAACACGCCTCCCAGCGTCTCGATACCCAGCGACAGCGGCGTAACGTCGAGCAGCAGGACGTCCTTGACCTCGCCCTTCAGCACGCCCGCCTGAATGGCGGCGCCGATGGCGACGACCTCGTCCGGGTTGACGCCCTTGTGGGGCTCGCGGCCGAAGAACTGCTTGACCGTCTCGATCACCTTCGGCATGCGCGTCATGCCGCCAACCAGCACCACCTCGTTGATCTCGGCGGCGGAAAGGCCGGCGTCCTTCAGCGCGTTGCGGCACGGCGCGATCGTCCGTTCGATCAGATCCTCGACCAGCGCTTCCAGCTTGGCGCGGGTGAGTTTGATGTTCAGGTGCTTCGGTCCGCTGGCATCGGCGGTGATGAACGGCAGGTTCACTTCCGTCTGCATCGTCGAGCTCAGCTCGATCTTCGCCTTCTCCGCAGCTTCCTTCAGCCGCTGCAGGGCGAGGCGGTCGGAGCGCAGGTCGATGCCCTGCTCCTTCTTGAACTCGTCGGCGAGGTAGTCGAGGATCCGCTTATCGAAGTCTTCGCCGCCGAGGAAGGTATCGCCGTTGGTCGACTTCACCTCGAAGACGCCGTCCCCGATCTCCAGCACGGAGATATCGAAGGTGCCGCCACCGAGGTCGTAGACGGCGATGGTCCCCGCCCCCTTCTTCTCCAGCCCGTAGGCAAGCGCAGCCGCGGTCGGCTCGTTGATGATGCGCAACACCTCGAGCCCGGCGATCTTGCCGGCATCCTTGGTGGCCTGACGCTGGCTGTCGTTGAAGTAAGCGGGAACGGTGATAACCGCCTGCTTGACTTCCTCCCCAAGGAAATTCTCGGCGGTTTCCTTCATCTTTTGCAGAATGAAGGCGGAAACTTGGCTGGGGCTGTACTTCTTGCCCTGCGCCTCGACCCAGGCGTCGCCGCCGGCTCCGTCGACGATCCGGTAAGGGACCATGCCCTTGTCCTTCTCGGTAACGGGGTCGTTGTAGCGCCGGCCGATAAGCCGCTTGATGGCGAACAGGGTATTCTCAGGGTTGGTCACCGCCTGCCGTTTGGCCGGCTGGCCCACCAGCCGCTCCCCGGAGTCGGTGAAAGCGACGATCGACGGTGTTGTCCGCGCGCCCTCGGTGTTCTCGATGACGCGAACGTCCTTGCCCTCCATGACCGCGACACACGAGTTGGTCGTGCCGAGGTCTATTCCGATTACTTTGCTCATTTGCAGTCACCTTCTGATGCGGCAAGTCCGCGCGACCCTGCCGGCGTCGCGAAGACCCCCGGTGGCCGTTGCGATCCGTTATCCCGGTCCTTTGTCTCGGCGCGTTATATATGAGGGGGGGTGGAAGCGCGCAACGGCGCTACAGGGGTTTCTGACGGGGACCCTGCGGCCTTTCGCGGTCCCTGGAGCGGGGATATCGGCGGCTCTTCGCCGACGGACCCGCTGCGAGGAACAGGGCTTCCTCAGTAGAGCCCGCCCGTGCCTATGTCCGGCGCGGCGGCAGAGCCGGTGGCGCGACGCCCGTCGCTCGCCTGGCGGGCCTCGCCAGCTGTCGGCGGCGCTGTGCCCGGCTTGAAGGCCTCGAGGATCACCCGCGGATTCTTGGCGGCCGCCGGCCGGCCGGTGCTGGCATCGACCCGGACCAGACGGACGCCGGGCGGCGTCCGGAACGGCACCACCGGCGAGCTTCGCAGCGCCTCCCCCATGAAGTTGGCGAAGATCGGGGCGGCGATAATGCCACCCGCAGCGTGGTCGCCCAGCGACTGCGGATCGTCGTAGCCGATGAACACGCCGGCGGCGAGATCGGGGGCAAAGCCAACGAACCAGACGTCGCGCGCATCGTTGCTGGTCCCTGTCTTGCCGGCGATCGGTCGTCCTTCGACCTGGGCCCGCTCGCCGGTCCCGCGCGCCACCACCCCCTCCATCATCGAGACGACCTGGTATGCACTTTCGGGATCGGTGACACCCTGCCGCAGGTCGATGGGGTCGGGAGCCGCCTGACCGTCCCAGGTCACGTTCTGGCATCCGAGGCAGGCCCGCTGGTCGTGACGGTAGACGATGCGGCCGTAGCGGTCCTGCACCCGGTCGATCAGGCTGGCGTCGATGCGCCGGCCGCCGTTGACGATCATGGCGTATGCGTTGGTCAGGCGAAGCAGGGTGGTTTCGCCAGCGCCCAGCGAATAGGCAGGATACCGCGGCATGTCGTCAAAGACGCCCAGCCGGTTGGCGCAATCGGCGACCTTGTCCATGCCGATCTCCATAGCGAGGCGTGCGGCGACGAGATTGCGCGACTGCTCCAGGCCGACGCGCAGGGTCGTCGGGCCGTAGAAGCGATTCGAGTAGTTCATTGGCCGCCACGGTGGCAGCCCGCCCCCTTGATCCACGGTCAACGGAGCGTCCTTGATGATCGACGACGGGGTGTAGCCCGCTTCCATCGCGCACAGATAGACGACCGGCTTGAAGGTCGAGCCGGGTTGCCGCATCGCCTGGGTGGCCCGGTTGAACTGGCTTTGTCGGTAGTCCCAGCCGCCGGTCAGCGCCAGCACCCGCCCGGTATGCGGATCAATGGCGACGAGGGCCCCCTGAACTTCGGGGATTTGCCGCGGCGACCAGGTATTCCCGTCCAGCGCCGCCACTGCGATAACATCGCCGACCCTCAGTCCGTGTCCACCCTGCCGGACCCAGCGCAGTTCCGCTGTGGGAATGCGCCCGGTGTTGCCGTCGGCAAAGCCGATCCTCGCGTCGCCGTCGCCGTTCTGCAGCACCGTCGCCATCTGCCAGTCTCCGAGACCGGCCGGCGGCGTCAGCGCAGCGAGCTGCCCGGCCCAGTCCGGCGCCAGCCGTACCGGCTTACCGTCGGCAGCGTCGATATGGGCGATCGGTCCACGCCAGCCCTTGCGCCGGTCGAAGGCCTCCAGCCCGCGGCGCAGCGCCGCATCAGCGATCGTCTGAAGCCGCGGATCAAGGGTGGCGTGGACCACTAGCCCTCCCTTGTACAGCGCGCTCTCGCCGTAGCGGCGGACCAGCTCGCGCCGTACCTCTTCGGCGAAGTACTCGGCATGCACTGGCTCGGCCATCTGCCGGGGGCGGGTCACCAGCGGCTCCGCCCGCGCCGCATCCGCCTCCTCGGCGGTGATGGCGCCATCCTCGAGCATCCGCCCGATAACCCAGTCGCGGCGCGCCTTGGCGGCCGCCGGCTGGCGGATGGGATCATAGTTGTTGGGAGCCTTCGGCAGCGCGGCGAGCGTCGCCATCTCCGCCACGCTGAGGTCGTTCAGGCTTTTGTCGAAGTAGTTGAGGGCCGCCGCCGCCACGCCGTAAGCGCCGCTACCAAGGTAAATCTCGTTCAAATAGAGCTCAAGGATGCGGTCCTTGCTGAGGGCCTTGTCCATCCGGAACGCCAGGATGGCTTCCTTGATCTTGCGCTCGAAGGTGACGTCGCCGCTCAGCAGGAAGTTCTTCGCCACCTGCTGCGGAATGGTCGAAGCCCCGACCAAGCGACGGTCACTGCCGAGGTTGTTGAAATTGGTGATCATGGCCCGGATCACCCCCGAAGTATCGATCCCCTGATGCTCGTAGAAGTTCTTGTCCTCGGCGGAGAGGAACGCCCGGACCAAACGCGGCGGAATCGAGCCGATCGGCACGAACACGCGCTTTTCCGCGGCATATTCCGCCATCAGCCGCCCGTCTCCCGCGTAGACACGGCTGGTGACCGGCGGCTCGTAGGTGGCAAGCTGCTGGATATCGGGGAGGTCGTGGGCGTAGCGGTAGAAGAGCAGCACGCCGCCAACGACAACGACAACGACGATCAACATGATCGCGCTGCCGAGCGCGGTCATCAGGCGGACCATGATCAAACCCTATCCGACGTGTTTGGCGGATGATATCGCGATGTGCGGGATATGGGGAATGATACCAAGCGTCGCTGCCGCTTCACCGTCGCGGGAGCGAATTTCTGCCTCAATCCACCATCAATAGCGGTTGCGTGCCTCGAAGCGGACGAAGTAGCCGTCGATGGCTCGTGCAATCGCCCGCGCCAGCCGGGCGCGATGCCCGGCATCGCGCAGCAGTCGCTCGTCGGCGGGATTGGACAGGAAGCCCAGTTCGATGAGCACCGACGGGATGTCCGTCGCCTTGAGCACCGCGAACCCGGCGAAACGGTGGGTCTGCGGCAGCAACGCCGTCTCTTCGCCCGCTTCGCGTTCGACCAGAGCGGCCAACTGAACGGACTGATTCTTGGTATCACGCTGAACCAGGTCGATCAGGATATCGGTGACGTCCGGTGCCTCGCCCTTCAGGCGGAACCCTCCGAGCGAATCGACGCGATTTTCCTTTTCCGCCAGCGCTGCCGCCTCAGCGTCGGAGGCGCGCTCCGACAGCGTATAGACGGAGAGGCCCCGGGTCGCCGGATTCTCGGTTGAATCCGCGTGCAGTGAGACGAAAAGGTCGGCGCCTGCGGCGCGGGCGATCGCGATCCGGCCGCGCAGGCGGATGAAAGTGTCGCTGTCGCGGGTCATCACCACACGGTAGCGGCCGAGGGTCTTGAGTTCGTCGCGCAATGCCCGCGCCGTCGCCAGGGTAATCTGCTTCTCGTGGACGCCGTGCAGCGACGTGGCACCGGGATCCTGGGCGCCGTGACCGGCATCGATCGCCACCACCCACTGCGGCACGGCCGCATTCGCCGCCTTGTGCGGCCGCGGCTTCGGTACTGCCAGAGCGGCAGCACGGACGGGAATCGTCTCCGCCGCACGGCCCGAGGGCGGAGATGACAGCAACTCGTCGATGGTTAGACTGGTGGCGCCGATGGCCGGCCGCATCTCGGCGCCGCCGCCCGCTGCCGGCGCCGACTCGCGACCGGCGGTCGCGGTCATGTCGATAAGCAGCCGGTAGCCCCCGGCGGCCGCCTGCTGCAGCGAGACGTTGCGCACCTCCACCGCGGACCGGCAATCGATAACAACGCGGGCGGTCTCGCGGCTGAAGCGTCCTTGGCGGATCCGCTCCACGACGCTGCCGGCCGGTCCCGCCGCCTCGAGACGGGCCGTCCAGCGGACGGCCGGCAGATCGAGGACAACGCGATGGGGATTGTGCAGCGTGAACGCCTGATATTTCACTGGACCGCTGAGGGTAAGGACGACCCGGGTCATGGCAGCGTGCTCGCTCACCCGCATGTCGGAAACGACCGGCATCGCCGCCGCCGCTGGTCGCGCCGCGATCACGAAAAGCACAAGGAGGGCATGCCCGGCGGCCATCGCCACGGTGGTCAGCGGCAGGGCTGGCCGCCGGGACGAAGCAAGACGGACGAGGATCAGCGCCAGAACAGGCCAATCCGGCCCGAGACGACGAAACAAGGCTGCGGTGCTCCACCCGATCGCAAACGACAACCGCCGCGCGTCCTCCCGAGCCGTCTTCGACAGTGTCGTGAACCGCCGTATAAAGCCTCTTTGCCCCTGGTATCAAGGACTTTAGCCATCACCTTGATATTCCACCTGAAAAAGATAGCAATTGTCGAAGGGGATCTGTCGCTTTATCTTTAGAGTGCCGGACGCGGTGGGGAAATCACTGCGCGGGGGGCGTCGTGCAACCGCCAGGGTTGCACGGACGTTAACACCGGAACGAACCATCCGGCGCCGCGAATGACGTGGCGCCTGAAACGAATGACGAACTTTTTTATGCCGATGAGATCAGCGCGCCCGCTCACGACCGACGCGATACTCCTCCGGAGGGTCGGCGAGGCAGTCGCGTGCGCCTTCGGCATCAATGCGCACCGCCGCCGCCGCTCCCTGGCCCCCGGGCCGGAGCCTGCTGCGGCGCGATGGAGTTTTCTGCATGCCAAGCAAGACCATGCTCATCGATGCGTCGCACCCGGAAGAGACCCGGGTTGTGGTGCTCGACGGAACCCGGGTTGAGGATTACGATGTCGAGGTTGCCTCCCGTCGTCAGCTGAAGGGCAATATCTATCTGGCGAAGGTGACACGCGTCGAGCCATCGCTGCAGGCCGCCTTCGTCGATTACGGTGGCAATCGCCACGGCTTTCTCGCCTTTAACGAAATCCACCCCGACTACTACCAGATCCCGGTTGCCGATCGCGAACGACTGCTTGCCGAGCAGGCCGCGGAGAGCGCCGAGCGGGAACGGGAAGAGGCCGAAGAAGCCGAGGCTGAGACAGGAACCGACGACGAAGAGGAGGTGGAGCGCCGCCGGCCTCGTCCGCCCAGCCGCCTCTACAAGATTCAGGAAGTGATCAAGCGCCGGCAGATCATGCTGGTGCAGGTTACCAAGGAAGAGCGCGGCAACAAGGGCGCAGCGCTGACCACCTATCTTTCCCTCGCCGGCCGCTACTGCGTGCTGATGCCAAATACCGCCCGCGGGGGCGGCATTTCCCGCAAGATCGCCACCACCGCCGACCGCAAGCGTCTGAAGAAGATGCTGAACGAGTTGGAAGTACCGGAGGGCATGGCGGTGATCGTGCGCACTGCTGGCGCCGGTCGCAGCAAGGCGGAAATCAAGCGCGACTACGAATACCTCGTTCGCCTTTGGAGCAGCATTCGCGAGACGACACTGCAATCGACAGCGCCGACTCTCGTCTACGAGGAAGCGAGCCTGATCAAACGCTCGATCCGTGATCTCTATGACCGCGACATCGAGGAGATCATCGTCCAGGGCGATGAGGAGTACCGCATCGCCAAGGAGTTCATGAAGCTCTTCATCTCCAGCCATGCCAAACGGGTGAAGATCTACGAGGACGCCGAAATCCCCCTGTTCCACAAGCACGGTGTCGAGGACCAGTTGGCGTCGATGCATCAGGCGGTGGTGCAGCTTCGCTCCGGCGGCTACGTCGTCATCAACCCGACCGAGGCGCTGGTCGCCATCGACGTCAACTCCGGCAGGTCGACGCGCGAGCGCAACATCGAGGAGACGGCACTGCGCACCAACCTCGAGGCGGCCGACGAGGTCGCCCGCCAACTGCGGCTGCGCGATCTTGCCGGTTTGATCGTTATCGACTTCATCGACATGGAGAATGCCCGTAACCAGGGGATGGTCGAGCGGCGCATGAAGGACGCGATGAAGACTGACCGCGCCCGCGTCCAACTCGGCCGGATCAGCCCGTTCGGCCTGCTGGAGCTGTCGCGGCAACGGCTGCGGCCGAGCCTCATCGAAACCTGCTTCGAGGTGTGCCCGGCCTGCGGCGGCAATGGTCTGCGGCGGACGACGGACTCTTCCGCCCTCGCGCTGCTGCGCAAGCTGGAAGACGAGGGACTTCGCCGGCGATCAGCGGAGGTGGCGATCACCGTGCCCCCGGCGGTGGCGCTCTACCTGCTCAACCAGAAACGCCGTTCACTGCAGACGATCGAAGATCGCTACGGCATGGCGGTGAGCGTGCTGGAAGATCCGGCATTGGTGCCGCCCGATCACCGGCTGGAGCGCCTGAAGGCCTACGACGCCCGCTCCGACGAAGAGGTGGCGGAGGCGGAAGAAGCTCCCGCCGAAGCGGTAGAGAGCCGGGAGGGTGCAGAAGCACTGGCCGGTGAACGCGACGACGCAAATGGCCGTGCTCGTCGCCGGCGGCCCCGGCGTCGACGCCGCACGGAAGAGGAGACGATGCCCACAGCAGCGTCGCACGGGCACGAACCGGAAGAGGAATTCGGCGAGGAGAGCGACAGCGAGGCCGACGCCGAAGCGGAAACAGATGCGGAGCTGGAGGAAGGCGCCGAGTCGGCGGACGCCACCGCAGCAGAGGAGACAGGCGAACAGGCCGGGCGGAAACGACGCCGGCGCGGCAAGCGCGGCGGGCGCCGCCGGACACGCCCTGCGGCGGAAACGGGCGCCGGCGAGATGGAGTTCGACGATGCACCGCACACCGACCCCGACCTCTCCGAGCTGGTGGAGGAGGAGACCGGTGAGCCGTGGCTCGTCAGCGTCGGGGGCGATGCCCCCGAGATGCCGCCGGTGGACGCCGCCGCTCTAACCGACGTCGACGGCTTCGGTGGTCTTGCCGCCGAAATCTCTGCGGCTGATGATCAGTCTGCGGATGAAACCGGCGACGATGCCGAGGCCGGCGATGCCGACGGCAGCGCGGAGGGGAGCGAAGACGACAGGCAGCGCCCTCGCCGCCGCAGCAGCCGTCGTGCTCGGGAAGCTATCGACGTCTCCGCCACCGGCACGGCAGGCTTCGGCGACGACGAGGCCTTTAAGGCTGCCGCGGAATCGGAAGTCGTAGAGGTCCCGCAAACGGCAGACTTTCCCGACACGAGCGACGCCGGGAGTGCGGTCGAGGCGTTCGCGGATGCACCGGACGCAGATGCACCGGGCGCAGACGGACTGATCAGCCCCGAGGGCGCCGAGACAGTTACCGAGCCGGTGGAAGACCCGGCTGCACCGGCGATTCCGGCGGAGATAGCGCAACCGGGCGAAACCGTGCTGGCCGCGGAGGTGCGTGCCCTATCGCCGTGGCTGGTCGCGGGCAATGTTGTCGTGGCTGATGTGCCGAGCGATGGCTCGGCCGCGGAGCCGTGGCCGGCCGAACCGGCCGATTCCGCTCCGGTGCTCAGTGTCGACGATGAACAGGAGCAGGCTCGGCAAGCCGAGGAGGCGCGGGCGGCCGAGGACGCACGCCGCATCGAAGAGGCCCGGGCCGCCGAAGAGGTCCGGGCGGCCGATGAAGCGCGGCGCGCCGAGGAGGCTCGGCGGATCGAGGAGGCACGCCGCATCGAGGAAGCTCGCGCCGCCGAAGAGGCGGCGCGAGCCGAAGACGCACGCCGCGCTGAGGAAGTGCGGCGAACCGAGGTTATCCGGGTCGGCGAGGACAACGGCGACGAGGCGCCGCGGCGTGGCGGTTGGTGGCAACGGCTGGGGACGTAAGGAACAGCCGCAGCGGCCGGAAGATCAGAGCGGCGCGGCGCCGCCTGTTTTCCCGATGAGGCTGATGTAGCCAACCGGCCCGACCGCATCGGCCCAGCGGTAGAGCGCCATCGCCGGCGGATCATCGATGCGCTGGAAGCCGATGCCGTCCTCGAAAGCCAGGTTCATCTGGTAGACGATGGAGGGCGCCACCGCGGCGCAGGTGCCGGCCCAGTTCACGTGAATCGCCCGATGGATATGGCCGCACACGACCTGGCGCACCTGCGGATGGCGGCAGACCAGCGCCGCCAGGTCGGCCGCTCCCGCGAACGGCGGGGTATCAAGGAAGCGGATGCCGGACGGAAATGGCGGATGGTGCATGAATAGCACCGTCGGCCGGTCCGGCTGTTCCGCCAAGCGCTCGGCCAGCCAGCGTAGTCGCTCGGAGCAGAAGCCGCCACCGACCTCGCCGGGCAGCAGCGTATCGAGGCCGATCAGCCGCAGCGGCCAGTCTTCGATGGTGTACTGCAGGAATTCGCCG
>JAEULG010000210.1 GCA_016793875.1 Rhodospirillales bacterium | reverse complement strand
GGAGGGTGAGGGTATGCGGTCGAAAGATGAGGGCGCAGCATGAGCGCTGACCGGTTCCTCGGCTTTGCCGTCACGCCGCTGACGCGGCGGCGGATCGACGCCTTCAAGGCCAACCGGCGCGGCTTGTGGTCGCTCGTCCTCTTCCTTGTGCTGTTTGGCGTCAGCCTGTTCGCCGAGCTCATCGCCAACGACCGGCCGATCCTCGTCTGGTACGACGGCGGCCTCTACGCGCCGTTCCTCAAGGCCTACCCGGAGACCACCTTCGGCAGCGAGTTCCCCACCGAGGCCGACTACAGCGACCCGGAGGTGCGCCGGCTGATCGGCGCGGAGGGCTGGATGCTGACGCCGCCGATCCCGTTCAGCTACGGCACCGTCGCCTGGGACCTGCCGGTGCCGGCACCGTCGCCGCCCGACGCGCAGCACTGGCTCGGTACCGACGACCAGGCCCGCGACGTGCTGGCGCGCACCCTCTATGGCTTCCGCCTGTCGGTGCTGTTCGGCTTCACCCTGACCATCGTCTCCGCCGTCGTCGGCGTCGCCGCCGGGGCGGTGCAGGGATACTTCGGCGGCTGGGTCGACCTTTCCTTCCAGCGCTTCATGGAGGTATGGTCGTCGGTGCCGACCCTCTATGTGCTGATCATCCTGACCAGCATCGTCGAGCCCAACTTCTGGTGGCTGCTGGGGATTCTGCTGCTGTTCTCGTGGATGGCGCTGGTCGGGGTCGTCCGCGCCGAGTTCCTGCGCGCTCGCAACTTCGACTATGTCCGCGCCGCCCGGGCGCTGGGGGCCTCCGATCCGGTGATCATCGTCCGCCACGTGCTGCCCAACGCCGTCGTCGCGACGCTGACCTTCCTGCCGTTCATTCTCGCCGGCTCGGTCACCGCGCTGACCGGCCTCGACTTCCTCGGCATCGGCCTGCCGCCCGGCTCGCCGTCGCTGGGCGAGCTGCTGGCGCAGGGCAAGGCCAACCTCCAGGCGCCATGGCTCGGCATCACCGGCTTCGTCGTCATCGCCCTGATCCTCTCGCTGCTGATCTTCATCGGCGAGGCGGTGCGCGATGCCTTCGATCCCCGCAAGGCGATCGCGGCAGCGCCGCCGACCCCCGGCCTCTCGGCCGGCATCGTCGAGCCGGCGCCGTCCGCGCCACGGCCGGCGGAGTGAGCGCGGTGGGCACCGCACCGCTGCTGTCGTTCCGTGACCTGCGCGTCTCCTTCGGCCGCGGCGAGCGGGAGGTGCGGGCGGTGCGCGGCGTCTCGTTCGACATCGGCGAGGCGGAGACGGTGGCGCTGGTCGGCGAGAGCGGCTCGGGCAAGTCGGTGACCGCGCTCAGCGCCATGCGCCTGCTGCCCTATCCGCACGCCTGGCATCCCGGCGGCTCGATCGCTTTTCGCGGCGAGGAAATTCTGACGGCGCCGGCCGGGAGGATGCGGGCGCTGCGCGGCGATCGCATCGCCATCGTCTTCCAGGAGCCGCTGACCTCCCTGAACCCGCTGCATCCGATCGGCAAGCAAATTGCCGAGGTGCTGCTCGTCCACAGGCGGATGACCGCAGCACAGGCGCGCGAACGGGTGGTAGAGCTGCTGCACCTGGTCGGCTTAGGGGAGGCCGAGAGCCGATTGCGCGATCTTCCCCACACCTTTTCCGGCGGCCAGCAGCAGCGGGTGATGATCGCCGTCGCCCTTGCCAACGAGCCCGACCTGCTGATCGCCGACGAGCCGACGACCGCTCTCGACGTCACCATCCAGGCGCAGATCCTGGCGCTGCTGAAGGACCTGCAGGCGCGCATGCGGATGGCGCTGCTGCTGATCACCCACGATCTCGGCATCGTCGGCCGCATGGCCGAGCGGGTGTGCGTCATGCACGACGGGCTGCTGGTCGAGCAGGGGAGGGTGGCCGACGTCTTCGCCCGCCCGCAGCATCCCTACACCCAGCGGTTGCTGGCGGCGGAGCCCAAAGGCAGGCCCGACTTGGCGCCGGCGGATGCGCCGGAGCTGCTGCGCGCCGGCGATGCCCGCGTCTGGTTCCCGATCAAGCGCGGCCTGCTCAAGCGCACCGTCGGCCACGTGAAGGCGGTGGACGGCATCTCGCTGCGGCTGAAGGCCGGCCACACCCTCGGCGTCGTCGGCGAGAGCGGCTCCGGCAAGAGCACACTGGGGCGGGCCCTGCTGCGGCTGAGCCCGAGCGAGGGCTCCATCATCTTCGAGGGCCGGGAGCTGCAAGGGCTCTCCTGGAAGGAGCTGCGGCCGCTGCGCCGGCGCATGCAGATCGTCTTCCAGGACCCCTACGGCAGTCTCAGCCCGCGCCTGACCATCGGCCGCATCGTCGGCGAGGGCCTCGAGATCCACAAGCTGGGCACGCCCGACGAGCAGCGGGCGCAGGTCGAGGCGGTGCTGCGCGAGGTCGGACTCGATCCCGCCGTGCACGACCGCTATCCGCACGAATTCTCTGGCGGCCAGCGCCAGCGCATCGCCATCGCCCGCGCCCTGGTGCTCAAGCCCGACTTCATCGTACTCGACGAGCCGACCAGCGCGCTGGACATGTCGGTGCAGGCGCAGATCGTCGAGCTACTGCGCGCGCTGCAGGCGGCCCACGGCCTCGCCTACCTCTTCATCAGCCACGACCTGAAGGTGATCCGCGCGCTGGCCCACGACGTGCTGGTGATGCGCGCCGGCCGCGTCGTCGAGCATGGTCCGGCCGAGG
>JAEULG010000170.1 GCA_016793875.1 Rhodospirillales bacterium | reverse complement strand
ATGCCGCCGCAGCACACCGAGATGCCGGCGTTGGAGACGTTGGCGATGGTGCGCAGCCGGTCCTCGTAGGTCCGGGTGGTGATGATCTGGCCGTAGAAGTCCTCGGAGGTATCGAGATTATGGTTGTAGGCGGAGAGCCCCGCCTCGGCCAGCCGGCGCGCCTGGTCCTCGGTCAGCATGCCGAGGGTGCAGCACGCCTCCATGCCCAGTTCGCGGACGCCGCGGACGATCTCCAGCACCCGGTCGAAGGCGCGGCCGTCGGTCACCTCGCGCCAGGCCGCGCCCATGCAGAAGCGGGTGGAGCCGGCGTCCTTCGCCTCGCGGGCGGCGGCCAGCACCTCGTCCGTCTTCATCATCCGGCCGGGATCGACCTCGGTCTCGTAGCGCGATGACTGCGGGCAGTAGGCGCAGTCTTCCGGGCAGTTGCCGGTCTTGATCGACAGCAGGGTGCACAGCTGCACCTCGCGCGGGTCGTGGTATCGGCGGTGCACCTCGGCGGCGCGGAAAACCAGATCGAGGAGCGGTGCGTCGTAGAGCTCGGCGATGGCGGACAGCGTCCACTTCTCAGCCTGCATCGTCGTCGTCGCCATGGTCCTTCGGTTACTCCCCTGCGCTGACGGACTCGCAGCTCCTGGGCCGTGCGCGAACCCGTCAGGACGTCCCGTTCGCTATCCTCGCGGAATAAGCATGCGCCGCCGCCGGGCGTCAAGCGCTACCACCCCGCCGATGGTCCTGCACGCCCGCGGAGGCGTCTTCGCGGCATCCGCCAAGTACATCCCTAAGGCCACTGCCGCCGGAGGGCGATGGCAACGCTCTTATTCTGCGGCGGCGGTGACGGCCGGCACTGGCAGGCCGCGCAGGCAGGCATCGACGTGCGCATCGACCCGCATCGACGGGTCCAGCATCGAGGCCGGATCGACGTAGAAGTCGGTCGCCACCAGACGGTGGCCGGAATAGATCTCGTGGGAGTTCAGCCGCGTTTCGCACAGCCAGACGTCGCCCGGCGCGAAGCGCACCACGTGCCGGTCCATGGCACTGCGCGGCTGCACGTTGATCTGGTCGAAGACGCGCTTGTTGAGCCGCGCGCAGACCTGGTTGGAAGGCCCGCCGGCCACCTCGCGCAGGCCCGCCGCGTCGGCGTAGCGCGCGATCAGGTCCTGCAGCCGGGGGCCGACCGTCCATATCCGCGGCTGCCGGTCGACATTGATGAAGACCCGCAGGTAGTGCAGGTCCTCGGTGCGCCGGAAGTAGTCGACGTGCAGGCCCTCCGGTCCGGTCCGGGTGAACCGCCAGCTCACCCCCTGCTTGAGGAACCGGTAGGACGGCGCGATGCTGCGCGCGAACGACCGCACCTCGTGGCTCAGCCGCTTCACCTCGCTGCGGAAGCGGCGGTAGAGCATCACATCGAAGCCGAACACGGAGTGGAACAGCCGGCGGATCTCGCGCCGGTGCAGCTTCGGATAGACGAGGAACCTGTCGGTCAGCTTCTGGTGCGCGCGGCCCTCAGGGAAGGAGACGCGATTGAGCACGTCGAAGTCGATGCGGAACGGGTGATGGTCGAGCAGGATGATGTCGCCCGCCTCATAGTGGCGCAGCAGCCCGTTGTCGAAGATCACCGGGTCCGCCGCCCGCTCCCGCCAGTCCAGCCGGACGAAGCGGTCGGCAACGGCGCTGCTCAGCTCGATCTCGGCCATCGG
>JAEULG010000164.1 GCA_016793875.1 Rhodospirillales bacterium | reverse complement strand
GCGCTGGTCGACCGCGGCGCCGACGTCATCGCCTTCGATCTGACCTTTGAGCGGCCACAGCCGCCGGCCGAGGACGCGGCGTTCGCCGAGGCGATGGCGTCCTCGCAGCGGGTGCTGCTGGTCGAGGCGATCGAGCGCCGCTGCCCGCAGGCCGAAGCCGCCCGCGCGCCGCCGGTCTGCTACGAGGAGGTGCGCCAGCCGGTGCCGGTGCTGGCCGAGGCAGCGCTCGGCCTCGCGCCGTTTCCGTTGCCGCGCAGCCCTTCGTCCTCGGTCAGCGCGTTCTGGGCGTTCCTCGGGGGATCGCTGGACCGGGCGACGCTGCCGGCACTCGCGGTGCAGGCGGAGGTGCTGCGTCACGACGAAGACTTCCGTCGCTTCTTCTACGCTGCTACCGGCGGTATTGTCGGCCGGACGGCGCGCATCGAAGAGACCGTCCGCGTGCTGCGGCAGAGATCGAAGTCGCGCAAAGCCGCCGATCCGCTGCTGCCCGGCGGCGAGATCGGCGTGCTGCCTTCCTTCATGTTTTCCGGCGAGGCGAAGCTGGGCGAGGCCGTCCGCCGGCTCTACGCCGGCCCCGACAGCCATTTTCTCAACTTCTACGGCCCCCCCGGCACCATCCGCCACATTCCCTACAGCCGCCTGCTCGATGGCGGCGACGATCGTCCGCTGCCCGATCTGAACGGCGCCGCCGTCTTCGTCGGGTCATCGGAGCTAGGCAAGCCGGTACAGTCCGATCACTTCCGCACCGCCTACCCGCGCGACGACGGCGTCGAGATGAGCGGCGCCGAGGTCGCCGCCACCGCCTACGCCAACCTTGTCTCCGGCACCATCCTGCGGCCACTCGGTTTGCCGGCGAGCCTCGCCCTCAGCTTCGGCCTCAGCCTGCTGCTGACCACTGCCGCCGTCGGCCTGCCGGTGCGCGCGGCGTTCCCGGCGACGCTAGCGCTGGCGGCAGCGTATGCCGCGATCGCCGTCGCGCTGTTCGCCCGCGACAACCTGTGGCTGCCGCTCGGCGGCCCGCTGCTGGTGATCCTGCCCGCCGCGCTGGCCGTCGGCACCGGGACGCACCTGCTGCGGGCGCGGCGGCAGCGGCGCCGCGCCGAGGCCGCCCGCCAGCAGGCGGAGACGGCGAGCGCCGCTCGCGCGGCGTTCCTCGCCACCATGAGCCACGAGGTCCGCACCCTGCTGAACTGGGTGACCGGCCTCGTCGCCAAGCTCGACCGCCCCGGCCTCGACGACGTCGAGCGCGGCCTGATGCAGCGCGTCCGCCAGTTCTCCGATGGTCTCCTGCAGCTGCTCAACGACGTTCTCGACCTCGCCAAGCTCGATGCCGGCGAGCTGCGCATCGTCCGCGAGCCGGTGGCGCCGCGGCCGCTGCTCCAGGCGGTCGCCGACATGCTGGCTCCGGCCGCTCAGCAGAAGGGCCTCGCGCTGTTGGCGGAGGTGGCGGACGGCGTGCCGCCGGCGGTGATCGCCGACCCGCTGCGCCTCTGCCAGATGCTGTGGAATCTGGTCGGCAATGCCATCAAGTTCACCGAGCGGGGCTTCATCCGCATCCGGCTCGACGCCGAGCCGCAGAGCGATACCCGGGTGATGCTGCTCCTGTGCGTCGAAGACAGCGGCATCGGCATCCCCGAAGAGGCGCAGGCGGCGCTGTTCCAGCCGTTCCGCCAGGCCGACGCGACGACCGCGCACCGGTTCGGCGGCACCGGCCTCGGCCTTGCCATCGTCCGCCATCTGGCCGCGCTGATGGGCGGAACCATCACGCTGGCAAGCCGTCCCGGTGTCGGCTCGACGTTTACCCTGCGGCTTCCGGCGGCGATCACCGCCACCACCGCAGCCGACGCCATCGTCCCCCTGCCAAGCCTGACCGACGCGCCGGTCCTTTCGCCGCGCGTGGGTACTGCTGAGGAGCCGGTCGGGGCGGCGGCCGATGGCGGGGATGTGCTGGTCGCCGAGGACGATCCGCTCAACCGCATCCTCATCGAAGGACAGCTCGGCACGCTCGGTCTCCCGGCCCGGCTCTGCGCCAATGGCGAAGAAGCCTGGGGAAGCCTGCAGCGCCAGCCAGCGTGCCTGCTGATCACCGACCTGCAGATGGCCACCGCCGGCGACGGCATTGCGCTGGCCAGACGCATTCGCGCCGATCAGCGCTTCCAGGACCTGCCGATCATCGGGCTGACCGCCGACGCCCGCCCCGGCTCGATCGAGGCGTGCCTTGCCGCCGGCATGAATCTGGTGCTGCTGAAACCGCTGAAGCTGCCGGACCTGCCCGCAGCGCTGGCCCGCCTCGGCATCGCCTGCGCCGACGGCGGCATCCCAGCAACGGTTGCACCACCGCCGGCCGATGCCGCCGCGGCGGACGCCGGCGAGCCCGTCTTCGATGCTGGCAATCTCCTCCAGGCGTTCGGCGCCCTCGATGCCTCCGCCCGGCAGATGCTGGCGGAGTTCGTCGATCAGGCGGCAGCGGCGATCGCCGCGGTGAGCGACGCGGCGCACGAGCGCGACGCGGCGCGGCTGCAGCGCACCACCCACCGCCTGGCGGGAAGCAGCGCCTCTATGGGCGCCGTCCGCCTCGCCCGGCTGTTCGCGCAGATCGACGCCGCCGCCGACACCGGCGACTGGCAGCGGATCGACGGCCAGATCGGTGCGCTCGACCGTTGCCTTGCCGAAACGCGCGATGCCATCGCCGCCCGCTGCGCTGACGCTGGCGGAGCCTTGCCGCCGCTTGCCAGTCGTCAGCAGTCCGCCATCTGATAGCCGACGTTCGCCACCGTCCGGATAATTCGCGCTCCCGGGGCCGCACCCGGCGTCGCCGCTCTGCGCGCACCCTCGCCGAGCTTGCCGCGCAAGCGGCTGATCAGCACGTCGATGGTGCGGTCATTGGGCGCGTCGGCACCGTGGCCGAGCGCATCCAGCAGCTGGCCGCGCGACAGCGTCCGCCCCTTTGCCTGCGCCAGCGCACAGAGCAACCGGAACTCGGCGACCGTCAGTGGAATGCTGTGGCCGGCTTCGTCGCGCAGGGAATGCCCTTCCGTATCGAGGCTGAAACCGGCGAACGCAATGAAGCGCGCGGCCCGGTCCGTGCCGCCGCCCCCGTCAGCATGGCAGCGGCGGATGACGGCTTTCACCCGTGCGACCAGTTCCTCCGACTTCCAGAACTTGGAGACGTAGTCGTCCGCCCCCAGCTCCAGCCCGGCGATGCGGTCGGCATCGTCAGCATGTGCGCTGAGCATGACGACCGGAACGGATGAGAAGGCGCGCAGCTGCCGCAACAGAACGAGACCGTCCTCGTCGGGAAGCCCCTTGTCCAGCAGGATCAAATCCGGGGTGCGGCGCTGGATCTTTTCCAGCATCTCCCGCCCGCTGCCCGCCTGTTCGACGAGATACCCCTCGTTCTCGAAGCACCTCGCCAGAAGCCGACGGGCGAAGGGGTCGTCTTCGGTGATCAGAATGATCGGCTGCGTCATCCCGGGCGCCCCCCAGTTGACCCTTT
>JAEULG010000149.1 GCA_016793875.1 Rhodospirillales bacterium | reverse complement strand
CTGCCGGAGAAGACGCACCTCACTCCTCCCGCCGCGACAGGACGCGGGCGGCGAGCGCGCGCAGGGCGGCGGCGAGAGAGGGATCGTCGATGCCGGTGACGGCAGCGTCGACCACTGCCGGGTTGGCCGGCGGCGGTGGCGCCGGCGGCAGCGCCGGCGGTGGTGGCAGCGGGCCGTGGACGAGGCGCAGCCGGCTGGCGATGCGCCAGCCGAAGAAAGTGTTGACGCGCTCCAGGATCAGCGGCGCCTGGTGCTGAAGCTCGAGCGCGAGCGGACCGGCGCCGATACGGACGACGAGGGTGCCGCCCGTCTCTTCCCCTGTCGGCCGGATGATACGTTGCGGCTGACTGCGGGCAGCGAGATGTGCCCCGACGATCAGCGGCCAGTCCGCCTGAAGGCGTGCGGCGGTGAAGCCGCGCTTGCCGGCGAACGGGGCCGTCAGCGGCGCGATCGATTCCGCCAGCGCCCGCCATCCCGACCGCCGGAAGTTCGTCAGACTTTGTGCCGGCCGCATGCCGGGCGCTCCGATCACCCTCCCCCAAGACAGACAACCCCACTCCACTTGCGCTATTGTGGATATATTGGCTGGTCCGGACAAACGCCACGCGCGCAGGCCCGGCATGCGTGCTCGCGCCGCTTGATCCAGCCCACAGTGCCGGCAACGATGCTCTCACCGGTCCTTTACCGCATCGCGCGGCCGCAAGCGCGGTGCCGGCCCGGGGCGACCGGCCGTCTCCTGCCCTCTCGGAGAAAACAATGCGAACGAATGCGCTGGCCCATCACTGGATGCCGTTCACCGCCAACCGGGCCTTCCTGGCGCAGCCGCGGCTGCTGGTGAGGGCGGAAGGCATGCACTACTGGTCGCACGACGGCCGGCGCATCCTTGACGGCGCCTCTGGGCTGTTCTGCTGTGCCGCCGGCCACTCCCGCAGCGAGATCACCCGTGCAGTAGCGCGGCAGCTCGAAGAGCTGGAGTACGTGCCGCACTTCCAGTTCGGCCATCCGAACTCGTTCGAGCTGTCGGCGCGCCTGGCGCGGCTGACGCCCGACGACCTCGATCACCTGTTCTTTTGCAACTCCGGCTCGGAGGCGGTGGATACCGCGCTGAAGATCGCCATGGCCTACCACTGGGCCCGCGGCGAGGGGCAGCGGGTGCGCTTCGTTTCACGCGAGCGCGCCTACCACGGCGTCAACATCGGCGGCACCTCGCTCAGCGGCATCATGCGCAACCGCGAGGCCTTCGCCGCGGTGCTGCCGGAGGTCGTTCACCTGCGCAGCACCGTCGGCGGCCACCCGCGCTTCGTCCGCGGCCAGCCGGAGCAGGGGGCTGAACTGGCCGACGACCTTCAACGCTTCTGCGACCTCTACGGCGGCCATACCATCGCTGCTTGCTTCGTCGAGCCGATTGCCGGCTCCACCGGCGTGCTGGTGCCACCGCAAGGCTATCTGCAGCGGCTGCGCGAGATCTGCGATCGCCACGGTATCCTGTTGGTGTTCGACGAGGTGATCTGCGGCTTCGGGCGTACCGGCCGGGCGTTCGGCGCCGACAGCTTCGGGGTCGTGCCGGACCTGATGACCATGGCGAAGGCGCTGACCAATGGCGCCCAGCCGATGGGAGCGGTGGCGGTGCGCGAGGCGGTCTGGCAGGCGATCGCCGGCAAGGCGCCGCCGGATACGATCGAGCTGTTCCATGGCTATACCTTCTCGGCCCACCCGGCGGCGACGGCGGCGGCGCTGGCGGCGCTCGACATCTATGAACGGGAGGGGCTGTTCGAGCGGGCGGCGGCGCTGGCGCCGGCCTTCCTCGACCGGATGTTTGCGCTGGCCGAGCTGCCGGTCGTCACCGACGTGCGCGGCTACGGTCTGCTCGCCGCCTTCGACCTCGCCCCCGAGGGGGTCGGCGGCGCGCGCGGCTACCGCTGCCTGCAGCGGCTCTACGAGAAGGGCCTGCTGATCAAGTGGACGGGCGATACCGGCATCGTTGCGCCGCCGCTGATCGCCGAGGAGAGCCACATCGAGGAGATCGGCGAGATCCTGCGGCAGACCTTGGCGGCCCTGTGACGCGGCCTGCCGCGCTCAACGCGTTTCCGGGTTCCGGCGGGTGTCGGGGTCGGGCGCGGGGCGGAAGGGGGCGGCGCCGGTTAGATGGCGCCGCGAATCACTCTTCGCCTGGCGCCACCTCGGCGATCTCGACGGCTGCCGCGCCGCGCTGGCGGTAGAACACGTGGGCGCCGATGATCCCGACCTTGACCATCGTCCGCGACCACGTCGGGCGAACCCGGGTGGTATGGAAATAAAGGGCGCCGCCGGTGGGATCCGGCCGGTCGAGGAACAGCGCGTTGTAGGCCACCTGCTTCGCCAGCTCCCACGACTTGGCGTCGCGCGGCCGGTCGGAGTAGCGATCGCACGCCCAGGAGAACTGGCACATGTTGGCGCCAAGCCCGACGCCCTGGTAGACCACCTGGCAGATGGTGCTGGGGAAATTCACATCGACGACCCGGTTCAGGGTGACCGCAGCAACCGCATACTTGCCGGTCATCGGCTCGCCGCGCGCCTCGAAGTAGACGTTGCGCGCTAGGCACTCGAGTTCTTGGTCGGTGGTCCCGTCGGCCAGCACCGCTTCGCGCACCATGGCGGCAGCACCGTGAGTACCGATGGCTGCCGCCTGTGCATGGGCTTGCGAGATCGGCGGCAGCAGCAGTGCGGCTGCCCAAAACAGCGCCCCGATGACGGCGCCGGTCACCGTTGTGACGACAGAGCGTCCCATTCTTCCTCCTCGTGTCAGCAGGCCTTGCTTCGGCCGCTCCGTCCTCCACAATATGCGTCCTGCACGCCGCAGGCTTTCCGAAGAAATAGCGAGGGGAGAATAGGGATGCCTCTCCTTGTGTCAATCCTTTCTGGCACGAGCGGCAGCGCAAGAATGTGGAATTCTTGCGAATACCTCGGAACGACAGGGGGGTTCCAAAATAATTCTGCTGATTAGCATCTGCACAAACGAGGAACGTTTGTATTTTTAGCAAATGCAGCTACAGTTTAGAGATAGTCCAAAGCTGGCCACGACTGTGCCACCGACAGCAGGCGGGCGACTGCCGCAAAAATCTGCCAGAATGGCGAAGGCGCGCGGACGGTGGCGAGTGCTGTGCGGTTAGCTGGGCGAATCGATATGCACCGCCACCGCTCCTGCGTCGATCGGGGCGATAGCAAAGGCCGCCTGCATGCTGAAACACCCGTACCTGTTGTTCATCGGCAACGCTTCCGACCAGCTTGCTGCCAAGACGGCGGCCGGCATCGTCCAGTGGCGGCGCGACTGGTGCCTCGGCCAATGCCGCCTGCCGCGCTGCCAGGCCGACTTGCATCTTCCCGAAATGACGCCAGAACAGGCTGCCGCTGCCGGCGCCGGGACGATGATCGTCGGAGTGGCCAACGCCGGCGGCTTCCTTCCCGAAGCGTGGACAGAGATGCTGCTGCGCGGTCTGCGCGCCGGGCTCGATGTGGCGAGCGGCCTGCACGACCGCCTTGTCGATAACCCGGCAGTGGGAGCAGAGGCCGCCCGGCTCGGCCGAGCGCTGCACGATGTCCGCCATCCGCAGCGGACGTTCAGCGTCGGCACCGGCGAGCGCCGGGCGGGGCGGCGGTTGCTGACCGTCGGTACCGACTGCTCGGTCGGCAAGATGTACGCCTCGCTGGCGCTGACGGCGACGATGCGGGCGCGCGGCCTCGATGCCGACTTCCGCGCCACGGGACAGACCGGCATCTTCATCGCCGGCGACGGCGTCTCGGTGGACGCGGTGGTCGCCGATTTCATCGCTGGTGCCACCGAGTGGTTGTCGCCGGCAGCGGACCCGCAGCACTGGGACGTGATCGAGGGGCAGGGCTCGCTGTTCCACCCCTCCTATGCCGGCGTGAGCCTCGGCCTGCTGCACGGCGCCCAGCCGGACGCGCTGGTGATGTGCCACGAGCCGACGCGCACACACATGCGAGGTCTGCCGAATCGGGCTTTGCCGGACATCGCGGCATGCATCGCCGCCAACGAGCAGGCGGCGCGGCTCACGAATCCGCGAGCCACCTGCATTGGCGTATGCGTGAACACCAGCAGCCTTGCCGCCGACACCGCAGAGGCGCTTCTGGCCGGACTAGGCGCGCGCCTGGGCCTGCCGGCGGTCGATCCGCTGGTGCATGGCGTGGACGCGATCGTCGATCGGCTGCCGTGATGCGGACGCTGAGTGTGCGCCGTGAGATGTGGCCGCTGGCGCGGCCGTTCACCATTTCCCGCGGCACCAAGACCACCGCCGAGGTTGTGCTCGCCGAGATCGATGACGGCACTGTGGTCGGGCGCGGCGAGTGCGTTCCCTATCCGCGCTATGGCGAGAGCGCCGAAGCTGTCGCCGATGCCCTGGTCGCGCTCGCCGGGGACGTTGCCGATGGGCTCGATCGGGCGACTTTACAGGAAAGGCTGCCGGCTGGGGCGGCGCGCAACGCCCTCGATTGCGCGCTCTGGGATCTGGAGGCGAAGCAGACCCGCCAGCATGTCTGGCAGCTTGCCGAGCTGCCGGCGCCGCGGCCGGTGCCCACCGCCGAGACCATCGGCCTGGACGCCCCGGAGGCGATGGCGGCCGCCGCCGGTGGCCTGCGGGGCCGCCCGCTGCTGAAGCTGAAGCTCGACAGTGAGGATATTATCGAACGCATCGGCGCGGTGCGCGCGGCGGCGCCGCGGGGGCGGCTGATCGTCGATGCCAACGAAAGCTGGGACATCGAGTTGCTGCAGCGTATCGGCGGCATGCTCGCGGCGCTGGAGGTCGAACTTATCGAGCAGCCATTGCCGGTAGCAGCGGACGGGGCGCTGCGGGATTTCATTCCGGACGTCATGCTGTGCGCTGATGAGTCCTGCCACACGGCGGCGGACATTGACCGGCTGCCCTCGGCCTACGGCATGGTCAACGTCAAGCTGGACAAGGCAGGAGGCCTGACCGAGGCACT
>JAEULG010000113.1 GCA_016793875.1 Rhodospirillales bacterium | reverse complement strand
CTCGGCCGGCGCCATCCGCCCCCAGGCGTCCTTGGCGGCGTGCGCCGCATCCAGCGCCGCCTCGACGTCCTCGGCGGTCGAGCGCGCCACCTCGCACAGCGGCCGGCCGGTCACCGGCGTCGGATTGATGAAATACTGGCCGCGCGCCGGCGCCACCCACTGACCGCCGATATAGTTGTCGTACCGCGGCCTGATCACGATGCTCTTGCTGAGCTCCTCAAGCGCCTGATGAATCATCCGTCGCCTCCCTCGGCTGCGGCCAGATCGTCCGAACTCGCCGGGCGGGACCGCCATGACCTCATGACCGCCTTTTGCCTGCCTGCCCGACAATGAGGGAAACGACTGTCGCGGGCTGCTCCTTGCCGGCGGCGGTCCGGCAGGAGTGGGCTCTTCATGAAAGATGTGCGCGACTGCCGATATCTTCCATTGTTGTTCCATTCCTGATGACAGTTCGCAATCGGGCCCGAAATTTTTTGGCTATTGCCGCTATCCCGCATCGGCGGCGCCGCGACGACGAGCCTGTGCGTCTCACGCGAGCGTGCGCGCTCGCCCCATTTCACCAGTTGTGGAGAAGGCGGAGGATGCGTATGAATAGTAGTTGCGTCCCTCTAGGCAACCTTGCCGGCGGGAGCGCGTTGTGATGGTGTCGGCGATGCCAACCGCCCAGGGAGGACAGAGCGATGCGCAAATGGACATCCCCGAAGGTGATCGAGATCGCCGTCGGCATGGAGATTAATTGCTACGCGTGCGCCACGGCCTGAGGGCACGGGCAAGCCGCCGGGCTTGGCTGCAACGCGGCCGAGCCCGGCGGGCACCGAGATGAAGATCATCATCCTCGGCTCGGCCGCCGGCGGCGGCTTTCCGCAATGGAACTGCGCGTGCCGGATGTGCGCGGCGGCGCGCGCCGGCACCCCAGGCGTTCTGCCGCGGACACAGTCGTCGGTGGCGGTCAGCGCCGATGGTATCCACTGGTTCCTGCTCAACGCGTCCCCTGACGTTGGCCAGCAACTGGCGCAGACGCCGGCGCTCCACCCGGCCGGCGGTGTGCGGCACAGTCCGGTGGCGGGCGTGGTTCTGACCAACGCCGATGTTGATCACATCGCCGGTCTTCTCAGCCTGCGCGAACGCCACGCGTTCAGCCTCTATGCGACGGCGCGGGTACACCAGGTGCTGGCGGCGAACCCGATCTTCGCCGTGCTGAACCCGGAGGTCGTCGCCCGACGGCCGCTGGTGCTGGAGGAGGAAGCGGAACTGATGCTGCCGGGTGGCGAGCCGGCGGGCCTGATCGTCACCGCCGTTGCCGTTCCCGGCAAGGTGGCGCTGTGGCTGGAAGATGCGGCGCGAGCGGATTTCGGCTCGGTGGCCGGGGACAGCATCGGGCTGCGCATCGCCGATCCCGCCGGTGGCAGCACCTTCTGGTACCTGCCGGGCTGCGCTGCCATGCCGGCCGGGCTGGCCGCCCGCCTCGACGGCGCCGACCTGCTGCTGTTCGACGGCACGACGTGGCGCGACGACGAGATGCTGCGCGGCGGCACCGGCGCCAAGACCGGCCGGCGCATGGGCCACATGAGCATGGCCGGGGAGGACGGCTCGATCGCTGTGCTCGCCGGTGTCAATGTCGCTCGCCGCATCTTCATTCACATCAACAACACCAACCCGGTGCTGCTGCCACGCTCGGCCGAGCGCGTCGCAGCGGCGGCGGCCGGCTGGGAGATCGCTTGGGACGGCATGGAGATCGACCTGTGAGCCGGGTGCTCT
>JAEULG010000105.1 GCA_016793875.1 Rhodospirillales bacterium | reverse complement strand
AGAGTCTCCTGGTTGCGGCCCCTTGTGGCGGCAACGAAGCCTCCCTACTACAATGGTCATGAACAAAGAAGCCAGTGCTTTTCCGGGGACGGGGTCGCCACGCCTATGAGCATGCTGCGTACATCGATGCTGCTGGCCGGTCTCACCGCGTTGTTCCTCGCTGTCGGCTGGTTCATCGGCGGGCAGACGGGCATGCTGATCGCCCTCGCCGTCGCTGTCGGGACCAACGCCTTCGCCTACTGGAACTCCGACAAGATGGTCCTGCGCATGTATGGGGCGCAGGAAGTGGATGCGCGTGCGGCCCCCGAGCTATACGGCTTGGTGCAGCAGCTGGCGGCCCGTGCCCAGCTGCCGATGCCGCGCGTCTTCGTCATCGACAACCCGCAGCCCAACGCCTTCGCAACCGGGCGCGATCCGCAGAACGCGGCCGTCGCTGCCACCACCGGGCTGTTGCGTATCCTCAGCCACCAGGAGCTGGCGGGGGTGCTGGCCCATGAGCTTGCCCACATCCGCAATCGCGATACCCTGACCATGACGGTGACGGCAACGCTGGCTGGCGCCCTGTCGATGCTGGCCAACTTCGGCCTGTTCTTTGGCGGCAACCGCGACAACCAGTCGAGCGCCATCACCAACATCCTGATCATGATCCTGGCGCCGATGGCGGCGATGCTGGTGCAGTTCGCCATCTCGCGCACTCGCGAGTACGCCGCCGACCACACTGGCGCCGAGATCTGCGGCCATCCCATGTGGCTGAGCTCGGCGCTGCAGAAGCTGGAGTCCTCGGCCCGGCGCATCGACAATCCGGAGGCCGAGGCCAATCCGGCAACGGCGCACCTGTTCATCGTCAACCCCCTGAACGGGCACTCGTTCGACAACATGTTTTCTACCCATCCGTCCACCGAGAACCGGGTGCGCGCCCTGCAGCAGATGGCCGTTCGCGCCGGCACCACCGGTCCGTGGGGTTGAGGCCGCCGCCAGCAGCAGCGTCATCGTCGAAGAAGCCCGCCCGGCCGCACCACATGGTCCCTGCCGACGCGACGCAAATCGCCGCCGACGCGGTGCAGGCGGCTGACGGGCTTGCCGCCCGAGCCGTCGCCCTCGAGGCCACCGATGCCGTTCTCGGCCATCGCCGCCCGCTCGACGAGACGCTGGATCACGCCGCCTCGCGCAGCCGGCTTGCCGAGCGTGACCGCGCTTTCGCCTTCAAGCTGGCGGCAACGTTGCTCCGCCGGCTGGGAGAGGTCGACGCCCTCGTCGATGGCTGCCTCGCAACACCGCTGCCGCCCCGTCATGCCGCTGTCCGCATGCTGCTGCGCCTCGGCGCGGTCCAGCTTGTCTTCCTCGGAACGCCGCCGCACGCCGCCGTCGATACCACCGTGCGGCTGGCACGCCGGCTCCGCTGCGCCAGTCATGTCCCCCTGATCAACGCCGTCCTGCGCCGGCTCGCGCGCGAAGGTGACGGGCGGCTGGCCGTGGACGCGGCGCGGCTGAACACCCCCGACTGGCTGTGGCAAAGCTGGACGGCTGCCTATGGCGAAGCGACGGCACGCGCGATCGCCGAGGCTCACCTGGACGAGCCGCC
>JAEULG010000095.1 GCA_016793875.1 Rhodospirillales bacterium | reverse complement strand
TCGTCCCTAGGCCGCCGCGATCCCCAGCGCCTCATGCACGCGGGCGACCGTCTCGGCATCGAGCTGGAGCGCCTGCGCCAGCTTCTGCAGGTATTCCTTCTCGGCCGGGGTATCGACGTCGATGGCGAGCAGCGAGGCACTGTAAACCTGCACCGCCACCTCCGGGCTGCGTACCCGGCTGACCAGATCGTCCATGTTCAGCGGCTTCTGCAGCTCGTTCATCACGAAGTCGCGGGCTGAATCATCGGTGCCCAGCTCCTTCAGCTTGCCGACGATGCGTCCCATCTCGTTGCCGTCGATGGCGCCGTCGGCCTTGGCCGCATCGATCATCGCCCGGATGGCGAGCAGTGCGGTATTCTCCAACTCCTGCTCCTCGGCCGGGGTCTGCGGCTCGCGCAGGCCGAGCGGCACCTCCCTGGGCAGCTGCGTCTGGCTCGTCGGCGACGCCGCGGCATCGCGGTTCTTCAGCGCCGAGAAGGCGAGGCTGCCGAGGAAGGCGAGCAGGCCGCCGCCGAGCGCCCCGCCCGCGCCGCCGCGTCGGCCGCCGAGCACGGCCCCCGCCAACGACGCCAGCCCGCCCATGGCGAGCGCATCCTTGCCGCCCGCCCCGCGCAACATGGTTTCCGCCTGGCTGGCCAGTCCGCCGAGACCCCCGCCAAGGCCCCCGCCTTGGGCGCCGCCGGCGGATCCGCCGCCGAGCTGGCTGAGCAGGCCGCCCAGCCCCCCACCGAGGCCGCCTCCCTGCCCTTGCCCGGCTGAGCTGCCGCCGAGCAGGCCGCCGAGCAAATCACCGAGGGGGCTGCCGGTACCACCCACGCCGTTCGGTCCCATGCCGTGGGCGATCCGGTCGTTGGCCGAGCCGGACATATTGGATTGCAGCAGTCGTCCCAAGAGATCCCGTGCGTCCATGGTCTTCCTCCCGTGTTGGCGGAGCGCGGGAATTAGCGACCGTGCCCCCCGGAGACTTCGTTCCGCAAAGATGGGGCGACCGTCCGGCTGTTGCGAGGGTGCAACCGCAAGCAGTGCGGGCAGGAAGCCTGCCGGCGCCGCCGCGGCCATCTCCCTGTCTTGCCACGGCTCGAACCCGGCTCGACGCCACCCTAAGTTTAATACCGGGAGGACATGATGAGATTATGGATTCCGCGGGTGGCGGCGGTTCTTGCCACCAGCGTTGCCTTGTCCGGTTGCCAGGGTGAGCGGCCGCCGATCTGGGATCTGTACGGCGATCCGGCGACTCAGATGCCCGCCGTCACCGGCAATGCCGTCATCTACGACCAGACGGTCACCGCCTATACGTGGCCTGATGTGGGCTTCTGGCTGGGCGGCCCGCCGCGGCAGCCCTACTACGCCCCCTATCCTTATCCCGGTCGCTACTGGTGGTACCACAACCCGGCGTGGGGCCCACCTCCGATGATCCGCAGCAACCCCGCCGCACCCAAGGCGTTCGGCATCCGGCCGGCAGTCCCCGGCCCGCCGACAACGCCGCCGCCGCCGGCAACGCCGAGCCTACCGACCCGGACGCCGCCGCCGCTGGTGGCCCCGCCGGTCGCGCCACCCGTCGTAACGCCGCGCGTCCCGGCGTCCCCGGCGCCGGCCGCGCCGACGCTCCCCGCTGTGCCTGCCCCGCCCGGCCGTTGAGCCCGGCCGGGATCAGGCCACCCGGGGTGGGACCGCCGGCCCGAGGGTTTCTTTACGTCGTCGCCGCCGGATCGACCCGGATGGCCAGCGCCTCGGTGTAGGTGATCTGCACCAGATCCCCCACCTTCAGCCGCTGCATCTTCTGCTGCAGGGTCGGGTTCTTGACGTTGAAGGTCTTGGAGTCCCCGTCCGGCATGCGCAAGGTGACGCTGTAGGTCGGCAGGTCGAGCGCGGTCACCTCGGCGGTCGCCGTCACCTGCTGCACCACCGATCCCGCCGGGATCTGCCCCTGCTGCGCCGGGGTGACGAGCACGCCGCTGGCAACGCCGGGTGCGGCCGAACCCGGATCGGCGACGTCGATCGCGACCGATTCCATATAGACGATATCGACGGCATCGCCGGGGTGGACCTTGGCCAGATCGACGTTTTCGCTCACCTTCACCGACAGCGTCTTGCCCTCGGCGTTCACCAGAACGACGCTGCGCTTTGCGGCATCGATCGATTTCACCGTCGCCCGCGCCTGGACCATGTTTTCGGCAACGAAGCCGGTCTCGGCGGGCGGCGCTTTCGAGCCGGAATCGCTGGAGCACGCCGCTACCAGCAGGCCGACCGCACACGCCACCGCCGCTATCCCCTTCTTCCACGTCCCGTTCACAGACATACCCTCCACCCTATGGTTCGCCGCTCAGCGGCCCGGTTGCTCCGCAAAAGGTTGTACCGCACGCGGCGATGCCCGTCTTGCGTCAAGTGCAGTGTCCGTGGCGACGGCCGCGAAGGCACGCTCCAACCTTGGCGCGCGCCGCCACAGGGACGCTGCTCAGACGACGAGCTGGGTGAGGTCGCGGATCGCCGGCGTGCCCGGCGGGAACGGGCTGCGGTTGCCGTTGGCGATGCGGCCGACGAAGCGCAGGCCATGGGCGCGCGCCGCCCGCAGGTCGGCCATGGCATCGCCGACGAACAGCACCGCACGCGGATCGAGGCGGTGGCGCTGCAGGATCTCGGCGACCTTCTCCGGCTTGCCGGGCGGCGACCCCCACACCTCGACGAACCAGCGGTGCAGATCCCGCCGGGCGAAGATCCGCCACAGCTCTTCGTGCGGCGTGCCGGAGACGACGAACATCGGCCGCTGGCCATAATGCTCCGCCAGCACGTCGAGCGCCCCCGGCACCCAGTCGCACGCCACCACCTCGTCCTCGATCATGCGCGAGAACCGCTGGCTGAGGTCTTCCAGCGCCGCCTCGTCCAGTTCGATGCCGAGCTGGGTGCGATGGCACCAGCGGATCTTCTTGCGCCGCGAGATGCCGCCGTTGGCTCGATGGTGGGCGACCACCGCATCCACGACCGCCGTTCCGTACGGGCGATACATGGCGACGAAGGCGCGCGTCTTGATTTCCTCCGACTCGACGATCACGCCGTCGAAGTCGAAGATGATGGCGCGGCAGGGGATCATCGCGCCCGCGCGCCCTCTTCAGTGCGGTTCATCCTCGCCCTTGTCTCAGCTATCCCAGCGCTCCGCCGCCGCAGCGTCCTCCCGCCGCGCCGCTACCCAGCGCGCCCCCCCGGCGGTCTCCTCGCTCTTCCAGAACGGCGCCTCGGTCTTCAGCCGGTCGATCAGGAAGCGGCAGGCCTCGAAAGCGGCGGCGCGATGCGGCGCCGCGACGGCCACCAGTACGATGCGCTCGCCCGGCTGCAGCCGCCCGTAGCGATGGACGATGGCCACCCCGGCGAGCGGCCAGCGGCCCTGCGCCTCCTCCTCCAGCCGGGCGAGCTCTCGCTCCGCCATGCCGGGATAGTGCTCCAGCGTCATCGCCGCCACCGGGCGGCCGTCGCTGACGTCGCGGACGGTGCCGACGAACACGCAGATCCCCCCCGCAGCCGGCAGCGCCGCCAGTTCGGCGGCGACATCGAAATCCTGCTGCTGGACGCGGATCATCCGCCGGTGACCGGCGGGAAGAAGGCGACCTCGTCGCTGCCACCGACGGGATGGTCGAGGGCGACGTATTCCTGGTTGACGGCGACGCGAACCAGCCGCAGGTCGGCGAGGGCATCCGCCGGGCCGCCGCCGCGGCTGCGCAGCCAGGCGATGAGCCCGGCGACGTCGGCCACCTCGGCCGGAGGCGCGACCTCCTCCTGACCTTTCCCGGCCTTCTCTCGCACCCAGGCGAAGTAGAGCAGCCGCATCGTCCGCGTCCCTCCCCGCCCCTACCGCGCGTCGCGGGCGTCGGCGCGCTCGATCGGCGGTGCCGCCACACGGAAGGTCCGGTCGGGCGGTTGCCGGTCGGCGGCGACATGGTGCAGGCCGGCCCTCAGGTAGTCGTAGCCGGTGACCAGGGTGAGCGCCGCCGCCACCCATAAGCCGTAAAGGCCGATCTCAAGCGGGTAAAGCGGGCCAACCGGAGGCCCGGCATTGCCGACGACGAGAAAGCCGATGGCCACCATCTGGATCGCCGTCTTCCACTTGGCGAGGCGGGTCACCGGCACCCGAACCTGCAGCTGGGCCAGGAACTCGCGCAGCCCGGAGACCAGGATCTCGCGGCAGAGGATGATCGCCGCCGGCAGGATGGCGGCACCGGTCAGCCGGTCGACGCCGACCAGCACCAGCAACACCGAGGACACCAGCAGCTTGTCGGCGATCGGGTCGAGCATCCGCCCGAAGCTGGACTGCTGCTGCCAGGTGCGCGCCAGCCAGCCGTCGAGAAAATCGGTAGCGCAGGCGAAAGCCCACACCCCCAGCGCCAGCCAGCTGCCGAAGTCCGATCCCACGAACAGCAGCAGGCAGACCACCGGCGTCGCGAGGATGCGGGAAAGCGTCAGCGCATTGGGCAGGTTGGCTTCCATCGATCACCGGGAAGTGGCGTTCCGGCGGGCATACTAGCTCTGCCGACCGGGATGAAACCAGTCGTAGATCTTCTGCGCAATCGACCGGCTGATTCCCGGCACCGCCTCCAGGTCGGCCAGTCCCGCCCGCTCGACCGCCCGCACCGAGCCGAAATGGTGCAGCAGCGCCTTCTTGCGCCGCGGCCCGATGCCGGGAATTTCGTCCACCGTCGAGTGCGACAGCTTCGCCGTGCGGCGGGCGCGGTGGCTGCCGATGGCGAAGCGGTGCGCCTCGTCGCGCAGCCGCTGCAGGAAGAACAGCACCGGATCGCGCGGCGCCGGCTGCAGCGGCGGCCGGTCCGGCAGGAAGATGCGCTCGCGCCCGGCGTTGCGCTCCGGCCCCTTGGCGATCGCCGCCACTGCCACGTCGACAACCCCCAAATCCTGCAAGACCTGCCGCACCGCCGCCAGCTGGCCGGCGCCGCCATCGATCAGGATCAGGTCCGGCCACTGGCCGCGCGAGCGGTCGGCGTCCTCGGCCAGGGCGCGCCCGAAGCGCCGGCTGAGGACCTCGCGCATCATCGCGTAGTCGTCGCCGGCCGCCGCGTCGGCCTCGTTGCGGATGCGGAACTTGCGGTAGGCGCTCTTGATCAGGCCCTCGGCGCCGGCGACGATCATCGCCCCCATCGCCTCGGTGCCGCCGACGTGGCTGTTGTCGTAGACCTCGATGCGCTCGGGCGCGGCCTCCAAGTCCAGCAGCCGGGCCAGTCCCTCCAGCAGCCGGCGCTGCGAGGCGCTCTCACCCAGACGGCGGGCCAGCGCGTCGCGGGCGTTGTCGAGCGCCTGGCGGACGAGATTGAGCTTGGCACCGCGCTGCGGCGTGGCGACGGCAACGCGGCGGGGCGCCCGCAGCGACAGCGCCTCCTCAACCAGCGCCTGATTGGGGAGTGCGTGGCTGAGCAGCAGCAGCGGCGGCGGCTGCCGGTTCTCGTAGAACTGGCCGATGAACGCTTCCAGCACCGCTTCCGCCGACTCCCCTGCCGCGTTGTCCGGATAATAGGCGCGGTTGCCGTAGTTGCAGCCGGCGCGGAAGAAGAACACCTGGACGCAGGTGGCGTTTCCGGACTGTTCCACCGCGACGACGTCGGCGTCGCCGATGGCGGCAAGATTGATGTCCTGGTGCGACTGCACCGCGGTCAGCGCCCGGATGCGGTCGCGATAGCGGGCCGCGTCCTCGTACTCCAGCTTCTCGCTCGCCGCCTCCATCCGCCGCGCCAGTTCCTGCTGCACCTGCTGGCTGCCGCCCTTGAGGAAGTCGCGTGCCTCCGCCACCAGCGCCGCGTATTCGGCAACGCCGATGCGGCCGACGCACGGCGCCGAGCAGCGCTTGATCTGGTGGAGCAGGCACGGCCGGGTGCGCGCCGCGAACACCGCATCGGAGCAGCTGCGCAACAGGAAGGCGCGCTGCAGCGCGGTCAGCGTCCGGTTCACCGCCCAGGTCGAGGCGAACGGGCCGAAGTAGTCGCCGGGACGGGACTGCGCGCCGCGATGCTTGAGCACCCGCGGGAAGTCGTGATCGGCGGTGACCAGGATGCAGGCGAACGACTTGTCATCGCGCAGCAGGATGTTGTAGCGGGGGCGCAGCCGCTTGATGAGGTTCGATTCAAGCAGCAGCGCCTCGGCCTCGGTGTGGGTGACGACGAACTCCATCGCCGCCGTATCCGCGACCATGCGGTGCAGGCGCGGGCCGAGGCGGCCGGGGCTGGTGTAGCTGGCCACCCGCTTCTTCAGGTTGCGGGCCTTGCCGACGTACAGCACCTCCCCCTTCCCGTCGATCATGCGGTAGACGCCGGGCGCCGATGGCAGCCGCTCCAGGCAGGCCTCCACCACCGCCGCGCCTCGCGCCGGGGCAGCGGGTGGCCGATCCGCCGATGCGTCTTCTTCCGAGAGTTCAGTCATCCGCCTGGTTACTGGCGCTGCTTCGCCCGCTGGTCAACGGAGCGCAGAAAGGGGCTGCTTTCGGCCCCCGCTCGCCAGCCCGGCATCCGACAAGCGTCGGCGCCGTTACCCGCACTGCGCGAACAGGTGTCCTCGAAGCCTGTGGAAAACTCTGTTGATGAGCGATCACGCCCCTGCCTTCGGCGTACCTTCCTCTCAACCAAGGCTGTTTCTCGCTGCCGCGGCAAGTCATGAACATATTGATTTGCTGAAGTTTAATTGGCGCCAAAAGCGATCTCCGCCGGTAGGCGTCAAGCTACTAACCCAGGCAGGGTAATATGCGGGTGCAGCGTGGGGGCTGTGCAAAACTGCGCCGGCTGCAATCTCACAAGGAAACGAAAAATAGGGCGCGGCCAGAGGGTTAGTCGGCAAAGCGTTCGATTTCCACACCGACGCTGGTGGCGTCTGCGAAAATATCGAGCTTCTCGATACGCACACGCACCGAACGCACCCGTTCGTCGGCGAGGCAGATCGCCGCGATTTCGTCGGCAAGGGTTTCCAGCAGTCGGATGTGCCGGCCGGCAACGGTGCTCCTCACCCCGTCGGCGATGCGCTCGTAGCAGACGACGTTGGCGAGATCGTCCCCCAGCGCCTGCTCCTCGCGCACGGCGAGGTCGAGGTTGAGGCGCAGCCGCTGCGGCCGGATTTCCTCGTGCCGGTGCACACCGATACAGCAGGTCACCATCAGGTCGCGGATGAAGACGTGGCGGATACCCTTGCGCGCATCGGCGATGCGCAGCGGCTGCGCCGCGGTCAGCCGTTCCGCGGTCATGCCTGCAATTCCTCCGGTCGGACGATCGCGATCATTCGGGAAAATCCTGAGCACCCGCCGCACCACTCCAGCGCAGGTGCTGACCGCCGTCGACGGCAATCATCTGGCCCGTCACCGACGGCGCGTCAAGCAGGAAGCGGACGGCAGCGGCGATTTCCGCCGGCGCCACCGGCCGCGCCAGCGGCAGCGCCGACCACTGCCGGGCGAAGTGCTCCGGGCTCTGGCGGGCGCTCGGCAGCGTCGGCCCCGGACCGACGGCATTCACCCGAACCCGCGGCGCCAGCGCCAGCGCCAGCGTCTGGGTCAGGGTCCACAGCGCCGCCTTGCTGACGGTATAGGAGGTGAAGTGCGGGGTCAGCGCCCACACCCGCTGGTCCAGCAGGTTGACCACTGCGCCACCCTCCTCGGGCACCTGCCGGGCGAAGGCCTGGGTCAGTACGAACGGCGCCCGCAGGTTGACCTGCAGGTGGCGATCCCAGCTTTCGCGTGTCGCCGTCAGCGCCTCGTCGCGCTCGAACAGCGAGGCGTTGTTGATCAGCGCCCCCACTGGCCCCAGCGCTTCGGCGACGCGTCCAACCAGCGCCGCCGTCTCTTCCTCGCGGGCGAGGTCGGCGGCAAATGCCTGCGCCTGCCCGCCGGCCGCTTCGATCTCGGCAACGAGCGCCGCCGCCGCCGCCGCCGAGCGCTGGTGATGCACCGCGACGATCCAGCCGGCCGCAGCCAGATCGCGTGCCATCGCCGCCCCGATCCGCCGCCCCGCCCCGGTGATGAGCGCTACACGCTGCTGCCGTTCCTGCGTCATGGCCGCACCATGGCGGGGAAGATCCGATGCGACAAGGGGACGTTCCAGGCGATTTGGGAAGGACAATCATCCGTCGCCGCAGGATGTGCTGAGCGACAGCGCACCGGCGCGCCGGCGGCGGCACGATCGTGCCTTGGCGGAAGCGGCTCGCCTGACCGGGCAGCCCGGCGAGGCTGCCCATCGCCTCCTCGGTCGGCAGCGTCGGCGACAGCCGTGACAATGCACTCTACCCCGTCCTTGCTCCCGCTTCCCTTGCCGCCCCTGCCGCTGCTGGACGCCCGCACAGCGGGCCTCTCGGTGAGGGTGTTTACGCCGCGCCAGCGAGGAGGTCGATCAGCCAGATCAGCCAGGCGAGGATGCCGGCGGCGGCGAGGAGGATGACGGCCTTCTTGACGATGTCGGCCCTCGCGGACGGGCGGCGCGGCGAGCCGTCGGTCACAGCGCCGCCAGGCGGCGC
>JAEULG010000077.1 GCA_016793875.1 Rhodospirillales bacterium | reverse complement strand
TACGCCACCGCCGGCACGCAGGTCTTCGCCAGCCGTGACTATCGGGACTGGGCCACCGGCCTGATGATGGCGCGGCCCCAGTTCGTGTCCGACGCGGGCCTGCTGATGATCCGCGATGCGGCGGAATACGCCAGCGACCCCAACCACGGCGGCGAGGTCTTCTTCACCGGCCAGAGCCAGGGCGCGGTCATCGCCCAGGCGCAGGGCTTCCTCGCCGAGGAACTGCTGAATGCGCAGCCGGGTCAGCACCACCTCGTCCATGTGGTCGCGTGGGGCGTCGCCGGCACCAGCGAGTCGATCGTCAAGATGATCGAGCGCTCGCGCCAAGGTTACGGCCGCGATGTCTGGCCACCGATCGAGCGGCACCGGGCGCTGACCGACGCCGATCATCGCGCCGCGATGCAGGTGTGGAACGTCCTGGCGGCGCGCTGGTCCCGGCTGGACGGGGAGGATGTGGCCGCGCACGTCGAGGGGGTCGGCCAACAGATCCACACCATCGGCTACTTCTTCGACATTGATCCGTTCGCGCACCTCGGGACGTTCCTCGGCACCCCCTTGTTCTTTCCGGCCGAGCTGGTTCTGCCACAACGCTGCGAGCCGCTGATGACCGAGCTGATTTTCGACACCCGCTTCGGCGATGTCGGCCTTCAACTGGAATCGCACTTCCTGAAGGGCTATCGACGCGCCGTTCAGCGCGGCGCGATCGATCTCGCCCGTCCGGCGCAGGTCGCGGAGAATAGGTGGATGCGCGGCATATTGCCGAAGCTCGAGGGGGTCGGGCACCGCTGGCTCGAAAACCTCTACCTCGCGCGGCTGGGCAAGGATGAGGCGAACTGGCAGCGATGCTTCGCCTCCGGGCACTGGATGACGCACGCCAACCGCGACTGCCGCGAAAGCTACTGGCCGGGATGTGCTCCCGAAGCCGCGGCGTCTCCGCCGGACCCGAAAGACAATGCGGCCGCATGGTGCCTGCTCATCGGAGGCGACGATCAGGCGGATGGCGATCGTGCAGCCGCCACGACGTCCCGCTGACAGCAACAGCCCGCGAACCACAATCCACCGCGCGCCCCTTTCCGCGGCAGCTCTGCGATACCGGCTCCATGCCGCCGCTGCGGGGGAGCGCCTTTGCGCCCTCACGAACCCGCGAGAGGTCGTCGTAACCGTCGCGCCGTCGCCGTCGCCCCCCTACCCTCGCAGTGGTGCCGATAGTTAACACTATTCAGGGGGAATTACCGCAATGCAGACCTCTCGCCGGGTGCTGGTCGGGCGTACCGCATTGGTAACCGGTGCGTCGCGGGGAATCGGCCTCGCGGTAGCCCAGCGCTTTGCGCGGGAAGGCGCCGACCTGATCGTCGTCGGGCGCTCGCTGGCCAGCCTCGGTGATTGCGAGCGAACGATCCGCGCGGAAGGCGGCCGGGTGGTGTCGGCGGCGGCCAACCTCCTGGAGGCCGAGGCGGCAGAAACACTGGTGCAGACGGTCCGCCGGCAGTGCGCGCGTCTCGATATCCTGGTCGGCAATGCTGGCGTCCTCGGCCCGACCTGCGCCATCGTCGACATCGCTGCCGAAGAGTGGGAGGAGGTCATCAGCGTCAACCTCACCGCCAACTGGCAGCTCCTGCGCGGTCTCGATCCGCTGCTGCGCATGTCCGACGCCGGCCGGGCCATCTTCGTTACCTCAAGCGTGACCCCGGGGCGGGTCGATCGCGGCGCCTACGCCGCCAGCAAGGCCGGACTGGAAGCGGTGGTTCGCACGTACGCCGCAGAGGTGGCGGCAACACCGGTGAGGGCGAACATGATTGACCCGGGAGCGCGGCGGACGCGCATGCGCGCCGAGGCCTTTCCCCAGGAGGATCCGATGCGGTTGCGGCCAGCCGATGATCCCGCCCTGCTCGACGCGTTCGTCGAGCTGGCTTCGCCGCTCTGCCAGCGGACGGGAGAGACCCTGCGCCCTTGAGGCCGTGAGACGAGCCGCGCTTTCCGCCGATGGCGCTCGCCACTCAGATCAGCAGCCCGCAGGCAACGAGATCACTGATCGCCGAGGCCAGCGTCGTAAAGTCGAGGTTGGCGCGTTCGGCAATGTCGATGACCGAGTGCGAGCCGTCGGAAAGGTTCAGCATCCAGAGGAGCGCCGCCTCCCGCCCGCTGAGCCCGACGCCGCCGGTGGGACGGAACAACCCCCGCTTGCCCAGGCGGGGTTCGCCATGCGGCGACGTGTTGACGTATCGCCGTTCGCCGACCTCGATGACGTCGACAATATCCAGCAGCACCGCCAGCGCTTCGGCGAGCTGGTCGGGCGCAATGAAGCACAGGTCGTCGGCCGAGGTGTGGTACTGCGGATACTCGCCATAAGGGGTGCGCGTCAGCCGCCCGACCGGGAGATTGAAGCCGGGCGAGCAGAACTGGCGCTCGTCGTACCCATAGACGCTGAAGTCGTCGATACGCGCCTGCGGATCGCGTCCGCGCAGGACCCACGGGACGATGCGATCGATGGCCGCGTCGCCCCGCCTGCTGCGTTTGTAGGTGAAGCCGCCGGGATCGCCAAGGCCGGTCAGCACCAGCCCGTGGCGGATCCGTCCGACCGTCTCGCGGTTACGGCTGAGCCAAGTCAGCGAGCCGATCGTGCCGGGTGCCCAGACGAAACGATAGGAGTATCTAGGCCGGCGCTCACTCAGCCGGTGCGCGAGGGCGGCGGTCACCGCCAGCCCGGTGCAATTGTCGTTGCACATCGATGGATGACAGGTGTGCGAGAACAGCAGCACCTCGTCTTCGCTCTCCCCAGGGATCAGGTACTCGGCGTAGGTGAGATGCCCGTCTTGCAGCGTCGAATCGATGCAGACGTCGTATGCCGCGTCCTGCATCTGCTGCAGAAGCGCGTGCGGCAGGCAAAAGCCCCAGTTTTCGTTCCAGTAGCTGGTGCGGTAGGGAATCCAGTCGGGATGTTCCGGCAGCGTATGCAGGTGCGACCGCAGCGCCTCGAGGCTGAGCGTGGCGCGCACCGGTATGCTGTAGCTGACGACGTGCAGGCTGCTGTTATTGAAATCGACGATCCGGCGCCCGCTCATGTCCTTGATGTAGGCGTCGCGGATGTTCCACTCTTTCGGGACTTCCCAGTCGAAGACCGGTGTACCGGTGGCCACTTCGTGGATAACCAGCGGTACGGATTCCCGCAGAATTCGCAGTGTCTCACGCACGCCCTCGCCGGTAATGCTGCGGCAGATCGGGAAGAGGCGCTTCACCAGCGCGAAAAGCGCTTGGCCGCTGCTCTCCGGATCGCATTGCGGTGCCGGCAGGCCGGGGCGGTTGCGGGCCATGGGCGTTCCCTTGCCTAGAGGGGATGGTGCTGCAGGTCGGCCACAAGCCCTTTGTCGAAATCCGGATAGCTGCGGTCGCGCTCCAGGATGGTCCGCTCGTCTTCCGGCCAGTGCAGGCCAAACACCGGATCGTCCCAGCGAAAACCGCGAGCGTATTCCGGGGTATAGAAGGTTGACATCTGGTAGAGGATCTCGGTCTCGTCCTCCAGGGTCTGGAAGCCCAGCGCACAGCCGGCGGGCACGTAGATCGCCGTATGTTCGGCGGCCGAGAGTGTCTCCGACAGGCTCTGCAGGAATGCTGGCGAATGCGGTCTCAAGTCGACGACGGCCGCGAACGCGGCGCCGCGAATGCAGCGGACGAGCCGGGCCTCCTCGCTCGGATGCGTCTGGTAGTGCATGCCGCGCAGCGTTCCCCTTTTCTTGTTGTATGAAACGCTCGCCTGCACCATTCGTGCGGCAAGACCGTGCTTGCCGAACTCGTGCTCGCACCAGATTCGCGCAAAAAATCCGCGAACATCGCCTAGCTCCTCGACGCGGATGATCTGCACCCCGGGAAGGCTGGTCTCGCGGAAGATCATTGCTTTACGCCCCAAGCTGCACCATCGGCCGTGGCGCCGATGCGATATACTTTAATTTCAAAGATAAACGGCAGACTTGTGCGGCCCCGCGGCCGACAACTTGGATCAACGTTTCCGCTTTATTCGCAGGGCATAGTAACCGCTGGACTGGCGCCGGCTCTCTTCACAGCTCCGTGTGTGTTGCCCGAAACGGGTAACACATTCGCGATCCCGCTCTGGCACCAGGACCAGCGGGCGGTCCGCGGGACGCGACGGCAAACTGTGGGACTTTCAGCCCGCCGCGCAGAATGGCTCCGCGCGGCGGGCTCGCTGCCTGGTCAGAAGCTGCGGATCGCCGGAATGGAGGGAGCGAAGAAGTACGCTCCGCCCTGCATCTCGACGAACAGCCCGAGATTGGCAATCTGCGGCTTGTTGGCGGATTGTTCGGTCACTGGCGCTGCGCCCAGAAACGGCCGCGCCTCCGCTGGCGCCGTCTGGCCGATGATCGGATCGATGCCGCTGCCCAGCTGCGAGAAGTCGACGTTGTTGCACCAACTCTGCTGCACGAACTCGAACTGATCTTCGATCGAGGTCACGTAGCACTTGAACAGCAGGCCGCGAGTCTTGGCACCGCCGGCCGACTGCCCCGCCAGGGCTTCCGCCTCGCTCACCTCCGGACCAAAGGTGATCCCGCGGCGCAGCATGCGCCTTGTCTGAGTGAATGCTTCCGCCTGATCGATTTCACTCTGCTTAGGACTGGTGTTGCCGCGAACATCATCTCGCGGGTAGGCCTTGCGGATATGGGCGGCCCATGGGCACCGCACGCCCTCGCGGTCGTCACCGAACTCGAAGTTGTTGGCATCGGCGGTGCCATCGGCAAAGCGGTGATCGTCGTGCGTTGAAGCCAGCTCGAGCGGCGCACCGCTCTTCCACCGCCCCACCAGTTGCGCTCCGAACAGGGTCGCCGTCGGCTTGTCGGAGCCGGCGGGGATCGCCGCTGCCGCCTGCTTCACCGAGGCGTTGAACTCGGGAACGTGCTGCGCCAGCCGGCGGAAAACCAGGTACGCGCCGTCCTTCATGAACGGTGCGGGCGGCGTCGATTCGCCCCCTTCTTCGCTAAACTCGTCGGCGTCCTGGTTCTGCCCGGAATAGCCGAAGACGAACTCGCCCGGCCACAGCAGGTCCTGTCCGCGCGCGCCTTGGTTTTCGTCCGCGCCTAATTGCGGGGTCAACGGAACCCCGGCGGCGACGCGTCCGCGGATGCCCGGCTGCGAGACGCCGTCGGCAAAGCCGAAGTGCTCATGACCGCGCACCGGATCGGGACGCACCTCGCCGACCTCCTGGTGCACCTGCTTCCAGCCGTTCGCGGCCGGGGGCGCGAGACGCAGACCGATGATGTCGACGACTTCGGCGTGCGAGGCGCCGGTGACGATGAAGACGCCGTGTACCGGTTGCCCCGGCCGGAGAATTTGCCAGTGGGCGGGGTCAGGATCGTTCAGGTCGGCCCTGCTGGCCGCCATTCCATCGCGAAATTTCTGCACATCTGACGATGTCGGCAGATTGGCGACGCCGAGAGCCTGCAGTCCCGCATAGGTAAAGGCGATATTGAGCCCGGGCGTGGCAATGATCCGGTCGATGTCCTGCGCCTTGTTCGCGGCGATGGCTGCCCGCTGATCAAGACAATCGCGAACGCTGGTAATTTCTACCGTCTGGAGAAACGATTTGAAATCACCGAGGTTCGTAATCTCAAAGAAAATAAGATGTTCATGATTCTTCAACAAGCCAACCAGAATATCACCCTGAATATCGTCAACCGGCAGCAGCGGCTCGGCCTGCAGGTTACGCGGCATATCCTTCCTCCATATATCGATAAAATGCAAAGAACGAGCGCTCTGGAGAACGTCCCGGCGGCAGCCAGTTGCCCCAGCAATGGCTTTTTCATCTTTCAATTCGATGATGATTCAAAATATCAATTGGCTAGGAACTGTGCCCCCACGTGCCCGCCCTGTCGTGATTGCAGTGATGGTAACATGAATTGATCTTCAATGATAGCAATACCCTGCATCCATTTGCTGCAGGCCAGGCGCACCGCTGAAATTCCCTTGTTGCCGTCTTACATGATTTGAACAGCGATCAACTGAGATTGCGCGATCGGGGTGAGCGAGGCCCCTCCCTTTCATCCTGGGCGGCGCCCCGCGGAACGCTTATGCCTTGAACGTGGCCCGGTTTTTTCGCAGGCTCACGGCCGCGCGAGCGGATCCTCCGGGCCGGTCGCTGGTGATCGCGACAGGTCTCGAATGAGCGCAAAGAGCACACGGGCACGGCCAGGAAGGGCGCTTCGGCCGCCGGCAGCCGGGGCCGTCCGCGGCATCGGACAGGGGCTGCGCCACGCGCTCGGCGCCGCCCTGCTCGCCGTCGCCATCGGCGCCGTATCGCCGCCGCCAGCGTGTGCCGCCGAGGCTCCTGCCACCGATCGCCCAGCGCAGTTCCAGGCCGATGAGATGACCTTCGATAGCCGCAACCGGGTGACCACCGCCCGCGGCAATGTCGTCGTCATCCAGGATCGGCGCCGGCTGCTCGCCGACGTCCTCACCTACGACGAGAACGCCGACCTTCTTACCGCCACCGGCAACGTCACCCTCTACGAGCCCTCGGGCGAGGTCGTCCGGGCAAGTTCGCTGGAGGTGACCGGCGATCTGAAGAACGGCGTCATCGAGGACTTGCGCGCCGTGCTCGCCGACGGCTCGCGGCTAAACGCCGCCCGCGGCGAGCGCGAAGGCGGCGTTTTGACCCGCGCCCACGAGGCCACCTATACGCCCTGCCTGCCGTGCGAGGAGGACCCGTCGCGCGCCCCGCTGTGGCAGGTCCGCGCCGTCAAGGTCACTCACGACCAGGAACGCCGCATCGTTGCGTTCAACAATGCCTGGCTCGATTTCTCCGGCATCCCGGTATTCTACTTCCCCTACTTCTACCAGCCGGACCCGACGGTGAAGCGCAAGAGCGGGCTCCTCATCCCGGGCTTCGGCCAGTCGTCCGACCTCGGCTTCATGGTCCAGGTCCCCTATTACGCGGTGCTGTCTGACAGCCAGGATCTGACGATCACGCCGTGGTTCACCAGCAACGAGGGGCCGGTGCTGGAACTGCAGTACCGGCAGGCGCTGCAGCACGGCAGCATCGACTTCACCGGCAGCGGTACCTACGATTCGCAAGACCGCGCCATGGGCCACGTCCTCGGCAAGGCCCGTTACGACATCAGCGACGACTGGCGCGCCGGCCTCGATGCCCAGCGCGCCACCAACCGCACCTACCCGCGGCGCTACGGCTTCGACAACTCGCGCACCCTGACCTCCCGCCTCTACGGGGAGAACTTCCGCGGCTCCAACGACTATCTCACCGGCCGGGTGATGGCCTTCCAGAACCTGGAAGACGACATCGATCAGGAGAATGTCCCGTACGTCGCGCCGTGGATCGACTACTACCACGTCTCCGACATCGACCGCTTCGGCGGCCGCACCGACGTCCATCTCGACACCGTCGCCCTGACCCGCGAGGAAGGCACCGATACACGCCGGCTCTCGGCGCGGATGCAGTGGCAGCGGCCGTTCGTCGGCCAACTCGGCGATATCTTCACCGTCACCGGGGCGATGTGGAGCGACGGCTACAACGTCAACGACGAGACCTCCGAGGACCGCGACAACCGCTACAGCGGCTTCAGCGGCCGCGCCTTTCCGCAGGCGTCGGCGCAATGGCGGCTGCCGCTGGTCCGCGAGGGCGAGACAGTGCAGCAGATCGTCGAGCCGATGGTCGAGGCGGTGCTGGCGCCGAACTGGGGCAACCCCAGCCGCATCCCCAACGAGGACAGCCAGAATTTCGAGCTTCAGGACACAAACCTGTTCGGCCTCAGCCGCTTTCCCGGCATCGATCGCGTCGACGAGGGCCCCCGCATCAACTACGGCCTGAACTGGATGCTGTACGGCATGGGCGATGCTGCGGCCTCCGTCTTCGTCGGCCAGAGCTACCGCTTCCACCAGGACGACACCTTCGGCAAGGGTACCGGCCTGCAGGACAACGTCTCCGACATCGTCTCCTCCATCGACCTGACGCCCGTGCCCTGGCTCGACGTCATCTACCGCAACCGCCTCGACCACGGCACGCTCAAGCCCGAGCGCAACGAGCTCACCATGCGCGTCGGGGTCGATGCCATCCGCGTCGGCGCCAGCTACGTCCGCTACCAGAGCCAGCCGCAGAACGACCTCGCTTCCCGTCAGGAGGCGCAGTACGCCCTCGATACCCGGCTCACCCGCTACTGGCGCAGCCGCATCTTCGGTACCACCGACATCCAGGCCGAAAGCCAGCGGGAAATCGGCCTGCGGCTGATCTACGAGGACGAATGCTTCGTCTTCTCCGGCGAGTTCGCCCGCCAGGATTACCGAGACAAGGACGTCGAGCCGAGCAACGTCGTCTTCTTCCGCGTCGGCTTGAAAACGCTCGGCGAGTTCGGCTCGGGCTTCAAGCCCGGCGGCGGCTGATTTACTCCGGCGGACTCCTCGGCCTATCATCGCGCGCCATAGGCACTGCTCTCCCTCGGCCGGATCCCGCTGATGTCGTTGTTCCTGCGCCTGTCGATCCTCGTTCTTCTCGCTGCGTCGCCTCTGCTGGCGCCGTCGCCCACGTTCGCCCAGACGCAGCAGCGGCAGGGAATCGCCGCGATCGTCAACGACGACGTCATTTCTCTTCACGATCTCGATAGCCGGCTGACGCTGGTTCTGGTGACCTCGCGGCTGCCGGACACGCCGGAGAACCGCCAGCGGCTGGCCCCAGAGGTGTTGCGCTCGCTGATCGACGAGGCGCTGAAGCGGCAGGAGATGCGCAAGCAGAACATCACCGTTAGCCAGGCCGACCTCGATCGCGGCCTCCTGCAGGTCTCCCAGCAGCTGCGGGTACAGCCGAACGAGGTATCGGCCTACCTGGAGCAGCAGGGTGTGCGGATGGCGACGCTGATCGAGCAGCTGGAGGCGGAGATCGGCTGGATCAAATCGGTGCAGAAGATCGCCGGCGACCGGGCCACTGTCACCCGCAGCGACGTGGACGAGGAGCTGGCCCGTGTCCGTAGCACCGGCGTCGAGTTCCGGCTGAGCGAGATCTTCCTGTCGGTGGACGACCCCGCCGACCAGGGACGCGTCGAGGAGCAGGCTCGCCGCCTGGTGACGGAGGCCCGGACGGGCGCCAACTTCGCGGCGCTGGCGCGCAGTTTCTCGCAAGGCCCGTCGGCCGGAGACGGCGGCGACCTCGGTTGGGTCAACCAGGACGACCTGGACGAGCAGATCGCACGCGTGGTCGCCGGGATGCAGCCAGGGCAGGTGTCCGACCCGATCCGCGGACAGGGCGGATACTTTGTCCTGTTCCTCGCCGGCAGCCGCAGCAGCGAAGGCACCACCGGAACCCGCATCAAGCTGATGTTGCAGCAGGTGTACATCCCTCTCCCGACCGGTGCCCAGGACGCCGTCGTAGCGGCGCAGGCCAGTGCCCTGACGGAAATGGCGCGGAACTCGCCAGACTGTCCGGCCCTCGCGGACCGGGCCCGCAGCATCGGAGCCCAGGTCAACACCAGCCCCGGGCCTATCGACATCCAGCAGATGCCGGTGGAGCTGCGGCAGATGGTCGCCCCCCTGCCGAAGGGCGGCACCAGCCAGCCGGTCCGTACCAGTGACGGGGTGCTGGTGCTGATGGTCTGCGACCGTCAGGAGGAAGCCGCTGACGACCAGCAGCGCCAGCAGATCGAACGGCGGCTGCGGGACCAGCGGCTGGCCGCGGTCGGACGCCGCCAGCTCCGCGACCTGCGGCGCTCGGCGCTGGTGGACGTCCGCATCTGATGCCGGCGCCGGCGTCGGCGCCGGCGGTTGCCGATGCCAGCTGCTCCGGCCTGCCACCCCTCGCCCTGACCATGGGCGAGCCGGCCGGCATCGGCGGCGAGATCACGCTCAAAGCCTGGCTGGCGCGCGACCGCGGCGTGCCCCCCTTCTTCGTGATCGATGACGCCTTGCGGCTACAGCGGCTCGCGGACGAACTGCACCTGGCTGTCCCGGTGCGGCGAGTGGCGGGCGGTGAGGCGGCGGCGGCGTGCTTCGGTGAGGCGCTGCCGGTGCTCGATCAGCCGCTCCCCGTGGCGGTGCATCCCGGCCACCCCGACGCCGGCAATGGTTCGGCGGTCGCCGCCGCCATCAGGACCGCCGTGGCGCGCACTGTTGCCGGCGAGGCGGCGGCCGTCGTCACCAATCCGATCCACAAGAAGACCCTCTACGGCGCCGGCTTTGCGTTTCCTGGGCACACCGAGTTCCTGGCAGCGCTCGCCGGCGAGGGCGCTCGGCCGGTGATGATGCTGGCCGGCCCGAGCCTGCGGGTGGTCCCGGTCACCATCCACGTCAGCCTGCGCGATGCCATCGCGACGCTCTCGGCCGATGCCATCGTCGCCGCCGCCAGCATCACCGCCGCGGCGCTTCGCCGCGACTTCGGCATTGCCCGGCCGCGGCTCGCCATCGCCGGCCTCAATCCTCATGCCGGCGAAGATGGCGAGATGGGCGGCGAGGAAGCGAGCATCGTCGCTCCCGCGATCGAACGGCTACGCGCTGCCGGCATCGAGGCGGCAGGACCGCTGCCGCCGGATGCGATGTTCAGCCCGCGCGCCCGGCAGGGCTACGATGCCGCCATCTGCATGTATCACGATCAGGCGCTGATTCCCCTGAAAGCACTCGACTTCGAGGCCGGCGTCAACGTCACCCTCGGCCTGCCCTTCGTGCGCACCTCCCCCGACCACGGCACCGCCTTTGATATCGCTGGCACCGGCCGTGCGTCCGCCGGCAGCCTCATCGCGGCCCTGCGTCTCGCCGCGGACATCGCCGCACGGCGCGCCGCGAGCCCGCGATGAGCATCCCGGAGAACCCGCTGCCGCCGCTGCGCGAGGTCATCAATCGCTACGGGCTGGCGGCGAAGCGTTCTCTCGGACAGCACTTCCTGCTCGATCTCAACCTGACGGCGCGGATCGCTCGCGCCGCCGGCGATCTGACCCAGAGCTCGGTGATCGAGATCGGTCCGGGACCGGGCGGACTGACCCGCAGCCTGCTGGCCGCCAGTGCACGGACGGTTGTTGCCGTCGAGAAGGACCCGCGCTGCATCGACGCCTTGGCGCCGCTCGTGGCGCTCCATACCGGGCGCCTTGTCGTCGTCGCCGCCGACGCGCTGAGCATCGATGCGACGGAGATCGCGCCGCCACCGCGGCGGATCGTCGCCAACCTGCCCTACAACATCGCAGTGCCGCTGCTGGTCGGCTGGCTGCGGCAGATCACCGCCTTCGAATCCCTGACGCTGATGTTCCAGAAGGAGGTGGCCGACCGGTTGGTGGCGGCGCCCGGCAGCGCCGCCTACGGACGGCTGTCGGTGATCACTCAGTGGCTGACGCAGCCGCGCTTCGAGTTCAACGTCGATGCGCGGGCGTTCACACCACCGCCGAAGGTGACCTCGGCGGTGGTCACCCTGCAGCCGCGGCCGCAGCCGCTGGTGCCGGCCGCGTTCACGGCGATGGAGCAGGTGACCGCGGCCGCTTTCGGCCAGCGCCGCAAGATGCTGCGCGGCAGCCTCAGGACGATCGGTCTCGACCCCGCGGCCGCCGGCATCGATCCGACCCGCCGCGCAGAAGAGCTGTCGGTCGCGGAATTCGGCGCCCTCGCCCGGCTGCTCGCGTCATCGTCCGCCGATGTCGCGGGCTGAACGGCGCAGGGCCCCGCCCGTCCACGTCATGGCGTCGCTGGCCGGCATTGCTAACCCTGCTGCGACCGATGCGGCAGTCGGACCGGCTGCCCTCCGGACTGACCGGCGGCAGAGCGCTGCGGGATGGTGCTGCCGCCCGTAGCCGTTCGGCGGCTGCGGGCATCCGCCACCGTAGCCTGCTGATCGGCGTGGCGCTGATGCTCGACTGCGGCGACCGCCGGATCGCCGGGATGAACGCGTCCGGCACCCACCTTCACGTCCACCTTCTGCCGATGCTCACCCCGGTGGTCGCGATCGCTCCTGCCGAAGAGCCGCTGCGCCGCGAGCCCCTGGAAGGCACGGTGACGCTCGCTGCGGGCGCCCGGCTGGTGCGTGGGGACGATCGGCGCCGCTCCCGGCGAAATTACCGGCGCCGGGTTCGCCGCGGTCGCATCGGGCCGCAGGTCATAGGCTTCCGACAGGATCACCCCTTGCCGTTCGGTTTCGGCCATCAGCCGCGCTCCGGGCGGGCGCTGGCAGGGGCACAGGGCGACAAGAAAGTCCGGGTGGTCATCGTCATCGCCGATGGTCATGAAGCGCGGCATGAACAGCTCGGCGCTGGTTGGCTCCGCCTCGGTCGCGACTCGCCACGGATGGGCCGGCGAGCCGTCCCCTTCGGCCTTCAGCGCCTTCGCCAGCAAGCGCGTCGTCTTCGCCACCGACAGGCCCCAGTAATCCATATCGAAGCGCCCCTCTGCCGCCGGAAGACCCCCAAACAGGTCATTGTAGTAGGTGTACTCGTACGGATGCAGGCTGACCATTCGGATCGCGGCGAGGCCGATGAAGCCGGTGGCGACGGCCAGCACGACCGGACGCCGAGCCGCCTCGACACCCCGCCAGACGGCATCGATCCCCACTGCCGCAACAACCGCCAGCGGCGGCAGCATGAACAGGAAGTGGCGCATGCCGTTGTATGCCGTCGGCCTCTCGACGAGGAAGTAGACGAGCGGGAACAGCGCCGCCGTAGCCACCGCCATAAGCTGCAGATCCCGCCGGCTCAGCGCCAGGGGCCGCCGCCAGCGGTACACCAAAGCGCCCGCCGCGCCAACGGCGGCGGCAAGCAGGCCAAGAAGAACGCTCTCCGGCAGCGTCAGCGCAAGAAAGGCCGGCAGATAGCTTCGCGGCAGATCCTGCGCCGGATACGCCACCCCGTTGAAGGTGACGTCACCCTCGAACGGAAAGTGCGAGAACATGGTCAGCGCGCGCAGCGGGTTGAGCGGCTCCAGCGCCGCCCACGGCCACAGTACCACCATCAGCGCCCAGGTCAGCGGCAGCACCGCCAGCAGCCGGCGGCAACCCGCCGCCGAGACCGCCAGCGTCGGCCACCAGCCGGCGCGCCGCACCGCCAGAAGCATCCATACGGCGAGCGGCACGGCGAGATTGAACCCCGCCACCACCGCGCCGACGCGGGTGCCGAGGGCGATGCCCGCGGCCGTCCCCAGCCACAGCGCCGTCCGCCAGCGCGGCCGCGGCCATTCGTCCAGCACCGCGCAGATCGCTGCCAGCAGCGCCACCATCGCCACGGCGAACGGGATGTCCTTGGGGTTCATGAACATGTGGCCGTAATAGGCCGGAACCGTCGCCAGCAGCGCGAGGGCGAAGAAGCCGGTCCGCGGTCCGCCGAGGCGCTCGCCCAGCCGCCACACCATCAGCAGCCCGACCATCCCGACGAACGCGCCGAGCAGATGGCGGGAAAAGTAGATCGACAGCGGCGAGCCGTGGCTGACCAGCGCCGAGAGCAGATCGAAGCTGCCGCCGTAGTAGGGCAGATTGCCGTCGTCGGTGATCTCGTTGGGGGTAACGGCGGTGCGATCGGTGAAGCCCGATTCGTAGTAGGCGAGGATGTGCTCGCCATACTCCTTCTGCACCTTGTCGTCCCAGCTGATCCCATAGTCGCGGAACGTCGTCAGGGAGAGGACGAGCACCACGGCGAAGAGAACGAGACTGGCGAGGCGCCAGCCATTGACGCGGACAAGCCACGCCGGCCGTTCGGCCGAAAGGGCGGTCGGCTGTGCGACGTCAGGCGCGAGATCCATGGAGGCTCCTGTCGGCGATGCAATGGCCGCCGGCATTGTTGTTATGGGCAGGCGGCAGGCTCGATCGCGATCTCTTCATGTTCTCAATCGCAGTGCGATCCAGCCCGGCCGGGAAGGACGCCGCACAACTATTCATCGCGCACGGGCCGGTCAACAGCCACACGGAAAAGTGTATCTCAACCGCGACTGATCCGCTCGACGTACTCGGCAAGGCCGACCCGCCGTTCGCGGCGCAGCCGCTCGGCGTCGAGGATGGCGCTCACCGCCTCGACCGCCTTGCCGACGTCATGGTTAACGACGATGTAGTCGTACTCGGCCCAGTGGCTCATCTCGTCCGCCGCCTTGGCCATGCGCCGGCACACCACCTCCTCCGGATCCTGGGCCCGGGCACGCAGCCGCCGCTCAAGCTCGCCGCGCGACGGCGGCAGGATGAACACCGAGACGAGGTCGGCTCGGGCGTTCTGCCGCAACTGCTGCGTGCCCTGCCAGTCGACGTCGAAGAGGACGTCGCGGCCAGCGGTCAGCACCTGCTCCACCGGGCCGCGCGGGCTGCCGTAGCTGTTGCCGAACACCGTGGCGTGCTCCAGCAACTCACCGGCGGTCCGCATCGCCTGAAAGGTTGCGCCATCGACAAAGATATAGTCGAGGCCGTCGATCTCCCCGGGCCGTGGCGGCCGCGTCGTCACCGACACCGACATCGACAGCTGCGGATCGCGCGTCAGCAGCGCCCGGGCGATGGTCGACTTACCGGCACCCGAGGGTGAGGACAGCACCAGCATCAGCCCGCGACGGGCGATACCGGGAGCCTCGCTGCCGTCGCGCGCGGGATGGGAAAGGGAGAGGGTCACGGCATTCACTCGATGTTCTGGACCTGCTCGCGTACCTGCTCGACCGTCGCCTTGAGGTCTAAACCGATGCGCGTCAGGTCGATGTCGGCGGACTTGGAGCACAAGGTGTTCGTCTCGCGATTCAGCTCCTGGCAGAGGAAGTCGAGCTGGCGGCCGACCGGCCCCTTGCCCTGGAGCAACGCCGCCGCCGCCTGCTGATGTGCCCGCAGACGGTCGAGTTCCTCGCGCGGATCGGCCTTGGCGGCGAGCAGCGCCGCTTCCTGGGCGAGGCGTTCCGGCGGCAGCGCCGGGGCGTCGGTCAGCAGCGCGGCGAGTTGCTGCTGCAGCCGGGTGTAGAGGGCAGCCGGCTGCATCGAGGCTACCGCCCGCGCCTGTTCGCTGAGCTGGTCGAGCACGCGCAACTGATCGGCCAGAACCCCCGCCAGCCGCTCGCCTTCGGCGCGGCGCACCGCGACCAGGGCGGCCAGTGCGGTATCGAGGCCCCCGAGCAGCGCTGCCTCCAGTGCCGCCCGCGCCTCTCCGGTCGGCATCGGATCGATGGCCTCGACGACGCCGCGCAGCGACAGCAGGTTCGCGGCACTGGAAGGCTGGGCTTGCGGCAGGCGCGCATCGATCTTCTGCACCAGCGCCAGCAGCTGTTCGAGCACCTCTTCGTCGATGCGCACCGCCTGCCTGCCGGCCGGCCAGCCGATCTGCAGCGCGATGCTGACGTTGCCGCGCTTGACCGCGGCGGCGACCCTCTGCCGGGCGGCTGGCTCCAACGATTCCATGCCTTGCGGCAAGCGACTGCGGACATCGAGGCCGCGCGCATTGACGCTTTTCACCTCCCACGTCCAGGCGACGCCGTCGCACTGCCCTTCGCAGCGGGCAAATCCGGTCATCGAGGCGACGGTCATGGATCCTGTTCTCCTCTCATCGACTCGCTGCCCGACGGACGCCGCCGGCCCGCAAGCGCGATCAATTGACGCCGATGCGCTCGTTCGCCTTGCGCCAGCGGGCGACGTTGCGTTGATGCTCATCCAACGTGCGGGCAAAGGCATGCCCGCCACTGCCGTCGGCGACGAAGTAGAGCTCGTTGGTCGTCGCCGGCTGCAGCACCGCTGCCAGAGACGCTCGCCCGGGATTTGCAATCGGGCCGGGCGGCAGCCCGGTCACCGCGTAGGTGTTGTAGGGCGACGGGTATTGCAGGTCGGTTAACGTCAGCGGCGCGCCCACCTTGCTGCCGCCGTAGACGGCGTAGGCGACGGTGGGATCGGCCTGCAGCTTCATGCCGAGGCGCAGGCGGTTGAGGAACACCGCCGCCACCCGTGGCCGCTCGCCGGCGATGCCGGTCTCCTTCTCCACGATCGAGGCGAGAATCACCGCATCCTGCGGTGACGACAGCGGTATTGCCGGGTCCCGCGCCGCCCACAGCTCATCTATCGTTGCAGCCATGGCCTGCGCCATGCGACGGATCATCTCGGCGCGGCTGTCACCCCAGGCGTAGTTGTAGGTCTCCGGCAGCAACGCGCCTTCGACGGGTGGCGCCACCACCTCTCCGGTAAGGCCTTCGGCCTCGTTCAGCAACATTACTACTTGCCGGCTGGTCATGCCCTCCGGCACGGTCAGCCGTCGCTTCACCGTCTCGCCGGAACGGAGCATGGAAAGGGTCGTCTGCAGGCTCGTGTGCGGCGGAAAGCGGTATTCCCCCGCCTGCATCGGCACGGGCGTCAAGCGGGCGGCGCCGCGGAAAGCCAGCGACGAGGTGATCACCCCAGCCTCGCGCAGGCTCACGGCGATTTCGGCGACACTCGCTCCCTTGGGGACGATGACCGTCGCCTCCGCGGCCAGCGGGCCGGGCCGGGTGTACAGCTTGAACAGCGCAAATCCGCTAACGCCGACGACCACAAGAAAGAGGACGGCGACGGCAGCGACGATACGGGCGCTCCGGCGCAACCGGTCCTCTCCCGTCAGTTGAGCCGGCGGAAGATCAGTGACGCATTGGTTCCGCCGAAGCCGAACGAATTGGACAGCACCGCCCGCACCTCCCGCTCCTTGGCGACGTGCGGAACCAGATCGAGGTCGCAGCCCTCGGACGGATTATCGAGGTTGAGCGTCGGCGGGAGCGTTCCGGTCTCGATCGCCTTGATCGAGAAGATCGCCTCGGCAGCACCGGCGGCCCCCAGCAGGTGACCGATGGACGACTTGGTCGACGACATCGAGACACCGTCGGCCGCGGAGCCGAACACCCGCTTCACCGCCCCCAACTCGATCTCGTCGCCGAGCGGCGTCGATGTACCGTGGGCGTTGATATAGTCCACCTCGTCGGGGCTGATGCCGGCGCGGCGAAAGGCCATCTGCATGCAGCGGAATGCCCCATTGCCGTCCTCGGCGGGAGCGGTGATGTGATGGGCGTCACCCGACATGCCGTAGCCGATGACTTCGGCGTAGATCTTGGCACCCCGCTTCTTGGCGTGCTCCAACTCCTCGAGCACGAGGACGCCCGCACCCTCGCCCATGACGAAGCCGTCGCGGTCCTTGTCCCACGGCCGCGAGGCCTTTTCGGGGGTATCGTTGAAATGCGTCGACAGGGCGCGCGCCGCGGCGAAGCCGGCGATGCCCAGCCGGCAGATTGCCGCTTCGGTGCCGCCCGCGACCATCACGTCGGCATCGTCCCACATGATCATCCGGGCGGCATCGCCGATGGCGTGGGCGCCGGTGGCGCATGCGGTGACCACCGAATGGTTCGGCCCCTTGAAGCCGTACTTGATGGAGACGTGGCCGCTGGCGAGGTTGATCAGGGCAGCGGGAATGAAGAACGGGCTGAGCTTGCGGGTCTGGCCCCGCTCCAGCAGCGTCGCCCCCTTGGCGATTTCTGGCAGTCCGCCGATACCGGAGCCGATGAGCACCCCAGTGCGCAGGCGCTGCTCCTCGTCCTCGGGCTTCCAGCCGGCGTCGGCCACCGCCTGCTCGGTCGCGGCGAGAGCATAGACGATGAAGGTGTCCATGCGCCGCTGTTCCTTCGACGACACCCAGTCGTCGGCATTGAAGTAGCCCTCGGCGGTTTCGCCGCGCGGAACCTGCGCCGCTATCTTCGCCGGCAGGTCACCAACATCGAAGGACTGGATCGCCTTAATGCCTGAACGGCCGGCGATCAGTCGCTCCCAGGTCACGTCCACGCCACACCCGAGCGGCGATAGTAACCCCATGCCGGTGACAACGACTCGCTTCATCATGGTCTCCCGTCCGGTCCACCGCTCCGCCCGCCCGGCGGCGTCACTGCCGTCGCCCGACGACGATCCTTCTCCCGTCGTCCGGCGACGATCTGCGGAGCCTTCGCCGGCGGGTTGCGCGATCAACCGATCGCGTTCTTGATATAGTCCACGGCGTCCTTGACTGAGAGAATCTTCTCAGCGGCTTCGTCCGGGATCTCGATCCCAAATTCTTCCTCGAAGGCCATCACCAGTTCCACCGTGTCGAGGCTGTCAGCGCCCAGGTCATCGATGAAACTGGCATTCTCGACAACCTTGCTCTCCTCCACTCCGAGGTGCTCCACAATGATCTTCTTCACCCGCTCGGCGACGTCGTTCATCGGTTCTACCCTTGATATGTTTGTGTGATGGCTTCGAAGTTCAGTTTTGGACCCCGTTCACCGGGCACGATGACTGTTGCGCCGCGGTAAGAGCGGCGTTTGGTAACATACTTTACCGGTCGTGACCAGCGTCCGACCGGTTGTGTGACGGCGATCCTCATCCGGGCATCGCCATGCCGCCGTTGACGTGCAATGTCTGACCGGTGACGTAGGACGCTTCTTCGCTGGCCAGAAACACGACACAGGCGGCGACATCCTCGGGGGTGCCAAGCCGGCCGGCGGGCACTGAGGCAAGCACCGCCGCCCGCCGGTTTTCCGCCAGGACCGCGGTCATGTCGCTTTCGATGAAGCCGGGGGCAACGCAGTTGACGGTGATTCCCCGGCCGGCAACCTCCTGGGCCATCGCCTTGGTCATGCCGACCAGCCCGGCCTTGGCCGCGGCATAGTTCACCTGGCCGGCATTGCCGGTGGTGCCGACGACCGAGCCGATGCCGATGATCCGGCCCCAGCGCCGCTTGACCATGCCGCGCAGCAGGGCGCGCGCCAGTCGGAACGGCGCCGACAGATCGACGGCGAGTACCGCGTCCCAGTCGGCATCGGCCATGCGCAGGACGAGTCCGTCGCGGGTGATGCCGGCGTTGTTGACCAGGATGTCGACACTTTCCAGCGCCGCCGCCGCCGCCTTGGCCAGCGCGTCGGGACCACCCGCCGCCGACAGGTCGGCCGGCAGCACGCGGGCCGAGGGGCCGATCTCACCGGCGAGCGCCTCAAGCTGAGCCGTCCGGGTGCCGGACAGTCCCACCGTCGCACCCCGGGCGGCAAGGCTGCGTGCGATCGCCGCTCCTATCGCCCCCGATGCGCCGGTGACCAGCGCGCACTTGCCTTGAAGATCGAACATCCCCTGCCCTTGCCAGACCCCGTCTTGATTGCGGCAGGTTTCGCCGCCGTACGACCGGCTTCCCACCCTCCGGGGGACAGCGTGCCCCGCGGTGGCGGATGACATACACGTGAGATTTCGCCTGTCAAGCGCAGCCCGCACGTCTGTTCCGCCACGCGAGCGTTGCCGGTCGCGGACAGCCAGCGGCACCCGGAAGCGAGCGGGCGCCGATCCCCGGCTTGCATCCCGTCGCCGCTTCGTGCTTATCTGCGCGCTTCACCTCCTTGCCGGCAGGGGCCGGCTATGCGCGTGCGGCCTCAGGTCGCCGGCTGAGATAATCCAGAGGGAGAAGCTGGTTTGCCTTACTATGAGTGCGTGTTCATCACGCGCCAGGACATCTCCGCACCCCAGGTCGAAGCCATCGCCGACCACTTCACCAAGGTGGTCGAAGAGGGCGGCGGCACCATCGCCAAGCGCGAGTACTGGGGTTTGCGCAGTCTCTCGTACCGCATCCGCAAGAATCGCAAGGGGCACTATATGCTGCTCAACATCGATGCCGCCGCCCCGGCGGTGCACGAGATGGAGCGGCAGATGGGGCTGAACGAGGATGTCGTCCGCCACCTGACCGTCCGTGTCGACGCGCTTCAGGAGGGGCCGAGCGCGATGATGCAGAGCCGGGCGGCGCGCGACGACAGACCCCGCCGGGAGGATCGCTTTGGAGACCGGCCGCCGCGCGGCGACCGCGAAGACCGTTTCCGTGGCGATCGCGGCGAACGCCGCGCCCCCGTCGAGAGCGGCGATGCTGCGCCGGTCCGCGTCGCCTCTGTCACCGCTGATCAGGAGTAGCCGGCGATGAACGCCCGACGTCCCTTCTTCCGCCGCCGCAAGAGCTGCCCGTTCTCCGGAGCCAATGCGCCTGCCATTGACTACAAGGACGTCAAGCTGCTGCAGCGCTTCGTCTCTGAGCGCGGCAAGATCGTCCCAAGCCGTATCACCGCGGTTTCGGCACCCAAGCAGCGCGAGCTTGCACGCGCCATCAAGCGAGCGCGCTTCCTGGCGCTGCTGCCCTATCTGATCCGCTGAGCGGGGCGCTGGCCGGACGGCGGCATACCGCCGTCCTTCTGCGGGGAGGAACGATGATGGGCAAGACCGCGCTGCTCGCGGTCGGGGGTGGCGGCCTCAGCGGCGCCGCCGTGCTGGCGGCTCTGAGCGGATCGCCACTGGGAATGATCGCCGTGTATCTGGCGCCGTTGCCGCTGCTGGCCGCAGGGCTGGCCTTAGGTACGTCCGGCTTCGGCATCGCCGCGTCCAGCGGACTGGTGGTGGCGCTGCTTTTCGGCGGATTCGCCGCTGCCGGCCTCTACGGCGGCATGCACGTCATCCCGTCGTGGCTGCTGGTGCAGCAGGCGATGCGCCCGCAGGCCGGCGCCGCCGACGGCTGGCGCCCGATCGGCGACGTTCTTGCCGTCGTCACCGTGCTGATCGCCTTCGTCGTCGCCGCCACCTGCTGGTCTGCCCGCAGCGACGCCGGCATCGAAGAGTCGGTGCGCGGGCTGTTGACTGCGGTCAGCGGCATGGTCGGCCAGTTCGACGAGGCGACCCGCACCGAACTCGTCGATCAGGTGGCACCGCTTTTTCCCGGCTTTGCCGCAGTCATGTGGCTCGTCCTGCTGATCGGCAATGCCGTGCTGGCACAGGCGCTGCTCACCTTCCGCGGCTTGAACCGCCGGCCGCGACCGGACTGGACAGCCCTTCGCCTCCCCCGCTGGTTCGACTGGCCACTGGTCGCCGCCGCCGCGGTGGGTCTCGTTGGGAGCGGCGATCTCGCCTATATCGCCCGCAATGTCGTCGTCATCCTGCTCGCCGCCTATTTTCTGGTGGGGCTGGCGGTGGTGCACGCTTTCGGCCGCCGCAGCGCCTCCCCTAGCCTGGTGCTGGCAGCTTTCTATGTCCTGATGACGTTGTTTTTCGTATTGGCCGCGGCCCTGGTCGCGGCACTCGGCGTCGCCGAGCAGTGGATCGGCGTGCGCCGGCGTATCAGCGCCGGGCCGCCCGCAGCGAAAGATTGAGGAGCCTGTCGCTATGGAGATCATTCTTCTCGAACGTATCGAGAACCTTGGCCAGATGGGCGATGTCGTCCGGGTAAAGCCCGGATACGCCCGCAACTACCTGCTACCGCAGAAGAAGGCGGTGCGCCTTACCGACAGCAACCGCAAGCGCTTCGATGAGCAGCGCGCGCAGCTGGAGGCGAACAACCTCGAGCGCCGCGCCGAGGCCGAAGCGGTCGGTGCGAAGCTGGACGGCCTTTCCGTTGTCCTCATTCGCCAAGCTGGCGAAGCCGGCCAGCTCTACGGCTCAGTCAGTGCCCGCGACATCGCTGACGCCGTCTCCGCCGCCGGCTTCACCGTCAGCCGCCAGCAGGTCCGCCTACAGCAGCCGATCAAGACGCTCGGCCTGCACCAGCTCGGCATCGGCCTCCATCCGGAGGTGATCGTGCACATCACCGTCAATGTCGCGCGCACCCCCGACGAGGCGGAGACGCAGGCTCGCACCGGTGCCGCCGTTGCCCGGACCGGCGCTGCCCGTCGCGAGGAAGACGAGGAGTTGCTGGAAGAGCAGATGCAAGCGATCTTCGAGGCCGAAGCAGCCGATGACGCCGCCGAGGAGCTGGCGGCGGAACTGGCGGCGGAGGGGCCGGCGTAGCAGCGCCCGGGGCGCACAGCACAGCCCTTTTCTGCCTGCCCCCGCTGCCCGAAGGCCTGCCGGCCCGCGGGCAGCGACTTGTCACGGAGGCGCAGCCCGGTCCGTTTCACACCCCGTTCGGGCCGGAGCTCAGCAAAACCCTTCCCGCAACAGCGGCTTGTGCTTGCAGGCAAATATCCCGCTGGCCACATTACATATGCGTAATGTTGGGGACGTCGCGCGCCGCACGGAGCGGCGAGCGTGCAGACCCGAGGCCACGGGAGCGGAACAATGCTGCTTGCGCGGTTTCTGAGTGGAGTCATCCGTCTTGGCCGGCTGACGGTCATCGATGCCGGCGGCGATCCTCACGTTTTCGGCCCTGGCGGGTCGCCATCGGTTACCATCCGGTTGCACGATCCCGCGCTGCACTGGAAGCTGTTCTTCCGGCCGGAGCTGTATGCCGGCGAGGCCTACATGGACGGTACGCTGACCGTCGAGGACGCCTCGCTCTACGATTTCCTCGACCTGATAGGCCGAAATTTCGCCGCCGCCGAGGGTGATCCGCTCAGTCGCACCGCCCACCACATCGACCGGCTGTTCCGCCGGCTGCAGCAGGCCAACCCGGCACCGCGGGCGCGGCGCAACGTCGCCCATCACTACGACCTCTCGGACGCGCTCTACGCGCTGTTCCTCGACGACGACCGCCAGTACAGCTGCGCCTATTTCCCGCAGCCGGAGCTGAGCCTTGGAGACGCGCAGCGGGCCAAGCAGCGGCACATCGCCGCCAAGCTGCGGCTGCAGCCGGGGATGCGGGTGCTCGACATCGGCTCCGGCTGGGGCGGCCTCGGTCTCTGGCTGGCCGAGCGATTCCGCGTCGAGGTCACCGGGCTGACCCTGTCGGAGGAACAGCTCCGGGTCGCCCGCGAGCGGGCGGCGCAACGAGGGCTGGCGGACCGGGTGCAGTTCTTCCTGCGCGACTACCGCGAGGAGGCCGGGTGCTACGACCGCATCGTCTCGGTCGGCATGTTCGAGCACGTCGGCGTTCGCCACTACGGCGAATTCTTTGATACGGTCCGCCAGCGCCTGGAAGACGACGGCATCGCCTTGCTGCACACCATCGGCCGCACCGATGGCCCCGGCGTCACCACACCGTGGATTCGCAAGTACATCTTCCCCGGCGGCTACGTGCCGGCGCTCTCCGAGTTGACGCCCGCCATCGAACGCGCGCGGCTGTGGATCACCGACATCGAGGTGCTGCGGCTGCACTACGCGCAGACCCTGCGCCACTGGCGGCAGCGCTTCCTCGCCAACCGCGAGCGGGCGGTG
>JAEULG010000029.1 GCA_016793875.1 Rhodospirillales bacterium | reverse complement strand
GCCAATAACCCGCCGGCCCGTGCAACGGAGCGCGTAGCGTGTGCTGAGCGGAAGCGAAGCGCACCGATCTTCACGTCCACGCGTGGTGCACGCGGCCTAGGTGGTGCGGTTCGCTCCGCTCACCGGCACCCTACGGTACGTTGTGGGACCGGCTGGATGACAGCCGGCAAACCTGCCCCTATAGTCCCGCCCTCGGCCCGGCCGGAGGCCATGACCAGCCGGGGAACAGGCGGCGGCACAACGCCGCATAACAGCGACGCTCGAAGGCAAGGGACCAGGCGATGGCTGAGACGACGGCCGATTCTCTCGGCGTGATGATCTGCGGGCACGGCAGCCGCTCCGGCGCGGCGGTATCGGAATTCCACGCGCTCGCCCGTCACTTGCGGCGGCGCTGGCCGCACTACGACGTGGAGAGCGGCTTCCTGGAGTTTGCCCGGCCGGTCATCCGCGACGGGCTGGAGGCGCTGAAGGCGCGCGGCGCCCGCCGCATCGTCTGCCTGCCCGGCATGCTGTTCGCCGCCGGCCACGTCAAGAACGACCTGCCGTCGGAGATCAACACCTTTGCCGCCGAGAACCCGCAGATCGCGGTGAGCTTCGGGCGCGAGCTGGCGATCGACGGCCGGCTGCTGCGGGCGGCGGCGGCGCGCATCGCCGCGGCAGAGGCCGCCTGCGAGCGGCAGGTGGCGCGCCAGGAGACGCTGCTGATGGTGGTGGGGCGCGGCACCAACGATCCCGACGCCAACTCCAATGTCTCCAAAGTGGCGCGCATGCTGTGGGAGGGCATGGGCTTCGGCTGGACCGAGGTGAGCTATTCAGGCGTCGCCTATCCGCTGGTGGACGAGGGGCTGCGGCACGCGGTGCGGCTCGGCTACCGCCGCATCATCGTCTTCCCGTACTTCCTGTTCACCGGCATCCTCGTCGATCGCATCTACGCCCACGCCGATGCCTGCGCCGCGGCGCACCCGGAGATCGAGATCGTCAAGGCCGACTACCTCAATGACCATCCGCTGGTCATCGACACCTTTGCCGACCGGCTGGTGGAGGCGCTGGACGGCGCCAACCTGATGAACTGCCTTCTGTGCAAGTACCGCGAGCAGGTGCTGGGATACGAGAGCGATCGCGGCGCCGCGCAGGTCGGCCACCACTTCCATGTCCGCGGCATCGGCACCGATGATGATGATCACCACCACGATCATGCGCACGGTCATCATCACCACGATCATGGACATGGCCATGATCACACCACCCCGGGCGCGCACGATCATCGGCATGAGCACCACGGCCATCACCACCACAGCCACGATCACCCGCACAGCCACGCCCACGAGCATCCCGCGCCGCCGGCGAAGGGCTGACGCCGCTTGAGAATGCCGGGTACGCCCCATGCCGCCGATCTTCGATGCCTACGTGATGGCCGACTGGAGTGCTGCGGCGGTGCCGGCGAGCGGCGCCGACAGCATCTGGATCGCTGCCGCTGAACGGGACGGCGGCGTGCTGGCGGCGCCGCGCCTCGTCAACCCGCCGACACGGCAGGCGGCGATGGCCTTCCTCGCCGACCATCTCTCCGACCTTATCGCCCGCGACCGCACCGCGCTGGTCGGCTTCGATTTCGCCTTCGGCTACCCGGCCGGCTTTGCCCGGATGTTGCGGCGCGATGGCGTGGCCGACTGGCGCACCGTCTGGACGGAGCTTGCCAACCGCATTCGCGATGCCGTCGACAACGCCAACAACCGGTTCTCCGTCGCCGGCGCGCTGAACCGGCGGGCCTCCGGCGGCGCTTTCCCATTCTGGGGATGTCCGGCGGCGGCAGCGGGGCCGTTGCTCTCGGCGCGCAAGCCGCCCGGCTACGACGGCGACGACGGGCTCGCCGAGCTTCGCCTGTGTGACCGCGCCGGCGGCGGCACCCAGCCGGTGTGGAAGCTGGCGTATCCGGGCTCCGTCGGCAGCCAGTCGCTGACCGGCATCCCCCACCTGCAGGCGCTGCGCCGGCACCCGTGGCTGGAGGGGCAGGTCCGCATCTGGCCGTTCGAGACCGGGCTGGGGCCGCTCGCCCGCCCCGCGTCAGGCGACGGCTGGCGGGTGCTGCTGGCCGAGATCTATCCCTCGATCTTCGACCACGCCGCCGTCGCCCATCCGATCAAGGACGCCCGCCAGGTGCACGCCGCGGTCGATTGCCTCGCCCGCCTCGACGGCGAGGGCCGCCTCG
>JAEULG010000179.1 GCA_016793875.1 Rhodospirillales bacterium | reverse complement strand
GCCGCCGCAGGCCAACGACCGCTCGCTGCGCAACTTTCCGATGCAGGCGAATGGTGCCGAGATGCTGCGGCTGGCCTGCTGTCTCGCCACCGAGGCGGGCATCGAGGTGTGTGCGCCGGTTCATGATGCGGTGCTGATCTGTGCGCCGGTCGATCGCCTGGAGGAGGACGTAATGAAGATGCAAGGACATATGGCGGCGGCCTCGCGCTTGGCCCTCGGCGGATTCGAGCTGGCCACCGATGCCGCTCTCGTGCGCTATCCCGATCGCTACCAGGACGACCGCGGCACCGTCATGTGGCAGCGGGTGATGGCGCTGCTGGACCGGACCGAGGCCGGAGGTGTTGTCGCTTCGACAACGGGGTGTTGTTCGCTCGACAACACCCCTGCGTCTTCGGCAAATGCCGCCATGGCGAGCCGATGATGACAGTGCAAGCGCCGTTCGCGGTGGACGACGGACAATCTGCGTCGATCAAGGCAGGGAACGGACGTGGCAGTGTTGTCCCACGCGCAACGTCTACTCTTATATCTCTTTTATATATCTCTCTTTAAATACTAATGGAGGCGGCATGGCGAGGCAGGCACGCATCGAACGGCGGGTGTGGGACGCCGATCGCCAGATCTTCGCCGCGACCGGCGAGGCGATGGACGGCGAGGTGGCTGCCCTCGAACACCTCGCCGAGAAGCTGTCTGCTGCGGGCGGTCGTTACCTGCAGGGACCGGTGCCATGGCCGTGGATTATCGCCGCCGCGGCGCTGCCCGGCCGGGCGCTGATCGTCGGCTTGTGCCTCTGGCGCCTGGCGGGTGCCACCAGGAACCGAACCGTCGTCTTCGGCAACAGCGATCTGGCATCGTTCGGCATCGACCGTGCAACCAAGTCACGGGCGCTCGCCGTCCTGGAAGATGCCGGGTTGATTACCGTCGCCCGGCATCCCGGCCGCTTTCCCGTCGTCACCCTGCTGGCGTCACCCGCGGAGCGACGACGGAGCAGAACGAGCCCGGCTTCTCTCGCAACCACCGATCGATAATCAGCCGTCTGCTTGCCCTTCGCGCCTCGTGTCGCCGGTATTTCCGGCGATGCGTGCCGCCACCCGTTCGGTGGCGGCACGCAGCGGATCGTCCAGCAGATGCGCGTAGCGCGCCGTCGTCTGCGGCTGCGTGTGTCCGAGCAAGGCGCCGATGATCGGCAGTGATAATCCTTGTGATGCGAGGATGCTGGCATAGGTGTGCCTGAGATCGTGGAGGCGCGCGGTTGCCTGCCACACCATGACCGGCTCGCCGTTGTCCGTCTTCACCACCGAACCGCCCGGGGCGAGCTTCTCCTTCTTTTCCGCCAGCCCCGCTGCGCGGCATACCGACAGCCAAGTGCGCTTCAGGTCGGTGATCGGCTGGCCGTTACCGCCGGGAAAGACGTAAGCGCTCATCGCCGTTCCCGTCGTTGCCGCCGTGGCGCTGGCCCGGACGCGCAGGTCGATCAGCAGCTGCACCGCCGGAGCCGAAAGCGGTACCCGGTGGACCTTACGCTGCTTGGTGTGCGCCGACGGCTTGATCCATATACCGCTGTCCAGGTCGAACATCTCCCACCGGGCGGTGAGCACCTCGCCGCGCCGGGCACCGGTCAGCATCAGCAGCTTGATCGCGCTGGCGCTGGTTCGTTCCGAGTGGGCTGCCAGCGCCCGGCACAGCTGCACCAGCTCAGCGTCGGTCAGATAGCGGGCACGCTTTTCTTCGTGATTGCGATGCACCCCGGAGGCGGGATTATCGGCGCGCCAGCCCCAGCGGATTGCCAGATTGAACGCCTTGCGTACCACCTCGACCATCCGGTTCGCCCGCACCGGCCGCGTTCTGCTGACCTCGGCGTGCAACGCATCGATTTCATCCGGTCGCACTTCAGCCACCTTACGGCTGCCCAGCCGGGGCAGCACGATGTTCCGCCACATGCTGGCGTCGTCGGCGGCCGCGCGCGGGGCCTTGCGGGGCAGGTGTTCCCGCTGGTAACGGGCGAACAGGTGCTGCATCGTCGGCGCAGAGCGCTCCGCCAATGCTGCCGCGTCCGAGATCTCTCGTTCAAGCATCGGGTCGATGCCGGCGTCCACCTTGCGGCGCAGCTCCCGGGCTTCTTCCCGTGCCGCCGTCGTCGACCAGGTCGGGAAGCCGCCAATGGTCATCCGCCGCTCGCGCCCGGCACAGCGGTAGTTCAGCACAAAAGCTCGCGCCCCGGTCGCGGTGATGCGCGCGCCAAAGCCCGGCACATCGGCATCATAGGTAATCGTCGCCCCCTGGGCGGGCACCGCCAGTGCCCGCACCAGCTTATCGGTTAATCGCTCGCTCGCACGTCTCGGCATCGCTGCGAGGCCCCCTGACGGTCCGGCAAACACCCTGGCGGACACCCATGTCCGTTCCATGTCCGAACGATTTTGCCGCGGAGGGTCCCCAGGTGTCAATGATCGTCCGGCAAGGGCCTGAATTGTCCCCATAAATATCAATTAGTTAACGCGATGAAAGCAAATCTGGCGCGAAATCAGAGCGTTATCAGAATGCTGCCTACAGGCTCATAACCTGAAGGTCGCAGGTTCAAATCCTGCCCCCGCAACCAAACTTTCCAAAATATATCAGATAGTTAGCGGAGCCCTGCACCGGCAGTAAGCAACCGCACATCGCGCCCAGTCACCACTATGGAAGCAAGAGGAGGCGAAATTCTGTATGATCGCGGGTAGCCGCTCACGTGTTTTAGTTAGTGGCGGCGTTACCTGGATGTCTTCATAATGGACGTTTTCCCCACCATTTAGCCTGGTATTACGACGTATTGCGCTCGTTTCGTCAGCTTGCTGAACCACGCATTGCCGTCGCCGCTAGCGAAGCTCGCGGCCTGAGGGTTCACGATGAGAAAGGTCTTACTTGCGCTCCTGGCCATCCTGGTCTTCGGTTTCTCTGTGAAGCAAGTATTGGCGGAAATGCGATCGCTATCGATCACTGCCAGCTACCGGGAGCGCATTGCGCTTCCGCCTGACGCCATCCTGGAAGTTGAGTTGCTGGATGTGTCGCGGGCCGATGCTCCGTCGGTGACGATGTCCTCGCAGAGCTACCAGATTGACCGCGTACCGTTCTCGGTCTCGCTGAGCTACGATGACCAGAAGATCGACAGTCGCATGAGCTATGTGGTGGCAGCGCGCATTCTGTCCGGCGAGCGCGTCCTCTTCCGCACCACCTCTGCCCATCCTGTCATCACGCGAGGCTCACCGGAGCATGCCGACCTCGTGCTCGAGCGCATGAGTGGCGGCCAGTCTGGTCCTGTTTCGGTCCCGCACATAGCCGGCGTGTCCTGGTCCGTAACCGAGATTGCCGGACGTGCCCTGGTCGCAGACGATCCCCCGACGATTGCATTCCTGGAGGATGGGAGCTTTTCCATGTATGGCGGCTGCAACAGGTTCCATGGCAAAGCCGAAGTATCGAACGGCCAGATTGCGTTCCTCCAGCCCATCGCCGGCACAAGCAGAGCCTGTCCACCGAATCGTATGAAGCTCGAACAGGACATTCTCCATGCGCTGGAGAAGACGGTCGCCTACCAGCGCGTCGAGACCAACCTGGCGTTTAGGAATGCGTCGGGCGTGGTAACCGCGCGGTTCCGGGAGGCGCCTGAGTGACTTCGAGCGCGAGCGCGGTCATCTGACGCTTGGGCGTGACGGCGAATTCGAGACTTGCTCCGGGGAGCGCCCAGCATCTGCTCCAAGGCTAACGGCGTGTCAATTATGCCGCCGCTGACTGCTTCTTTTGTCGCCAACGCAAGTAGGGAATCGAGACGACGGCTGCCGCAATCAAGTACGCGACGACGATAACGGCGGTCCGTGGCCCCGGAACCGATGCGGCGACGATCATAGCGATTCCAACGTGCCGGGTCGCACAGGCGATGGCCAAGCCGGTGCGGTCGTCTTCGCCCGGACCGCCGAGCACATGCCCTACGGCAAGTGCGGCAAACGTCATTCCAACAAGCGCCAAGAGCGATGGCCAGCCCACGTCGAGAAGCAATTTCCCGTGCAGGGCCAGAAGAACAACGACGCACCCGAGAAGAATGATCCCACAGACCGAAAGCAACCGGTCGGCGATGATTTCGCTGGTTTCAGGAAACCGCCAGCGAAGAAGCATGCCGATGACGATCGGCCCGATGAACGACTTGGCAATCAGCAGCGCAACATCAACGGGGCTCAGTTCCGTTGTTAAGCTATACAAAGGACGCAGCATTTCCAGCCATAACGGCACCACCAATACCGCAACGGCGGACGACGTCACGACCAAGCTGAGCATGTAGGACTCGTGACCGATCTTCATCAGCTTTCGCGGCAGCAGCGGAGCACCAGCAGAGACCGCAAGAATGAGAAGGGCGACCTCGACCCCCTGAGGAAGGGTCAGCACCTTGAGAATAAGCAAGGCGAAAAGGGGAATAATGACGTACATGGCGAGTAGCGATCGCAGCAATTGCGCCGGCCTACGCCACAGGTAGGTCAAGTCGGCAAGCGTCGAACTCAAACCAATAGCAAGAATAAGAGCCACCACAGATAATTTAATTAGAACCAGGAGAATTTCTGTCATGGCGTAGGCGCTCGGCTCAGGGATATTGCATTAGTCCTTGCCCCCGCGGAGGGTGCGTCGGGCTTTGTGTAGATGCTCACGACACTTTATAGGACTGGCGACTTGCGCTTGCGCCGCCACGAGTTCCTTCTGGGCCTTCGCACATGCCTTCTGAGTGTATTTGTCACGATCGTCGTTGATCTCCCGCCGCAGCTCGCGCACTTCATCCTTGCAGTCGGCGCGCGCCGCTCCCCCGGGGAGAATCACGACGATGAGTAGGAGCGCTATCACGATTTTTCCACGATGCATGATGTCGCTCCTAGAGCGGATTCCGTTCAGTCTGGGTCATAGCCGCACGATCTGAAGTAATTGGCGCATTCGGCAGGCCGGAAGATGTCAACGAGTTTGCCGATGAGGGCCCACGCAGCCTTCCTTAACGACACCCGTCGCTGCGTCGTGATGGTTGAGGCAGCACCGTGCGGTCCGCATGCGGCACCAGGGCTTTCGAGATCGAAAAGAAAAACACCGCTGCGGCGGCAACCGAAAGCAGTCTGTTTAGCCGCACCGCTTTTCCTCCCAATCAGCGTGTCCCCACGAGCTCAAGCGGCGAGTTCGGATTTTAACATTTTGATCTTTGTGCAACCATTGGTTTTTTTGTCTGGTACGGGCACGAGCGGCGGTTCCAGCGATATCTACATTTGTCAGAACGAATGGCGACAGGTGGGTTCCGTGGCTAGAACTGCCTCAAACTTGCGCCGGATTTCGCCTACACAGTGGAAAATGCTTAACGCTTCCTGATGCGGCTTTCCCAGCCGATCTGAAGAAAATCAAAGATCATGAGACGCCCAACCTTAAAAGGACCAACCGAGGAGGGAGCAACAATGCTGCAAACGATTCGGCGTGGCACAGGAGGTTTTGCTGTCACGCATCCTCTCGTTGCGGCCATCGCCGTCCTCGCCTGCGGCGCTGCTCGGGCGCTTGCGCAAGAGGACGCACCGTCCGGCGACGCGGGCACCCAGGCTGACCTTGCCGCCGCGGCGCAGAACCCGATCGCCGCCATGGTCAGTCTGCCCATTCAGAACAACACCTTCTTCCGCACGGGCCCCGATAACGACACCGCCAACGTTGTCAACATCCAGCCGGTCGTTCCCTTCAGCCTCGGTGACTGGAACGTAATCATCCGAACGATCATCCCGGTGATTTATCTGCCAAGCGTGACCGACTCGCTGCCCGATCTGCCGAGCGCCGACACCAGCGGCGACGACTTCGGCCTCGGCGACATTAATTTCTCCGCTTATCTCTCTCCGGTCTCCAAGGGCAGCTTCACCTGGTGCATCGGCCCGTCGCTGACGTTGCGCACGGCTACCAGCGATCGTCTCGGCACGCAGAAATGGAGCGCCGGGCCGGCGGCGGTTGCGCTCGTGACAGCACCGCCGTGGGTGGTCGGCGGCCTCGTGCGCCAACTCTGGTCGTTCGCCGGCAACAGCGATCGTGACGAAGTCAACCAGACGCTGGTCCAGCCGTTCGTCAACTACAACATGGCAAACGGCTGGTATCTGGTGACCTCGCCGGTCATCACCGTCAACTGGGAGGCGGATCGGGATAATGCGACGATGCTGCCGGTCGGCGGCGGAGTAGGCCGGGTGTTCGCCGTCGGCAGCCAAGCCCTGAATGCCCAGGTCCAAGGGTTCTACAATGCCGTTCGCCCGGACTTCGCTCCACAAGCGTCATTGCGCCTGCAGCTAGCCTTCCTGTTTCCGAAGTAACTCGGACCCTCAGCGGCATTCCGGGGTCGATGCACCCCGAAAACCTCACAGGTCCAGCTTAGCTCGGAAGCCGAATGTGTAGGCGGTATCAAGATTGTCGATAAACGGCTCGGTCACCTGAAAATCCGGTGTCACGTGCAGCCACTGCGTGACGGCGACGTTGTAGTAGGCTTCGAATCCCCAGTAGTTCTTGTTCAGACGGTCGCTGACGTCGCTGAAGTCGCGGGATATCCGGCCAAAGTAGGGGGCAACGCCGAACGTATCGTCGTCGCGAGTGGGGATGATCCCGCGTCCCGCCAGTCCGAGGGCGAAGGTCCACTCGAAGGGATTGACGTCGGCGTTGGAATAGCCGACGCGACCGAAGATGCCGAACCCCTGCAGTTTCTCCTGATCCGCGTCGTAGCCAACGGACGTCAGGTCCTGCCCCGGCTCGACATAAACGTACTGATGGAAGTTGTAGGCGAAGACACCCGCGCCGCTGCTAGACGACTTCTGGCGCGTAATGAATGACTTGGTCAGGTCGTCAAGCCGGAGAAATTCCTTGGTATTGTAGTTGTAGCTGACGTTCTGGCTGCCAGGCAGGCCGAAGAACTGGGTGGGGAAGCGCCACTCCAGCGCATAGTACTGCTCGTCGAAAAAATTGCTGTTGAAGCCGGTGTCGCTGGGATCGACCTGCGGATCGGCAAACACGAAGTTGAGCGTTGCCGGACGGTGCAGGAACGGGTTCGGCGTAAACGCGATCGCGCCGACGCCGTTCAGGACGTAGGGCGTGGTCAGCACGCTGTTCGGCGAGAACGCCAGTTGCGGGCTGAGAAAGCCCGTCCGCCCGCGGCCGCTGACGAGGTTGTTGGTATCGCCGTCGAGCGTGTCGAACCGCCCGATGAAAAACCCCAGCCACTCGGTGACGAATTGCGTCGCCATCAGCTTGCTGACGACGAAGGAGTCCTCGTTGGTCTCCGGAAACAGGCCGATCATGTTGACGGCGGGAAACGAGCCAGCCTCCTTGTTGACGAACGCGCCGTACTGCCGTTCCAGGCGGAAGTCGACGAAGCCGCCGGGCCACAGACCGGCGCGGTCGCTGCTGAACTGGGACTCGAGATAAAGCGAGCCGCCGTTGTCCCACTCCTCGTTGCGACCGCCGCCGACAACGCCCTGCACCGTGTTGACGACGTTGACGCCGACGGTGACGCCGTGATCCGCCAGCCACGATCGCGCGCCAAACCAGTCTCCGGTCAGCGGCTCAGGCGACCAACGCGGTCCGGACAACAAGCCGCTGCCAAAATCGCCGCCCTGGGCGGCAGGGGTTTCGGCCTCGGTTGGCGTCTCCTCGACCGGCTCCTGGGCGTAACCTTCGATGGGGACCAGGAGCAAAGCCGCCACGGCAGCAAGCCGGCTGGCGGCCCAAGTGTCCGCCAGCCTATGGGGCGTTGCTCCTGTCTCCCGGCGGAAATAGCGCATCGAGACCCCTTGAAGCCGCGGTTGGCTCCTCGAATCCCTACTGCACCGCCATAAGAGCCTTCGCGAGTTCCTCGCGCAGACGTGCCTTTTCCTCGTCGCTCAGGTTTTCCGGTTCGAGAACCACGGCGAAGCGCTTGAGCGTGCCGGAGAATGCATAGGGCATGGCGCCTGCGTAGTCCTCGCTGACCGGCGTACCGGTGTCCTCGCCCACGTCGAACGTTTCGTCGAGGGAGAAACGGACGCCGATCGTTTGCGGGATTTTGCCCTGGGCAACCTCCTTTTCGTCCACCAGCAACGTGGCGGTCGCGCCCTTGCCGATCCCTCCGCCGTCATAGTCGAACTTGACCCGTACGACGTGATCGCCGGGCGGGAGAGCTTTATTGGAGGCGATACGGAACTTGTGCTCCGGCTGGTTTGACAGCGCGTAGACAAACACCGGTCTGCTGTCCTTCAGCATCAGCGCCCAGCCACCGAACCGTCCGCCGATCGTCGCCAGGACGCCACTCGCCCCGCCCTTTGGAACGGTGACCTCCGCCGCCGCAGTCCACGACTTGTTCTTGAAGTCGGGCGCTGAGCCTTCGGGGATGCGGATCATGCCGGGATAGTACGCGAACTCCGTGCGGCCACGCGTGAGGCTCGGCCTGATCGAGGGATCGGCGCGCGAGGCGAAGCTCGAGTCGAGCGGATAGACGTTGTACTTCTTTGCCTCGACGTCGAAGGCGTCCTGCAGTTCCTTGAGTTTTTCAGGATTTTTCGCGGCCAAGTTGTTGGCCTGACTGAAATCCTCACTGATGTTGTAAAGTTCCCACTTGAAGTCGTCAGGGTTCGGTTCTTCACCAATCGTCACCCACGGCAGCCGGAGCGGGGTGGTGTTGGCCATCCACCCGTCCTTGTAGATGCCGCGATTGCCGACCAGCTCGAAGTACTGTGTCGTGTGACGTGTGGCGGCCTTGGCGTCGTCGAAGGTGTAGACGAGGCTGGTGCCATCCAGCGGCTTCTGTTCCGTGCCGTCCAGGATCTTCGGAGGAGTGATGCCAGCGGCTTCATAGATGGTCGGCACGATATCGATCACGTGCGCGAACTGTGACCGCAGGCCGCCCTTATCTTTGATATGCGCTGGCCACGAGATGACCAGACCGTTGCGTGTCCCGCCGAAGTGCGACGCGACCTGCTTCGTCCACTGCATGGGCGCGTCCATCGCGTGCGCCCAGCCGACCGGATAGTGATTGTAGGCGAGCGGACCACCCAGCTTGTCGATCATCGAGAGGAGGTAGGGGAGACTCTCCTTGACGCCGTTGGCCGCAGTCGCGACTTCGTTTGTGGTGCCTTGCAGGCTGCCTTCGGCGCTGGCGCCATTGTCCCCCATGATGAAAATGACGAGCGTATTGTCGAGCTGGCCGGAGTCCTTCACCGCGCTGAGCAGGCGCCCGATCTGATTGTCGGCGTAGGCAAGTGCGCCGGCGTAGACCTCCATCATCCGCGCATACAGGCGCTTCTGGTCCGCCGACAGCGTGTCCCAGGCGGGAATCTGCTCCGGCCGCGCAGTCAGCTGGGTGTTCGGCGGGACGATCCCGAGCTTGATCTGGCGGGCGAGCGTCTCCTCGCGAACCTTGTCCCAGCCCTGGTCGAACTGGCCCTTGTACTTGTCGATCCACTCTTTCGGCGCCTGATGCGGCGCATGAGCCGTTCCGGTCGCGTAGTACAGCAGCCAGGGCTTGTTTGGTGCCAGCGCGTGCTGCATGCGCATCCAGGCAATCGCCTTGTCTGCGAGGTCATGATCGAGGATGTAGTCCGGCTTGCCGAGGTACGGCTCGATCGGCGTCGTGTTCTCGTACAAGGCAGGATGCCACTGATCGGAGTCGCCACCGAGGAAGCCATAGAAATATTCGAAACCCAGACCGCTCGGCCACAGGTCGAACGGCCCGGCTTGGCTCGACATCCAGTCCGGCACGTTGTGCATCTTGCCGAACCATGATGTGTTGTAGCCGTTCTCCCTGAGGACCTCTCCGACGGATCCGGCGCTCGCCGGGACCAGCGAGTCGTAGCCTGGATACCCCGTCGCAAATTCGGTAATCACGCCACTGGCAACCGAATGGTGGTTCCGCCCGGTGATGAGCGCGGCGCGGGTCGGCGAGCAGAGTGCCGTGGTGTGGAACATGTTGTAGCGCAGCCCGTTGTCCGCGAGCTGCTGCATGGTGGGCGTCTGAACCGGCCCTCCGAACGTGCTGCTGGCGCCGAAGCCAACATCATCCGTCAAGATCAGCAATACATTCGGAGCGCCCTTCGGCGCCTCGACGCCCTTCGGAAAATCGGGTGTCGAGTCCTTAGCCGTGCGTTCGATCTTGCCTTGGAAGGGCGCCGGCGGTATCGGCAACACGGACCGGTCCACTTGATCGCTAGATGCCTTGGATTCCTGAGCATGAGCGAGTGGCGAAGCTGCGACTGCAAGCCCGAGCACCATCGTCGCTACGGCGCAGATACGGCGCATGATGTTCCTCCCCGGTGGATCCTTATCGCCGGTCCCATCGATCGAGACCCGGACGGCCTTTTTTTAGCGGCAATATTAAATCAGGATTCCGCAGAGAACAAAACCCCTGGTGGTTCCTGTTTATGGGGATTCTCACCTCGCCTAGAGTGGCCAACAGGCGACGCGATCAGCGGGCATGGTTCCAGACGTTTGGGCCTTGTGCAAATTCTCGAGAATTCGCTCTGCGCCAGTTCTGGGTGGGAGCGGCCTTTCCCTTCGGTGCAGCGGCCGCAAGTCTGGGGCATCTGCTACACCTGGGAGTTTTGAACAGTTCAATAACATCGGGGACAGCATTCCCGGAGGTTGTTGGGACATTGCCCCGAATCCGTGGGAGGAGCCGACTCATGAGCCGTCCACCTGCTGTTGCGACGATCGGCCGCCTCTTGACGTTGGCAGTCCTGCTCGCCGCCCTCTGCGCACAAGCGTTTGCCGCAACGGATCCGCTTCCGTCCTGGAGTGACGGCCCAGCCAAGCAGGCCATTATCACGTTCGTGAACGAGACTACCGAGCAGGCCGGTCCGAACTATATTCCGCCGGCCGAGCGCATCGCAGTCTTCGACAACGATGGCACGTTGTGGCCTGAAAATCCGATGCCGGTCCAGTTGGCCTATGCCGTGGACACGTTAAGGCAAATGGTCGCGCAGAAGCCGGAACTGAAAAAAGACGTGATGGTTCAGGCGGCCCTGACTGGTGACTTTGCCAAGCTTCTGGAAGGACCACGCCACGACGGCTTGCTGCAAATAGTGGCTCTCACCCACGCCGGGATGACAACCGACGAGTTTAAGACAGAAGTTGAGCGTTGGCTCGCAACCGCCCGTCACCCCCGCTACGGCAAGCCCTACGATCAGCTCACCTATCAGCCGATGCAGGAAGTGCTCAGCTACCTTCGTACCAACGATTTCCAGACCTTCATCGTCTCCGGCGGTGGCGCCGACTTCATGCGCGTCTGGAGCGAGCGGGTCTATGGCATCCTGCCTGAACAGGTCGTGGGATCGACGGGCCGCGCCAAATATCAACTCAAGCCCAGCGGGCCCGTGCTCGTCAAAACGCTGGATTACCTCTTTGTCGACGACAAGGACGGCAAGCCTGTCGGCATTCATGAATTCATTGGACGCCGCCCCATCGCGGCCTTCGGCAACAGCGATGGCGACAAGGCAATGCTGGAATATACCACGATCGCAAACCCGCAACCGAGCCTCGGCGTGATCGTTCACCACACCGATGCGGAACGAGAGTACGCATACGACGCGCACCCAAAAAGCAGTGGTAAGCTCGTTGACGCGCTCCAAGACGCTCCTCAGCGCGGCTGGATTGTGGTGGACATGAAGTCCGACTGGAAGCGTGTTTTCCCGACTGAGCCGCAGGGCTCATCAGACTAAGGGAGGTTGTCGCGATCGGTCAGTCCGCGCCCTGTGAAGTTTACTGCCTGACAATCAGAATGGATCACGCCGCCGGTGGCGGACCTGTGTCGCCACTGGCCTTCGGTGGGGCCGCCGCGGGTGGCGGGAACCACGCCGCTTGCGGGACGTAAACTTTTCCTTCGGGCTGGCTATTGAAGTTGGGAGACATGATCTGCACACCATACTCGTTGAACACGTCCTGGATGTTGGCATGCAGCTCTGACAGAACGGCGCGTCGCATGTCCGGCCTGTCGACGCTGACGAGGAACTGGTAGGCGACGTAGAAATCGCTGAGAGCACGTTGGATCACGACCGGCTTTGGCTCGCGGCGAACCAGGGCCGTGCGCTCCGCCGCCAGCTGGAGCATGGCGTGCACCTGTCGCCAGGGGGTGTCGTAACCGATGGTCACCTCGGTCGCGATAATTGCCCCCGACTGAGCGTCGGCGAGGCGCGAGAAGTTGGTGACCGTCGAGCCGACGAGAACCGCGTTGGGAATGGTGATCTCATGTTTTAAGGGGGTGACAAGCTTCGTCGCCAGCATGCCGACCTCGCTGATCGTCCCCTCTCTGTCGGCGACCTCGACGAAGTCGCCCGGCTTCAGTGCCCGCGAATAGACAATGACGAGGCCGCTCATCAACTGGTTGACGAACCCGGCCGAGCCGAGAGAGATCATCAGCCCGACAAAGACGCTGATCCCCTTGAAAGCATACGACTGAGAACCGGGGATGTAGGGATATGCCACGGTCAATGCGAAGATCCAGATCAGCACGGTGGCCAGCCGCCGCGTCGCCCGGGCGGTTTCGGCTTCCAGCCAGCTCACCTTCAGCCAGCCAATTTCGACGCTGCGGAAGAACCGATCCACGCCCTGAACGATCAGCCGCGTCGCAAGAAAGATGATGACGACGGTGAAGAAACCGGGGACCGCTTCAAGGGCGCCGGCGCCGAGCTTGCCGAGCAGGCTGCTCAGCCAGTGACCCAGCCCTTCTCCCCAGGGTTGGCTGTAAGTAAACTGCAGCAGCACAAAGGTCAGCCAGAGGTATGCCGCGACCAAGAACGCCCCCACCGCGGTCAACTTAATCAACCCCTCCTCCACAGCACGCAAGTACGGTCGCAGATTGATCCCTCGCAGATGGATCGGGCGATCCGGTGTTCGTGCCGACAACCGCCGAACCGCGCGCACGCGCAGTCGCGCGATCCCCCATATCACGGAGGCGAATGCCGCGGTCGCGAGAATGGCGAACAATGCGCCGCGCAGCAGAACTGGCAATCGCCGCTGATCGGCGCGCGCTTCCAAGGCTTCCTTCAGGCGGCTAACTGTTTGCGTGGCGAACGCTTCGAGCGTCTGGTCGGAATCGGGATCAAGATCTTCGGCCGTCAGTCCGAAGAGCGTGAGTCCCTCGAGCTGTATCCAATAGCCGGTGATCTTTCCGAATGAACCGGGAACAGCTTTAACTGCGTCGACTGGAGCATCGAGCGGCAGGCGGCTAATTCGGGTTTGGATTCCCTCGACCCGCATGGCCGGCGTAACCGATCCGATCTTTGCCCGCAGCTCAACGATCGGCCGGTTCCAGACCTGGACGGTGGCGGGTTCACCAATACTAATGGCAGCGGTGCTGGGGTCGGGAAGGGAGTCCTGAGCGCGGGCGTGTGAACACGCTGCGACGCCGGCGGTCAGCACGATCATTAGAGAGGCTACAAGCCAGACAAGCTTGCGTTCCGGCCGAAAAGCGGGCACCGCCATCAAGACCCAGTGTCGATTCATTGACGCGCACCTCCCCAGAACCAATCGGCGCCGTGCGCAAGCCTCGTCGATGGCCGACGAAAGAACCATGCACCAACAAGAGAATAGGCCAAGAAGCAACCAGGATGTTATTCGGCGTGCGGCGCCGGACCACCCGAAGCAGGGTGTCCTTACTGACCGGCAGGAGGAGACGACGGGCCAAGTTCTGCCCGGGGCGACCGCCCAGAGCAAGGCCGACATGATGCACGATGCCCTGGAGGCGAGCGCTACGCCGTCCCCATGGTTCGGCAATGTTGGCGTCCAGCCGTTCGGCAAAGATTCGGCGGGGACAGGTCTCACCGAGGCATCGAAAGCGGCGCACTTGCAGGCGTATCCGGACCTGCCGTCCGTGCGCCGGAAGATCGCCCAAGGTTCGCGGATACCAGCTGTGGATCTGCGCCGAGGCCCGACCGCAAGCCGGGCATGACGACGTCGGAGATGCCGAACGCGCAAACGCCACGATGCTATCGACCCTGTGCTCGATGCTCTCGACGATAAGGCCATCCGGCAGCAGGGCGTCGCTGCGAAAACGGGAACCCATTCGAAGCATCCCAACATGTTGGGGTCCCAGAAGCCTATATCCACGAAATCCCCGTCGCT
>JAEULG010000178.1 GCA_016793875.1 Rhodospirillales bacterium | reverse complement strand
GCGGAAGTTCTCCTTGGCGCAGAAGCTGCAATGGTAGGGACAGCCGCGCGAAGCTTCCACCTCGGCACCCGGCCGCAGCGGCGCGCTGTCGAAGCGGTGGTGGTGGTGATGGTGCCGGGCAAGCCAGGACTTCGGCCAGATGAGCGGTGGCGCATCGGTGAACCGTGCCGCCTGCTGCCCGCCATTGACGCGGATCGCTCCGTCACGTCGCCAGGCGATCCCCGGCAGGGTGTCGGCTTCGCCGTGCGCCAGCCGCACCAGCGTCTCCTCGCATTCGCCCATCACGACCACATCGGCGGCGAGCTTGCGCAGCGCCGTTCGCGGCGTCGCCGAGCCATGCGGGCCAACGGCCACGGTGATGCCGCCGGCGCCGGCAGCCTTCAGCGCTCGCAGCATCGCGATCGGCACCCGCAGCTCGGGGGGCGCGCACCGCCAGAAGAGGTAGGTGGGGGCGGTCGTGACCACGGTCATCCCGGGGCGGAATGCGGCGACCGCCTGCGCCGTCTCCTGCTGGTTCAGGCCGAGCAGCGGCGCATCGAAAATCTCGGCGACATGGCCGGTGCTCCGCAGCAAGCTCTGCGCGTACCCCAGCTCAAGCGGCAGGTGCGGCTCTTGGCAGCCGAAGTAGATGCTGCCGGCAAAGCTCCACGGCGGGTTGACTAGCGCGATGCGCATGCGGCGACCTCCCTGGCAGCGCCGGCGGAAATTCCCCGGCCGGCGCTGAGCCAGTGCATCAGCCGCGCTACCCCTTCGCCGATACCGACCCGCGGCTGCCAGCCGGTGGCGGCGGAGAAGCGGCGGATGTCGGAGACGTACCAGGGCTGGTCGCCGGGCCGCCAGCCGGCGCGTCTCAGCCGCGGCGAGCCGCCGCTGACCTGCTCGATCAGGCCGAGGATCTCCAGCAGGCTCGCTGCGTTCTCCGGGCCACCGCCGATATTGAAGGCGCGGCCGCGCAGCGCCGGCATCTGCCGCTGCGCCAGCAGGTAGGCTTCGACCAGATCGCTGACGAACAGCAGGTCGCGAACCTGCTTGCCGGTGCCGTAGAGTGTTATGGGATGGCCGGCGAGGACGGCCCGCGCGAAGTGGGCGACCCACCCCTGATCCTCGGTGCCGAACTGGCGCGGGCCGTAGATGCAGCTCATCCTGAAGACGACGGCGGGAATGCCGAAGATGCGGGCGTAGTCCAGCACGTACTGATCGCCGCTGCCCTTCGAGCAGCCGTACGGACTGTGCAGGTCGAGCGGCCGGCTCTCGTCGAAGCCGTGGACCAGCGCCGGCGCGAGCGGGCGATAGCGCAGCTCCTCCTCGACCAGTTCGGCGAGGGAGCAGGCGGCGCCGTAGACCTTGTTGGTGGAGGCGAACACAAGCGGCGGCGGCGAGGGGTGCGCGCGGGTCGCCTCCAGCACGTTGAAGGTGCCGCGGGCGTTGACCTCGAAGTCCTCGGCCGGATCGTCGATGCTGGCGGTGACCGCGACCTGCGCCGCGAGATGGAACACCTGCTCCGCGCCGCGGACGGCATCGCGCAAACCATAAACGTCGCGGACATCGCCGACGGCGACGGCGATGCGGGGACCATGGCGGCGCTGCAGCCAGTGGACGTTCTCCTCGACGTGGTCGCGGGCGAGCGCGTCGTAGAGCAGGACCGTCCGGCCCTCAGCCGCCAGCCGGTCGGCAAGGTTGGCGCCGACGAATCCGGCGCCGCCGGTGATCAGCACATGGGCGGAACGCCGCATCACCTGCGGCGCCCGCGCCAGCCGGTCGATCGCCGCCAGCTTGGCCGCCCCGCCGGACGCCAGCGTCCGGTGCAGCAGCTTCGGCCGGCCGGCGGCGGTGACGATGCCGGTATGATAGTGCCGCTCGTCGAAGTGGAAGCCCTCCTGGCCTTCCGCCTCCGCCGGCAGGTCGCGGTAGGAATACCAGTAGACACGCTCGGCATCGCTGCTCAGGGCGGCGGCGAAATTCGATACCTGGCCCGCCTCGCGATGATCCCAGGTGGAATAGCCGGTCTCGGTGATCCACAGCCGGGCGGCGCTGCCGTGCCGCTCGAGTGTCTCGCGCAGCCGTTCGAGTACCGGGCTCCAGCCCTTCCAGTGCGGCTGCCAGGTGCCGGGGAAGGCATGGACGCCGACGACGTCGATGTGCTCGATGACGCCACGCTCGCACAGCAGGCCGAGCCAGTTGACGTCGGCGGGACACATGCCGCCGAGCACCGTGCGCTTGCCGCGGCGGTGCATCCAGTAGGCGGCATTGCCGATCATCGTCGAGAACAACCGCCAGTCGGGATCGAGGTGCCAGTCCCATTCGTTGAGGTTGTTGGCTTCGTTCCACAGGTCGATCCATTCGAACGAGCGACCGTAGCGATCGACGGCGAGATCGAGAAAGTCGGCGAAGGCCTTGGGATCGCGCGGCGGCGACGACGTCTTGGCTTCGATGCCGAGCGACGGCGGCGTGTAGAGGAAGCAGGGCAGCAGTTCGACCTGCCGGGCAATCGCCGGCAGCAGCCAGTCGTACCAGCCCGGACCCTGCTCGGTATGGAAATCGGCCCAGGAGACGGCGGTACGCAGGCGGCCGATCCCGAGCGTGGCGAGACCGTGGAGGGTGGATTCGACCCGCTCGCGCTCGCCCGGCCGGAACCACTCGACGAGACCGGCGCGATCGAGACGCAACGCCGAAGACGCCGGCAGCGTCATACCGGTCATGCCACCAGCCCGCGCTGGGTCAGTTCGTGCAGGGCAACACCGCTGCGGTCGTCGGGACGGCGGCCGCTCAGCCAGTCGACCAGTTCCGGCAAGCCATCATCGAACGGGATGGCAGCGCGGAAGCGCAACAGCGTCCTCGCCAGCGCCGTATCGGCGAAGCAGTGGCGGATGTCGCCGGTGCGGAACTGGCCGGTAATGTGCGGGCGCATGCCGGCAACGCCCATTGCCGAGATCAGGCGCTCGGCGATCTCACCGACGCTGATGCTGGCGCCGCTGGCGATGTTGATCGCGGCGCCGTCGGCGGCGGTGCTCTCGACAGCGAGGCGGCAAGCGCGGGCGACGTCGCGGACGTGGATGAAATCGCGCCGCTGCCGGCCATCCTCGAACACCATCGGCGGCTGGCCGTTGAGCAGTCGGGTGGCGAAGATGGCGAGCACGCCGGTATAGGGATTGGCCAGCGCCTGGCGTGGCCCGTAGACATTGAAGAAGCGCAGCGCCGTCGTCGGGATGCCGTAGGCGCGGCCGGTGATCAGGCACATGCGCTCCTGCGCGAACTTGCCGAGAGCATAGAGCGAAGCCAGCGCCGGGCGCTTGTCCTCCGGCGTCGGCGCCGGGCGCAGCGGATCGCCATCCGCGTCACGCAGGTCCCACCGGCCGCAGCGAAGCTGCTCGACCGACCGCTCCGCCGTTTCGATCCGCCGGTCCTGGCGATCGAGCATCAACCCCTCGCCGTAGATGCTCATGGACGAGGCGACGAGCAGCCGCCGCACGTCCGCGCCGATCAGCGCCTGCAGAACCGTCGCGGTGCCGAGGTCGTTAACGTCGGCATAGGTGCGCACCTCGTACATGCTCTGGCCGACGCCGACCTTGGCGGCGAGGTGAATGACGGCGTCGGCGCCAGCGAGAGCGCGGGCGACGGAGTCCGGATTTCGGACATCGCCGATCTGCAATTCCACCGCCGGATCGAGGTAATCGGGGCGCTCGCGCTGGGGGTGCACCTGCTCGTCGAGGTTATCGAGGGCGCGGACGGCATGCCCGTGGCGCAGCAGCTCGTCGGCGACGTGGGATCCAATAAAGCCCGCTCCTCCGGTAATGACGATGCGCACGGCAGCCTCCCCGCGATGATGTGTGGCCGGCTTCATCTTCTTCAGACCCGCCCAACGCTGCTTTCCGGGCATATGTTCCGCAAGAATCACCGGAATCATTATGCCAATTTATTGTTCATCTGCGCGCGGAACAGTGTTCGTAGCAGGTTCGTTTGGGGGTTTTACATGTCGAAAGGGGGCTTACGGCGGGCGCAAGTGGCGCAGCATGAGGCGAAAAGACGACCGATCACCGGAGGCGTGCCAAGGGCTGGCCGGCAGCGGTGGCGCAGACCTCTTCATGCGCTGAAGCCGGCGTCCTGGGCATCGACTTCGGTGAGAAGGAAGTGAAGATGAAGTATTCCTGGGAACAGTTCTCCAGACGTTCGACGACCGGAGGTGAAGTGGAGCCCAATGGCAGGACCGCTAAACCATCGGTTTGATTGAAAGGCTGGCCGGCTCCGTCCTTCCTTGATGACGCCACTCGTGAAATGTCTGCTGTAGTTGTTGACGCCGAGGGCGTGGGGGCGACGCGGCAGCACCGTCCAGGCGAAGGGTCATATCCACAGCGCGCCGGTCAGTGCACCGGTAACGCCCTCACGCCCTACACCATCGGTTCTCGGTCGCCGGGCGCCTGATGGGGGCGGGCTGCTCGCGGAACAGTTGCATCGCCTTGGCGTCCGGCCCTTGTCACCATCGTCGAGACCGGGAAAGCGGCCGAAGCTGCGCCGGTCGAGGAGCTGGAACGCCGCCTGATCCTCGGACATACCGTAGGCACAGCAATCACCGGCGGCTCGAGCAGCGGGCGTGGCTCGGCCACTGGCAAGCATTCGTCGCCGCGCTTTGCGACGACTGCCCGGCCGCGCCGTGGATCATCAATCCGCCACGCGAATACGAACGAGACGTGGGCTGCCGCAGTCGGACTCTGCTACTGACCCCCCAACGGGCCAATACCAAGCCGGCATTGCGCGTCAAGACGACACCTGTTCGCGTTCGGCATGCTTAGCTCATATGCGGCGTTATCCCCTTGAACTTCACCACTTTGCGGTGGCGGTGGTGGTCGTTAGCCCATGTTCCGCGACGGGAAGGGCCGTGAATGATACTAATAATTATCTACAAATAGATTATTATCGCTTCGATCGTCTTAAAAATTATATGTGATTTGGGAGTAAACGGGATAATTGAATAGTAAATACAGTTATCTCGGGTTTAGAGCTCTGTGTGTCGTCATGCAGCGGGGAGTACGACTGTGAGATAGCGGCATATCTCTGACATAACGGCTCCGTATGCCCTAATTGTACATTTTACGCCTTTTTTTTGCCTTTATCACACAGTTTTTATTGTCATCCCGATACCGGGCGTGATAATAGTAGAGCAACTCTACAAAACGTGAACGTCAGACTGGATTAGGGGTGAACATGCGCGACCGTTGCATTCCGTATCTCGCCGTAGGGGCCTTAGCGATCTCATTGAATGTGGTTCAAGCACTTGCAGCCGAGGAAGAGGAAGCTACGGTACCGGTCGTCGACGAAACCGATCGGGCGCGGCCGGTAGACTACGGCCCCGGCCCCGGGTTGCCGCGCGCCGTTACCAGCAGTGCTGCTCAAGAGGTGGCCGGGCAGGCAGCAACGCTTGCCGCCGAGGCAGCCGTGGAACCAGCGGCCGCTCTGCCAGCGGCCGACGCAAAGACCAAAGGCGTCTTCGCCCCGGCAGTGGCGTGGCCGATCATTTCCATCCATGCGGTCTTGTTGCCGGACGGCCGGGTGATGAGCTACGGAACCAACCAGAATGGGGCGCAGACGGGCCAGTTCGTCTACGACGTTTGGACCCCGACCGCGGGAACCGGCCCCGGGTCGCACAATGTGCTGCCGAATACCACGGCGACCGACATTTTCTGCAGCGGCCAGTCGGTCATGAGCAGCTACAACGCCGCGATCAACGGTCAGGTGTTGATGACCGGCGGCGATTCACACAGCGCCGCCGGTGAACGCAATTTTTCGATCGATAAAGTGACAATGTTCAACCCGCAGAGCAATACCATCCGTCTGCTATCGCAGACCATGGTGTACAAGCGGTGGTATCCGTCAGTGATTACGCTGTTCACCGGGGATAAGCTTGTCCTCGGCGGTCGCGAGGACAAGGCACCCTCGCCGGCGGTAACGCCCGAGCTGTTCACCAAGAATGGCGCCTGGAGGGTTCTCCCCGGCGCGACCAGTGCTCCTGCATTCGGGGTAGATCGAGCCAACTGGTACTATCCTCGTGCTGTCCAGATGCCTGCAGGCAACAACGTGTTCGTGCTGGCCTTCACCGGAAAAATGTTCTCGTTAAACCCTGTCGGCAATGGAGCAATTACCCAGCTGCCACAGCAGACAGCTCTGTCTAACTTCACCCTGCCGACCGTTCACTTCGCACCCGGCAAACTGCTGTCGGTCCGGACCAACCGGCAGACGGTGGTTGTCAACCTCAACAGCGGCCAGCCGGTGACCACGCCGACGGCGCCCATTGGTGCCGTCCGGCAGTGGTCGAATGGTACGGTCATGGCAGACGGCAAGGTGCTGGTGACCGGCGGATCCGCGGTCGGCAACCAGCTCACTGGCGTTGCCTACGCGGCGGAGACCTGGGATCCGGCAACGGGCAAATGGACGACTGGTGACAGCGCCACCAAGCCACGTCTCTACCATTCCATCGGGCTGCTGTTGCCCGATGCTAGCGTGCTTACCGGCGGCGGCGGTGCCCCCGGGCCAATAAAGAACCTCAACGCCGAGCTTTATTATCCCCCTTACCTCTACACTGCTGCCGGCCAACCCGCGGCCCG
>JAEULG010000175.1 GCA_016793875.1 Rhodospirillales bacterium | reverse complement strand
CCTCGACAGTTCCGCCGCATCCAGACGCCGTTAAGCGCTGGCGCGGTTCTCGATCAGGTCGGCGACCACGGTTGGATCGGCCAACGTCGAGGTATCGCCCAGCGAGCCGGTGTCGTTCTCGGCGATCTTGCGCAGGATGCGGCGCATGATCTTGCCGGAACGGGTCTTGGGCAGGCCGGGAGCCCACTGGATGACGTCGGGCGAGGCGATCGGGCCGATCTCCTTGCGCACCCAGGCCACCAGCTCCTTGCGCAGCGCCTCGGTCGGGTTCTCGCCGGCGTTCAGCGTCACGTAGGCATAGATGCCCTGGCCCTTGATATCGTGCGGGAAGCCGACGACTGCTGCTTCTGCCACCTTCGGGTGGGCGACGAGCGCGCTTTCCACCTCGGCGGTGCCCATGCGGTGGCCGGAGACGTTGATGACGTCGTCCACCCGCCCGGTGATCCAGTAGTAACCGTCATCGTCGCGCCGGCAGCCATCGCCGGTGAAGTATTTGCCGCTGTAGGTCGAGAAGTATGTCTGCACGAAGCGGTCATGATCACGGTAGACGGTGCGCATAATCCCCGGCCACGCATCATCCATGCACAGGTTGCCGGTGGTGGCACCGTCCAGCACCTTGCCGTCGGCATCGACGATGCTCGGCTTGACGCCAAAGAACGGCCGCGTCGCCGAGCCTGGCTTCAGCTCGGTGGCGCCGGGGAGCGGGGTGATGAGGATGCCGCCGGTCTCGGTCTGCCACCAGGTATCGACAATCGGGCAGCGGCCGTCGCCGACGACGGTGTAGTACCACATCCATGCTTCCGGATTGATCGGCTCGCCCACCGATCCGAGGATGCGGAGCGACTGGCGGGACGTCTTCTTCACGTGGCTCTCGCCTTCGCGCATCAACGCGCGGATGGCGGTAGGCGCCGTGTAGAAGATATTGACCTTGTGCTTGTCCACCACATGCCAGAAGCGCGAGGCATCGGGATAATTGGGGACGCCCTCGAACATGAGGGTGGTGGCGCCGTTGGCCAGCGGGCCGTAGACGATGTAGCTGTGCCCGGTGACCCAGCCGATGTCGGCGGTGCACCAGTAGACGTCACCGTCGTGGTAGTCGAAGACATACTGGTGGGTCATCGACGCATAGACGAGATAGCCGCCGGTGGTGTGCAACACCCCCTTCGGCTTGCCGGTCGAGCCCGAGGTGTAGAGAATGAACAGCGGGTCCTCAGCGTTCATCTCTTCCGGCGGGCAGTCGGCGGAAGCCCCAGCCATCAGGTCTTCCCACCACACGTCGCGGCCCGACTGCATGTTGCAGGCGCCGCCGGTGTGTTTGACGACGACGACCTTCTTCACCGACGGGCAGGTTTCCAGCGCCTGATCGACGTTGGCTTTCAGCCCGACCTTGCGGCCACCGCGCAGACCTTCGTCGGCGGTCACCAGCAGGCTCGAATCGCAGTCCTGAACGCGGTTGGCGATGGAATCCGGCGAGAAGCCGCCGAAGACGATGGAGTGGATGGCCCCGATGCGGGTGCAAGCGAGCATCGCCACGGCCAGCGCCGGGATCATCGGCAGATAGAGGGTAACCCGGTCGCCCTTGCTGATGCCGAGGCCCTTCAGCACGTTGGCGAATTTGCAGACCTGCTCGTGCAACTCGCGGTAGGTGATCGCCTTGGAGACCGACGGGTCGTCGCCCTCGAACAGGATCGCGGTCTGGTCGCCGCGCTTGGCGAGGTGCCGGTCGAGGCAGTTGGCGGAGACATTAAGGGTTCCGTCATAGAACCACTTGATGTGGACGTTCGGCGCCTGGAAACTGACGTCCTTGACCTTGGTATAGGGCTTGATCCAGTCGAGGCGCTTACCTTGCTCCCCCCAAAAGCCCTCCGGGTCATCGATGGAGCGCTTGTACCACGCCAGATACTTGTCGTTATCGAACCACGCCATCTTGGCAATGGCCTCGGAAACCGGAAAGACTTGTTCATCGGTCATGCTTAGACTGACCTCCCAAAACAGCAGATGACGCTTTATTCATCTTGTTCATTCGTTTCTTGGGCGCCTGGACGCGCACAAACGCCACGGGACAATTCGCCTGAAGGTACGAATTATCGCAGAGCAAACCACAGCGCAAGCGCCGGGGCTACGCCTAACCGCGATCGTAGTGCGCGTCAATCGATGAAGATATCGCGGGTCACCGCGTCGACGCGGCAGGGGACGGCGGTGAGATTGGCGCCGAGGCAGGGCCCGCGGATGCAGCGGCCATCCTCGATGCGGAACAGGGCGCCGTGGGTGGAGCAGATGATGTGACGGCGGTCGCGGTCGAGGAACTGGCCGGGGATGATGTCCAGCGGGGCTCCCCAGTGAGGGCAGACGTTGACGTAGCAGAAGACCGCCGGCCCCCGGCGGATGATCATCACCTGTTGCGGCGGATCGAACATGCCGAGGCTGGCGAGGTGAGTGGCCGCATCCGGCAGGTCGAACGCGGCTGAGCCGCCGTCAGGGATGTCGTCGAGGCGACAGAAGCGGTGGCCAGTCACCCCTCGACCCCGGCCAGGGAGCAGAGATGCCGCCAAGCGTCGTCATCGACCGGCATCACCGACAGCCGCGACTGCCGCACCAGCGCGAGATTCTGCAACTGTGGGTCAGCCTTCACCGTTGCCAGCGTCACCGGGTTCGGGACGGCGGCAACGGTGCGCATGTCGACCATGCCGAAGCGGCCGCTGGCATCGCCGGGATCGGGATAGTACGGACGGACCACCTCGACGATGCCGACGATCTGCCGCTCCGCGCCGGAATGGTAGAAGAAGGCGCGGTCACCCACCTGCATCGCCTTGAGGTTGTTGGCGGCCTGGTGGTTGCGAACGCCATCCCAGCAGGTGGTCCCGGCTTCTACCTGCTGCTGCCAGGACCAGGCGTCCGGTTCTGACTTGACCAGCCAGTGCGCCATCAACTTTTCGCCTTCTTCTACCGACGCTCCGAAGCTCGGGCGCTGCCGCTACCGCGGTATCACCTTGCGCCACGGATGGATGACGACGCTCTCGAACAGCCCGGCCTTGGCGTAAGGATCACCGGCGGCGAAGGCGTCGGCGGCGTTGCGGTCGGGCAGATCGAGCACCAGCAGGCTGCCGACCATGCGCGGCGTTTCACTCTCATCCGACAGCAGCGGGCCGGCGACCACTACCTGTGCCTTATGTCCTTCCAGGTAATCCAGGTGTGCCATACGGTTGGCAATACGGACCTGTTCGCTCCCGGGCTTATCCTTGCAATAGAACGCGAAGTGCATGACGGAGACCTCCCTCAGGTGGCCGCCGCCATGGTCCCGGCGTCGCCGGCGGCCGGGCGACGGGGGTTGTTCCGTGCGTTGCGCCTTACGCGGCGAAAACCTCCTGCTTGCGCGGGCGTGCCAGCAGGCCGGCAATGGTCTCGTCCAGATCGGCGCCGCGGTTGAGCACCGCATCGACGGCAGCACAGATTGGCATCTCAACGCCGAGCCGGTGCGCGATGGCGACAGCGACGGCGGCGGTATGCACGCCTTCGGCGACGGTGATCCGCTCGCCGAGGATCTCTGCCAGCGGCCGGCCCTCGCCGAGGGCGACGCCCAGCGAGAAGTTGCGTGACTGCATCGCGGTGCAGGTCAGCACCAGATCGCCGAGGCCGCTCAGTCCGGACAGTGTCTCCGGGCGGGCGCCCAGCGCGGCGGCGAGCCGTGCCATCTCGGCGAGGCCGCGGGTGACCAATGCGGCGCGGGCATTGTCGCCGAGGCCGCGGCCGGCGACGGTACCGCAGGCAATGGCGATGACGTTCTTTATGGCGCCGCCCACCTGCGCGCCGACAACGTCGTCGGTCGAGTAGATACGTAAGGACGGGGTTCCCAGCGCCGCCGGCAGGCTCTCGCGCAGCCGCGCCTCGCCCGAGGCAAGCGTCAGCGCCGCCGGCAGGTCGCGAGCCACCTCGGCGGCGAAGCTGGGGCCGGAGAGCACGCACGCCGGCGCCGCCGGCAGCACCTCGGCGATGACGTCGCTGAGCAGCACGCCGGTACGTTGCTCGATCCCCTTGGCGCAGATCACCGCCGGCGTCCCCGGCGGCCATGCCGGAGCGGCGGCGCCAGCGACGTCGCGCAGATGCTGCGCCGGGCAGGCCAGCAGCACCGCATCGGCATTCGCGACCGCAGCCGGCGCCTCGGTGGTGGCGTCGATGCCGGGATCAAGATCGACGCCCGGCAGGTAGCGCTGGTTGCGGTGCTCGTGCCGGATGGCGGCGGCGACCTCGGCTTCGTGGGCCTGCAGCATCACCGTCCGGCCGGCGCGCCTGGCCGCTGCGGCGAGCGCCGTGCCCCACGCGCCGGCGCCGAGAATGCCGATCCGCTCGATCATCATCCTCCTGTTATGGCGCGCGGATGTGGCCAGTACAACAGCGCTCCGAGGTGACTTCCGGGGCGCTACGGGGCGGCGCTTCCCGACGGGCGGCGGCGGCGGATTTTCGCGGCCAAGCCGCCGGTTTTCAGGGTCGTAGCAGTGAGTGCCGGGACGGCGCAGATTGTTGACGCCCGGCGGTGCCTGCCGTACGTTGCCGGTCTAAAATGCGACGCGTTGTCGAGGGGAGGCGCTGAGGCTCAAGGGACCTTGGCGACGCGAAATTGGTGCAATCGCGCACGAACGCCAGCGACGCGGGAACTCCATGACCGAGCAAGTCAAATTCACCGAAGGCTTCGCCATGCCGACCTACGAACAGTGGGTGGGCGAAGTCGAGAAGGCGCTGAAAGGCGCCCCCTTCGACAAGCGCATGTATACGAAGACCTACGAAGGGGTGACGCTGCGGCCGATCTACACGCGCCAGGACTGGCCGCCGACGGGGGATCCCTCCGGTTTCCCGGCCGCCATGCCGTTCACCCGCGGCAGCAGCGCCGCTGGCAACCGCGTCAACGACTGGGACATGCGGCAGTCGTATGCCTATCCCGATCCGTCGAAGTGCAATGATGTCATCCTCAACGATCTCGCCCGCGGCGTAACCTCGGTCCACATCGTCCTCGACGCGGCGGCGAAGGCCGGGCTCGATCCCGACCATGATGGCGCCGACAAGCTGGTGGGCGCCGGTGGCGTCTCCGTCGCCTCGCTGGACGATCTCGACCGGCTGCTGACCGGCGTGCTTCCCGAACTGATCACCGTCTCGCTCGGTGCTGGCGGTCAGTTCGTCGCCGCTGCCAGTCTGCTCGACGCCCTGTGGCGCCGCCGCGGCGTCGGGGCCGACGCGGCCAAGGGCGCCTTCAACGCCGATCCGCTCGGCGTGCTGGCGGGCAGCGGCTCCCTGCCGGTCGCCCCCGAAGTGGCGCTGGCGCAGATGGCAGACCTTGCCGTCTACACCGCCAAGACTTGGCCGCTGGCGACCGCCGTCGCCGTCGACACCTCCCCCTATCACGACGCCGGGGCGAATGAGAGCCAGGATCTCGCCATCTCGATGGCGACGGCGGTGGCCTATCTGAAGGCGATGACCGCCGCCGGCCTTTCCGTCGACGAAGCCTGCCGGCAGATCCTGTTCACCTATCCGGTTACCTGCGATCAGTTCCTCGCCATCGCCAAGCTGCGCGCTGCCCGCAAGATGTGGGCGCGGATTGCCGACGCGTGCGGCGCCTCGGAGCCGGCGCGGGCGATGCGTCTTGATGCCGTCACCGCCCTGCGGATGTTCAGCAAGCGCGATCCGTGGGTGAACATGCTGCGGACGACGGTGGCCTGCTTCGCCGCCGCCGTCGGCGGTGCGGACTCGATCACCGTGCGGCCGTTCGACGCAGCGCTCGGCCTCGCCAACGAGCTTGGCCGGCGCGTCGCCCGCAATACCCAGGTCATCCTCGCCGAGGAATCCAACCTCGCCAAGGTCATCGATCCCGCCGGCGGCTCCTGGTACGTGGAGAGCCGCACCGACGAACTGGCCAAGGTTGCCTGGGCGGAGTTCCAGGCGATCGAGAAGGCTGGCGGCATCCTTGCCGTCATCCAGGACGGCAGCCTCGCCAAGAAGATCGCCGACTCCTGGGCGCAGCGCGAGGCGGCGCTGGCCAAGCGACGCGATCCGGTCACCGGCGTCAGCGAATTCCCCAACGTGCTTGAGGCGCCGGTCGAGATGGAACAGCCTGACCTGCTCGCCGTCTGGCGCGCCGCCGCCGATCGGGCGAAGGCCGCTCGCACCGACGCCGGCGATACGTCCGATGCGGTAGGGAGGGTGAAGGCGGCGGTGGCCGGCGGGATCGCGCCGGCGGCGGCTGCCGCGGCCGCGGCGGGTGCCACCCTCGGCCAGCTTGCCGGGGCGCTGGCGGGCTCGGCGACGACGGTGCCGGCGCTGCCGAAGCATCGCATTGCCGAGCTGTTCGAAGGCCTGCGCGACGCCACCGATGCCTACAAGGACAAGACGGGTGCGCGGCCGACGATCTTTCTCGCCAACCTCGGGCCCGTCGCCCAGCACACCGGGCGGGCGACCTTTGCCAAGAACTACTTCGAGGTGGCGGGGATCGAGGCGCTTGGCAATGCCGGCTTCGCCGATGCCGCCGCCTGCGCCGCTGCTTTCAAGGAGAGCGGCGCCAGGATCGCCATCCTGTGCTCGTCGGACCCGATCTACGAACATCTGGCCCAGCCGGTGGCGCAGGCGCTGAAGGCGGCCGGGTGCAGCTACCTCTTCCTCGCCGGCGCCCCCGGGGACAAGAAAGACCTGTTCAAGGCAGCAGGCATCGACGACTTCATCTTCATGGGCGGTGACGTTTTGCAGACCAACCGGTCCGTCCTCGCCCACCTGGGAGTGATCTGACCATGGCCGCGTTTCCCGATTTCACCCAAGTTCCGCTGCAAGCCGGCAATCTGCCCCCTGCCGGAAATGGCAAGGGCTACGCTGCCTGGGCCGACCGCTTCCGCGCCGAGACCGGCCAGCCGCCCGAGGCGTTCCTCTGGGAGACGCCGGAGCGGATCCCGGTCAAGCCGTTCTACTCCGCCGCCGACCTCGAGGGCATCGACCATCTCGATACGATGGCCGGCATTCCGCCCTACCTGCGCGGCCCTTACCCGGCGATGTACGTCACCCAGCCGTGGACCATCCGCCAGTACGCCGGCTTCTCCACCGCCAAGGACTCCAACGCCTTCTACCGCCGCAACCTTGCCGCCGGGCAGAAGGGCCTGTCGGTCGCCTTCGACCTCGCCACCCACCGCGGCTACGATTCCGACAACCCGCGGGTGGCCGGTGACGTCGGCATGGCGGGCGTCGCCATCGACTCGATCATGGACATGCGGGTGCTGTTCGACAGCATTCCGCTCGACCAGATGAGCGTGTCGATGACGATGAATGGCGCGGTGCTGCCGATCCTCGCGCTCTACATCGTCGCCGCGGAAGAGCAGGGGGTGAAGCACGAGCAGCTGGCGGGGACCATCCAGAACGACATCCTCAAGGAGTTCATGGTCCGCAACACCTACATCTACCCGCCGACACCATCGATCCGGATCATCTCGGACATTTTCGCCTTCACCTCGCAGAACATGCCGAAGTTCAACTCGATCTCGATCTCCGGCTATCACATGCAGGAGGCGGGGGCGACCGCCGACCTGGAGATGGGCTACACCCTGGCGGACGGCGTCGAATATGCCCGCTGCGGGTTGAAGGCCGGGCTCAGCATCGATAAGTTCGCGCCGCGGCTGTCGTTCTTCTGGGCGATCGGCATGAACTTCTATATGGAAGTGGCCAAGATGCGCGCCGCCCGCCTGCTGTGGGCGCGACTGATCAAGCAGTTCGACCCGAAGAATAACAAGTCGCTGGCGCTGCGCACCCACTCGCAGACCTCCGGCTGGAGCCTGACCGCCCAGGACGTCTTCAACAATGTCGTCCGCACCTGCATCGAAGCGATGGGAGCGACGCAAGGGCACACCCAGTCGCTGCACACCAACTCCTTCGACGAGGCGCTGGCGCTGCCGACCGACTTCTCGGCACGCATCGCCCGCAACACCCAGCTGTTCCTGCAGCAGGAGAGCGGCACCA
>JAEULG010000106.1 GCA_016793875.1 Rhodospirillales bacterium | reverse complement strand
TCGTCGGTGGAGACATGGCAAAAACGGCAGCCGCCGTCGCCAAGCTTGCGCTGCTCGAGCCATACCCGACGTGCCGCTTCCAGCAGCGTATAGGTGCCGACCACGTTGGTGGAGACGAACACCGCCGGGCCGGTGATCGAGCGGTCGACGTGGCTTTCCGCGGCGAGATGAATGATCGTGTCGATCTCGTGCTGCACCAGCAACCGATCGACCAGCGCCGCATCGCAGATGTCGCCGCGGACAAAGAGATGCTGCTCCGGTGTCGCCAGTCCTTCGAGGTTGGCAAGGGAGGCGGCATAGGTCAGCGCGTCCAGATCGATGATCCGCTCCGCGTCGGTTTCCGCAAGGAGGTAGTGGACAAGATTGCTGCCGATGAAGCCGGCGCCGCCGGTCAGCAGGATGTTTCTAGGCGTGAACGCGTTCATCGTCGCCTCGTTTGGCTTTTTCTTGGCGGACCGTTTCCGCACTAATCCCGATGTGCCGGCAGCCGCTCCTCCTCGATCATCGCCAGCGCCGGAAACACCGCGTCCTTCGCGGATAACGCCGGAGACTCAACCGGCCAGGCGATCGCCAGATCGCGATCGTTCCACAGCACCCCCCCCTCATCCTCCGGATGATAATAGTCGGTGCATTTGTAGAGGAAATCCGCAGTTTCACTTAGTGTACAAAAGCCATGGGCAAAGCCGGGCGGCACCCACAACTGGCGATGGTTGTCGGCGCTGAGAATGCAGCCGTACCATTTGCCGAAGTGCGGCGAGCCGCGGCGGATGTCGACGGCCACATCGAACACCTCGCCGCTCACCACCGAGACCAGCTTTCCCTGTGGATGGCGGATCTGGTAGTGGAGCCCGCGCAACACGCCGCGCGACGAGCGTGAGTGGTTGTCCTGCACGAAGACGGCATCGATGCCGGCCCCGGCATAACGCCCCTGGTGATAGGATTCGAGAAAGAAGCCGCGGCTGTCACCGAAGACCTTCGGCTCGATTACCAGAACGCCCGGTAACGATGTCTGCTCGACCCTCATCATGCGTCTCCCGTGTCTTAAGGGTGGCTGGCGAGACGCTGCAGGTAGCGGCCGTAGTCGTTGCCACGATACTGCGCGGCGAGTTCGGAAAGCTGGCTCCCGTCGATATAGCCGAGATTGAAGGCGATCTCCTCCGGCGAGCCGATCATCAGTTGCTGGCGGTGCTCCATCACCTGGACGAAGTGGGAGGCTTCCAGCAGCGAATCGTAGGTGCCGGTATCGAGCCAGGCGTAGCCACGGCCGAGGATTTCGACGGCGAGGCCGCCGCGCTGCATATAGACGTTGTTGACGTCGGTGATCTCCAACTCGCCGCGAGGCGACGGCTTCAGGCTCTTGGCGATCGCGACCACCTCCGGATCGTAGAAATAGAGGCCGGTGACCGCGTAGTCGGAGCGGGGCTGCTTCGGCTTCTCCTCGATGCTGAGGACCTTGCCGCCGGCGTCGAACTCGACGACGCCGTACGCCTCGGGATTGCGCACGGGGGCGGCGAAGACGACGGCTCCCGCGGTGGTCTGGGCAGCCCGGCGCAGCAGCGGCGGCAGGCCGTGGCCGAAGAAGAGGTTATCGCCGAGGATCAGGCAGGCGGGCTCGCCGCCGATGAAGGATTCGCCGATGATGAACGCTTGTGCCAGTCCCTCGGGCCGGGGCTGCTCGGCATAGGCGATCCGCAGTCCCCACTGGCTGCCGTCAAGCAGGAGGTTTTGAAAGAGTTCGGCATCCTCCGGCCGGGTGATGACCAGGATCTCGGTGATCTCGGCCAGCATCAGCGTTGCCAGAGAGTAGAAGATCATCGGCTTGTTGTAGACCGGCATCAGTTGCTTGCTGACCGAGCGGGTCAGCGGATAGAGCCGTGTGCCGGAACCGCCGGCCAGGATTATTCCCTTCATTGACCCTCCGCGGCGTGAATCACCGCCCTGTTCCGATGTACCCGAGGTACTCGGACGAAGCCACAAGCGGGAATGACCGCAGGTCCCCTGAGAGCAGCCACCGTCCCTCTAGGCGAAGTGTGATAGGGCGTCAACCGAAACCGCGGCATGGCGGGGCCCCGGGGGGGGGCGCACAAGGTTGTGCCTGCTTCATCCGCGCCTGCACCTTTCCTTAGCTTCGTGCATCACCTATAAGACGGAGGCACGATACAAGTGGGTACCCATCCTCCCCCGTCTATGCGAACGGCATCGCTGCCCGGAGGCGTTTCGAGCGACCACCGGCAGGCGCCTTCTGGTGCGGCCGGTTCGTGCGGGCCATCTTCCGAGCAGCCGGGATGAATGACAGTAGCAAGGACGTTCCGACCGAACCGCAGAAGCCGCCGGTGAAGGGGAGCCGCCTGCGCGGCGCCACGCGCTTCGGCGGCAGGGCCGCCGCCAGCATCGGCGACCAGGCCAGCACGGCGGCCACCAGCTTTGCCACCAGCCTCTTCGTCGGCCGCATCCTAGGGCCGGAAATCCTCGGCATCTACGCGATGACCGATGTTGTCGTCCGGCTGCTGCGCGCCTTGAGCCTCAGCGCGCTGCTGGAGCCGATGTCCATTTATGCACCGCGGCGCAGCGGCGATGAACTCGGCGCCTACCTGTGTTTTCTGGTCGTGGCTGAACTGGTTCTGCTGGGCGGCCTGACGCTGCTGCTGGCACTCGCCTGCGTCGTCTGGGAGGCGACCGGCGATATCAACGCGACGGCGCTGTGGGCGCTGGTCGCAGCGCTGTTCTATTGCAACGTCATCCTGATGCAGGCGCTTATCCGTCGGCAGTTCTATATCGAGAACCAGCCGCTGAAGGCGCTGATCCAGTCCATCGGCAACCTTGCGCTGGTGATCCTCGGCTTTGCCGGCTTCTGGTACTTCGGCGGCGCCAACCTCGTCAGCATCTACATCATGCTCTCGGTCGCCGGTGCCGTCGTCTGTACGGTGCAGGCGTTCCGCCTGTTCCACCGCTTCCGTCGGCCGACCGGTGGCCAGCGGCGGGCTTTCATCCGCGAGACGTGGGTCTATGCCCGCTGGAACGTGGTTTCAAATGCCATCGCCCAGATCAGCATCAGCGGCGTCATCCTCCTCGCCGGTGTCATGCTGCCGATCGAGGCCGCCGGCTATCTGAAGGTCAACGAGACCCTGATCGCCCCGTTTCTGCAGATCGTCGTCGGCCTCAACCTGCTGATGCTGCCAATGGTCTCGAAGCGTATCGATAAGATGACCCCCGCCCACCGGCGGCGGGACCTCGCTCGCTTCACCATCGCAACGCTGGTCGTTGCAGTTCCCTATTCGGCCATCATGGTGTTCTTCGGGGACTGGATGGTGCGCGCCGGCTTCGGTGCCGATCTGATGCCGGCAGCTTCCCTGCTGTTGATCTACGCGTCGATCCCGATCTTCGATGCCCTCAACAACCCGCCGACGATCTTCCTGTCGGCGGAAGGGCGTTCCGACCTCAAGCTCATTCCCAACTGCATTCGGGCGGTGCTGACGCTGGCCGCCGGCATACCGCTGATCTGGGGATTCGGCGTCGTCGGCGCCGCCTGGGCGCGCGCGCTCTCCGCCTTTGCCGGAACGGCGGCAAGCTGGGCCTGCATCTTCTGGCTATGGCGCCGTCAGGCGGCGCAGCGGGTGGCTGCCGACTGACGACACGGAGCGGGGCGGGGGTGCAGCCGGGGCTGCGAGGTCCGGGGACGGTATCGGACGCAACCAGCCGCCCACCCGTGCGTCCTTCTACAGCGGCAGGCGAACACGGACCTGCAGCCCCCCCGCCGGGGCCTCGTTGAGGACGATATCGCCGCCGTGGCTGCGAACGACGTCCCGGGCGATGGTGAGGCCGAGGCCGACGCCGCCTGTCGCCGGATTGCGCGATGCCTCCAGTCGGAAGAAGGGTTTGAACACTTCCTCGCGCTGATCGACGGGAATGCCGGGACCGTCGTCGTCGATGAGGACTTCGATGGCGCCGCCGCGGCGGCAGGCCCGGACCGTCACCCGATTCGCGAACCGCAGCGCGTTTTCGATGAGATTGGTGAATGACCGGCGAATGGCGTTCGGCCGCAGCGGTATGCGGAGGTCGCCCTCGGTCTCGAGCTCGACCATGCCGCCGCCGCGGCGCGCCCGGCTGACGACTTCGCTCAGCAGCACGGTGAGGTCACGCGGCTTCGGCTTTTCCCGTCCCTCGCCGCGAGCGAAGGCGAGGTAGCCGCCCAGCATCCGCTCCATGTCGTGGATGTCCTCGCGCAGCGCCGTGACCGCCTCATCCTCCGGCATCAGCGCGAGCTGCAGCTTCATACGGGTGAGCGGGGTGCGCAGATCATGGGAGACTCCCGCCAGCATGGCGGTGCGCTGGGCGATCTGCCGCTGGATGCGGTTTTTCATGGCGAGGAAGGCCACCGCCACCAGCTTGATCTCGCGGGCCCCCTGCGGCTTGAAATTCGCCACCTCGCGTCCCTTGCCGAAGGCATCGGCGACACGGGCGAGCCGGCGAACGGGGCGGATCTGGTTGCGCATGAAGATGGTCGAGACGCCGAGCAGGATCAGCGTGGTGCCGAGCGTCCACAGCACGAAGGCATAGATGGTCCAGCTGAACAGCCGGGTGCGCGGCACCTCCAGGCGCAGCACCCCGTCGGCAAGCTGGACGAGAACGACCACGCGGTCCTTGCGCATCTGCTCGTCAATGCGCACCGGCTTGGTGATCTGCTTGCGCAGCAGCGCCCGTCGAAGCTCGCCCTCGAGAGCCGTCTGCCGCCCCGGCTCGTTGGGCAGGATCCCGTCCGGTTCCAGCCGCGCGGTAACCTCCATCTGGTTCTCGGCTTCGTTGAACAGCCACTCGCGGCTTGCCGGATCCGGCATGGCGGAAAGCGCGTCGATCAGTATGGCGATGTCGCCGGCGAGGCCGAGCGACAGCTGCTTGCTCACCTGGTCCCAGTGGCTGTTGTAGAAAAGGTAGGCGGACAGCACCTGCATCAGGATCAGTGGCAGGACCGCGATCAGCAGCGCCCGAGCGAGCAGTCCCCGCGGCATCAGGCGCTTCAGCAACGCACGCATGGCATCGCACCCGGGAGAAAGACGTCAGTCGGGCTTCAGGACGTAGCCGCGGCCGCGGACCGTCTGCAGGTAGCGCGGGTCGCGCGGATCGCGTTCGATCTTGCGCCGCAGTCGGGTCACCTGCACATCGACGGCGCGGTCGCCGCCAGCAGCGCCGGTCAGTTCGATGAGCTCCTCGCGGCTCAGCGCTACGCCGGGCCGGCGGGCCAAAGCAGTCATCAGCGCCGTTTCCACCGAGGTCAGCTTCACCGGCTCCTCGCCGCAGCGGAGCTCCTCGCGGTCGAGCAGGAACACCATGTCGCCCATCCGCACCTCGCTCGCCATGGCGTCTGCCTGCGGCGTCCGGCGCAGGATGTTGCCGATCCGCAGCAGCAGCTCGCGCGGCTCGAACGGCTTGACCATGTAGTCGTCGGCACCGCCCTCCAGCCCGGCGATGCGGTCTTCCGGCTCGCCCATCGCCGTCAGCATCAGGATGGGGACGCTGGAACGCTTGCGCAGGTCGGCGGCAAGGGAAAGGCCGCTCTCCCCAGGCATCATCAGGTCGAGGACGATGAGATCGAAGGCGAAGCGGCCGAGCTTGGCGCGCGCATCCGCGGCATCGTCGGCGGTGGTGACGAGGTAGCCGTGCTCGGTGAGATAGCGCGCCAGCAGGCGGCGCAGCCGGGCATCATCGTCGACGACCAGCAAATGTGGCGATTCCAGGCTCATGGGCGATTATAGACGTGGTTGCCGCCGCTCATCCATCCTCCCGGCGATTCCCGCCGGCGGGCGCGGCGATGCCCCCGGCGCCGGCGTCGATCATCGCCTGCAGGACGTCGAGAAAGCCGTCGACGGCGGTCTCGCCGGCGGCAGCGAAGGCGGCGGCGAGGCGGGTGGACTGCCGGTCGGTGAGCGTCCGCTCCAGCGCTTCGGCCTCCGCCGTGAGGTAGAGCCGCCGGCGGCGGCGGTCACCGGCATCGGCGCGCTGGACGACGAAGCCTTCATCGACGAGCTGACTGAGAACACGCGCCAGACTCTGCTTGGTGATGCGCAGGATCGCCAACAGTTCGCCGACGGAGATCCCCGGCTGCCGGCGGATGAAGTAGATCACCCGGTGGTGGGCCCGGCCAAATCCCCAGCGCACCAGCAGCGCATCGGCATCGCCGGTAAAGTCGCGATAGGCGAAGAACAGCAGCTCGATCGCCTGCCGCAGCGTCGCTTCATCGGCGCCCGCGCGATCGGTGGCAGGGGCACTGCCAGCCGGCAGGGGGCGCTCTTCCCGGGCAAGGCCGGGGGAGTTTTGCGGGCAGAGCGTTGGGTCAGCCATGGGCGAGTTCTGCCGACGAGCCTGAGCCGGAAGCCGGCGATATGGCAGTGATATTGACATATATGACGGCAGATGATACGGCTGGCAATAACGATTGCTGCCGCGCGCACGATTGTTGCTGCCGCAGGCTGACCCCGGGAAAGGTTCGGAAAGATGGGCGCTCAACCCTACCACGATCGCGATGGCTTCATCTGGTACAACGGCACGCTGGTGCCGTGGCGGAACGCCAAGCTGCACGTGTTGAGCCACGGCCTGCACTATGCATCCGCCGTCTTCGAGGGTGAGCGCGCCTACAACGGTTCCATCTTCAAGCTCACCGAGCATTCGCAGCGCCTCTCCTTCTCGGCGCAGCAGCTAGGCTTCGAGTTGCCGTTCTCCGTGGATGAAATCGATCGCGCCTGCGAGGAGGTGCTGCGGGCCAACGGCATCACCAACGGCTATGTCCGGCCGATCGCCTGGCGCGGCAGCGAGATGATGGGGGTCTCGGCGCAATCCTCGACCATCCAGGTCGCCATCGCTGCGTGGGAGTGGGGGGCCTATTTCGGCGAGGAGGCGCGGCAGAAGGGCATTCGCATGCGTGTCTCGCCGTGGCATCGCCCGGCGCCGGACTGCGCCCCGGTGCACGCCAAGGCCGCCGGCCTCTACATGATCTGCACCCTTTCCAAGCATCAGGCCGAGGCCGAAGGCTATAACGACGCGCTGATGCTCGACTGGCGCGGCCAAGTGGCGGAGGCGACGGGCGCCAACATCTTCCTGGTCATGCCGGACGGGCGGCTGCACACGCCGACGCCCGACTGCTTCCTCGACGGCATCACCCGGCGGACGGTGATCGGCCTCGCCAGGGA
>JAEULG010000085.1 GCA_016793875.1 Rhodospirillales bacterium | reverse complement strand
CCGGCCGGTTGCAGGGTGACGCCGAGCGCGATCGACTTGCGGCCGTCGCCGAGCGCGCCGCCCTCGAAGATGTCGAAGACGCGGACGTCGGTGATGAGCGCCCGGTCCGCGGCGCGCGCCGCGCGCACCAGCGCTTCCGCCGCCACCTTGCGGTCGACGACGAAGGCGAAGTCGCGCTCTACCGGTTGCAGCGCTGCCAGCACCAGCGGCGGCCGCGCCGTCCCCTTCAGCGGGCTCGCCGGCAGGGCATCGAGCAGGATCTCGCAGGCGACGACCGGGCCCGGGGCATCAAGAGTGCGCAGCACCCGCGGATGGATCTCGCCGAACCGTGCGAGCACCTGCTGTCCCAGCTTCAGGCTGGCGCTGCGGCCGGGGTGGTACCAAGCGGGCGCATCGGTCGCCGACGCCAGCTTTTCCGTCCGCACGCCCAGTGCGTCGAGCACCGCCAGCGCGTCCGCCTTGGCGTCGAACACATCGACAGGGCGCGACGGCTGCGCCCAGTGGCGCGGGCCGCTGCGGGCTGTGCGCACTACCGCGGCGACGCTCGCCTGCTGCTCCGGCGCATCGCCGGCGTACTGCGGGCCCACCTCGAACAGCGCCGCATCGCGCTGGCCGCGGTCGGCGTTGCGGCTCGCCGCCTGGATCAGGTTGGGCAGCGGCGACGGCCGCATCACGTCGAGGTCGGCGCTGATCGGATTGACCAGCCGCAGCGGTCCGTTGCCGCCGGCAAACGGCACTGCCGCCCGCTCGGCCATGAACGAGTAGGTCACCGCCTCGACCATGCCGCGGCCGGCCAGTACCCGGCGGGCGCGGGCCCGCCGCCGCTGCGCCAGGGTCAGCGCGCCGTGCGGCAGGTCCTGGCTGCGCGGCAGCGGCGTCTCCGGAATGCGGTCGTAGCCGAGCAGGCGGACCACTTCCTCCACCAGACAGGCCTCGCCAACGATATCGTTGCGCCACTGCGGCGTCTGCACCGTCCATTGCTCGCCGGCGAAGCTGCCGGTGAAGCCGAGCGCTCCGAGAGTGCCGGCGCACTCCGCGGCGCTGGCATCGACGCCGGCCAGCGTGCGCACCCGCGCCGGGCGGAAGTCGATGGCGGGGCGCGGCGTCGGCGCACCCCCGGCAATGACCACGTCGGAAGCCTCGCCGCCGCAGATCTGCAGGATCAGGCGGGTGGCGATCTCAAGCCCCCAGGCCACCGAAGTCGGATCGATGCCGCGCTCGAAGCGGTAGCGGGCGTCCGAGGCGATGTTGAGCGCCCGGCCGGTCTCGGCGGTGCGCACCGGATCGAACAGCGCCGATTCCAGGAACACCGCGGTGGTCTCGGCGGTGCAGCCGGTGGGCTCGCCGCCGATGACGCCGCCGAGCGCCTGCGCCCCGGCGTCGTCGGCCACCACCGTCATGCTCGAGGCGAGGTCATACTCCCGGCCGTTCAGCGCCGCCAGCCGTTCGCCGCCGCGCGCGAGGCGAACGTGCAGCCCGCCGGCCAGCTTGTCGGCATCGAAGACGTGCAGCGGCCGGCAAAGATCGAGGGTGAGGAAGTTGGTGATGTCGACCAACGCCGAGATCGGCCGCAGGCCGGCGGCGAGCAGCAGCCGCTGCATCCATTGCGGGGTCTCCCCGTTGCGCAAGCCGCGGATCAGCCGGCCGGCGAAGTAGGAGCAGGCGGTTGCCGCCTTGGGCGGGAAGTCGAGATGCACCCCGATCGGGCTAGCGAAGCTCCCCGCGACTGGCGCCGTATCGAGCGGCAGCAGGGTGCCGAGGCCGGCGGCGGCGAGATCGCGGGCGATGCCGCGGACGGCGAGGCAGTCGCCGCGGTTGGGGGTGATGGCGACATCGATGACGGGATCGTCGAGCCCCATGGCGGCGGCGGCGGACGTGCCGACGACGGCGTCAGCCGCCAGCTCGACGATGCCGGTATGCTCGTCGGACAGGGCCATCTCGCGCTCCGACAGCAGCATCCCGGCGCTATCGATGCCCCTGATCTTCGCCGCTTTCAGAGTGATGCCACCGCCGGGGATCACCGAGCCGACCGGCGCGAACACACCCTTCAGCCCGGCGCGGGCGTTGGGCGCACCGCACACGACCTGGAGGGTGCTGCTGCCGATATCGACGGTGCACACCTGCAGCTTGTCAGCATTGGGATGCGGCTTCGCGTCTCGCACCTCGGCGACGACAAAGCCCGCCAGCGCCGCGGCGCGATCCTCGACGCTCTCGACCTCCAGGCCGATCATCGGCAGCCGCGCGGCGATGGTGGCGAGGTCGGCATCGGTGTCAAGGTGACGGCGCAGCCAGGACAGCGGGAACTTCATCGCCGTTACAGCCCCGTTACCAGCGATGGCTGCTCCAGCGCGGCAAAGCCATAATGCCGCAGCCAGCGCAGGTCGGATTCGAAGAAGGTGCGCAGATCGGGGATGCCGTACTTCAGCATGGCGATGCGCTCCAGCCCCATGCCGAAGGCGAAGCCCTGCCACTGCCCCGGATCAATGCCGCAGTTCTCCAGCACCACGGGGTTGACCATGCCGCAGCCGAGAATCTCCAGCCAGTCGCGGCCGGCGCCGATGCGCAAGGTACCGCCCTCGCGGGCGCAGCCGATGTCCACCTCTGCGGACGGCTCGGTGAACGGAAAGTAGCTGGGGCGGAAGCGCACCGGCAGGTCGTCGAGGGCGAAGTAGGCGCGCAGGAAGGCGATCAGGCAGCCCTTCAGGTGACCCATGTCGATCACCCGGTCGATCACCAGCCCTTCGACCTGATGGAACATCGGCGAGTGGGTGGCATCGTAGTCGGAGCGGTAAGTGCGCCCCGGCGCGATGATGCGGATCGGCGGCCGCTGGCTGCGCATGGTGCGCACCTGCACCGGCGAGGTGTGGGTGCGCAGCACCAGCCGGCGGCCGTCGCGCTCGCCGGGCAGGTAGAAGGTGTCCATCTCCTGGCGCGCCGGATGCTCCGGCGGGATGTTCAGCGCCCCGAAGTTGGTCCAGTCGTCCTCGATGTCCGGTCCTTCGGCGAGCGCAAAGCCCATCTCGCCGAAGATGGCGACGACCTCATCGATGGTCTGGCTGATGGGATGGATGCGGCCCTGCGGCTCCGGCCGCACCGGCAGGGTGACATCAATACTCTCGCCGGCGAGGCGGGCGTCGAGGGCGGCATCGGCCAGCGCCGCCCGCCGCGCCTCCAGCGCGCTCGCCACCTGCTCCTTCAGCCGGTTGAGATGGCTGCCGCGCTCGCGGCGCGCCTGCGCATCGAGACCGGCGAGATCGCGCATCAGGAGGGTGATGCGGCCCTTCTTGCCGAGCTCGCTGACCCGCAGCCGCTCCAGGCCGTCGAGATCGGCGGCCTCGACCTGCGCCAGCAGCGCATTGCGCAGCGCGTCCACGTCCTGCATTGCAGAAACCATCCCGGCGGTGGCTGGAGACGGCGGAGCTTCGGCGGTCAGGCCGGTACCGGCGTCAGCGCATCCTCGGCATGCCGCACCAGCGCCGCGAACGAATCGGGCTCCTTGACGGCGATGTCGGCGAGCATCTTGCGGTCGACGGCGATGCCGGCCTTGTTCAGCCCGTCCATGAACCGCGAGTAGGTGAGGCCATGCTCGCGGACAGCAGCGTTGATCCGCTGGATCCACAGGGCGCGGAACGTCCGCTTGCGGTTGCGGCGGTCGCGATAGGCGTACTGCTGCGCCTTCTCCACCTTCTCCAGCGCGATGCGGAACGACGTCGATGAGCGGCCGCGGTAGCCCTTGGCCTTCTCCAACACCTTCTTGTGACGGGCGTGCGCGGTAACGCCCCGTTTGACCCGAGCCATGGGATGCGCTCCTACCGGTTCGGGAAATACTTGGCGGCGACGATCGTCGCGGCATCGGGCAGGACGAAGGTGCCCCGGGCTTGGCGCTTCATCTTCTGCGGCCGCTTGCGCAGGTTGTGGCGCTTGCAGGCGACGTTCGCCCGGATCTTGCCGGTGGCGGTGAAGCTGAACCGCTTCCTCGCCGCCGACTTGTTCTTAAGCTTGGGCATTTCGGTTCGACCTTTCACTTGCGATAAGCCCGGCACAGGGCCGGGAGCGACATCGTTTTGCGGCTGGGCATGCCCTTTTCGCCGGACCGCACGCTATGGGACGTCGCGAGAAGCGCCGCTTATACCCGCGGTCCGCACGCGGATCAAGCCAGGCGCCACGGCAACCAACCGATCCCGTGCCAAGAAAACGGGCCACCGACCGGGGTCGCGATCGGTTGCCTGCGCCCGCCCCCCGGGCGGATTGTCAGGGCTGAGATACGGCCGCAGCGGGACCCGAAGGATGCGGGCCCGCTGCGCGGTGTCAATATGGCGGGATTGAAGGGATGGTTCGGTGACAGGAAGGAAACGACGGGGCAGGCCGGTCAGCTGTGGCCGTGGTAAGGCACTTTGGCGTCGCAGGCGGCGATGAAGGCAACCTGGGTGCGATTGCTGGCCCTGAGCTTCCGCATGATCTGCCGCACGTGCACCTTCACCGTGCTTTCCTGCAACGACAGCTCGTGGGCGATGACCTTGTTCGGTTTGCCCTGGCGGAGCAGTTCGAAAACCTGCTGCTGGCGCGGCGTCAGGCCGTGGAGATGGACACGTTCCTCGCCCGCGGCCGTCTCGGCGCGCTGCGGCGGGTGCTGCTGGTTCAGTGCGTGCGCGACGACGTCGGCCGGAACAAAAGTACCGCCCGCATGTACGAGGCTAAGCGCCTCGAAGAGGATGCGCGAACTCTGCGTCGTGGGAACGTATCCACGAACACCCAGCTTCAAAGCTTCAGCCACGTCCTCGGGCGCAGAGCTTTCCGCAATGATAAGGACCGGGACAGTCCCTACGCCTGCCCTCAGGCTCGCGATGTCATCGCGAACGGCCTGGTCGGTAACCGAGCCAAACCCGAGGTTGAAAAGAACGACGCTGCCGGCGGCGACTGCGTCTTCGTCGAGCAGTTGGGTCGCCGTTGAAACCGGGTTGACGTCAAAGCGCTTCGTTCGTTCGAGCAGCACGATCAGCGCTTCCCTTGTCAGCGAGCGTGAATCAATCAGCGTTACTGGCAAAAGATCGGCTGTTGACTTCTGTCCTCCCACCGCAAGCGGCGCCAGAGCATCTACACCCTCACAAAGGTCACCAACACTCAAACTCACCATACCAACTCCCCCTCTTTCACTATTAGCTGACGACCTCTGGTATCCCAGCCTTCCGTGGTTCCCCCGTGCCGTCGCCTCGGTGCCCCCCCTCCCACCTTTT
>JAEULG010000043.1 GCA_016793875.1 Rhodospirillales bacterium | reverse complement strand
CGAGACGACGATATCGCCCGCGAAGGCCTCCGGTCGCGTCGTCACTCCGCCCAGCTCCGCGGCGACCAACGAGCGCTCCCTAGCCGAAGGCGCAGGACCAACCAAGCGTTTGCGCATCGCCACCAGCTGGCGGGCAACCGGGTGGCTGAACTCGCGTTCCGGCAGCACCGCCTCTACCCGATCGCTGCTCCCTACCTGCCCCGCCGCGTCCTTGGCCTCCAGGTGCAGTAGCACCGGCAGCCCGGCCATCGGGCTCGCCGAGAAATCCTGCAGCGCCGACCCGGTCGTCTCCGGCGCTCCGGGCGTGGCGAGCGGCAACGCCACACGCAGCGGCGAAACCCCGGCGGATGCCGCAGCGGGGACCGGCTCGATCACCAGGGCGACCTCGCTGACGCCGTAATCATCGGCCACGTGGTAGGCGAGAGCCAGCAGTCCCTCGGCCTGGGCTTTGGGCGCAGTGTCAAACGCCGCTCGCGGCGGGCTGTCGGCAACCACGGTGATCGGCCACGCTGCCAGCTCCCGTCGGCCGGACCGCACGGTGATCTGGTTGCCTGCCGTAACCGCCGCTTCGACGCGCCACGCCCTCCTGCCGTCGTTCTCGCCAAGGCCGGCGAACGGCACTGCGGTGCCGGCGATAAAAAGGTCGGGGGCGCGGCTCACGCCCGTCGCCCGCACCAGCAGCGTGCTGCCGGTGGGGACGGAGAGCGGGCCAGCGCCGGCCGCATCGGCCGTCCGGGCGGTGCTGCGGAACATCGGTGCCAGACCTGTGTAGGCCGGCGGTGTGACCCATAGTTCGACGGTGCCGTCCTGGCCGCTGCCACCCGCCTGCCAGTCCAGTGCTCGCGACAATCGCGCGACGGGATCGGCGGAGCCGGCGACGCCGGCGACGACCAGCAGGAGCAGCACGCCGGCGCGAATGCCCCACGGCTCATGACGGGCCATGCCCGCATCAGGCCAGCGCACGCGCAGCTGGCGGATCAGAGCTGCCATTCGCAGGCGGTGGTGCCGCCATAGCGCCTCGGCAAGAAGATCGTCGCAGCCGGCGGCGAGGTGATCTGCCATCGCCTGCAGCGGCCGGTCGGCGAGGCCGCTGTCCCGTTCCAGTCGGGCCCGCGCCGCTGAGTGTCGGACCGGACGCAGGGCGGGCCAAGCCCAGGCCAGCGCCGCGGCCAGCGCCAGTGCGAAAGCCACCAGAATCGCGGTGTGCAGCCACTCGGGCAGGTGCGGCAGCAGGTCGAACAGCGCGACCGCCAGAAAGGCGCCTGCGATGCACACGAACGGCCACAGCCGCGGCCACACCCGCTCCCACAACACCGCCGCGCCGGCCAGCCCCACCAGCAGGCGATAGCGTCGGCTGCCGAAATCCCGTGGCCTCGCGGGCACGGCGCGGCGCGGCCTGATCATCCCGCCTGCTCCGCCAGCCGCGTCGGAGCCGGGTACGCTCCCGCGGGCACCAGCCACGGCGGCAGCTGCTGGCTCGCCAACATCGCCGCGACGCTCACCCGCTGCTGCACCACCGCCCAGGCGGCGCCGTCGACCAGTACTTCCGGTGCCAGCGGCCGGGCGTTATACGCCGAAGCCATCGCCCGGCCGTAGGCGCCGGCGGTACGGATGACCAGCAGGTCGCCGGCTGCCACCGGTGGCAGCCAGCGGGCACTACCGAAAGAATCGCCGGTTTCGCAGATCGGGCCGACCACATCGACCTCACGCAGGGCGGCGCCGGCCGAAGGCTCCCGCACCGGCACGATGGCGTGCCATGCCTCGTAAAGGGCCGGCCGCAGCAGGTCGTTCATTCCGGCATCGACGATGACGAAGGTGCGGGTCGAGCCCTCCTTAACGCGGACGACGCGGGTAAGCAGGACGCCGGCGTTGCCGACGATCATCCGACCGGGCTCGAAGATCAGCCGGCAGCCGAGGTCGCCGACCGTACTCGCCACCGCGTGCGCGTAATCCGTCGGCGGCGGCACTGCCAGCCCCTCGTTGCCATAGGGGATGCCGAGGCCACCGCCGAGATCGAGCGTCCGCAGCGGCAGACCGTCGGCGCGCAGCATCGCCACCAGATCGCGCACCCGGCGGAACGCCTCGCGGAACGGCCCGACGTCGGTAAGCTGCGAGCCGATGTG
>JAEULG010000038.1 GCA_016793875.1 Rhodospirillales bacterium | reverse complement strand
AGATCGACCGCCAGCGCTACCATGTCAGCGACGGCGGTATCACTGTGGTTCCTGGCAAGCGCTCGCCCGTTGAATTGTCGTTGATCGGTGTCTAGGAACAGGGAATGTGGCGGCCATTGGACCAAGAACCGGTTGAACAGCCCCGCCGGACCGGCTTCGTTCCCGAGCGATGCACCGTCAGTCACCGCGCCCAGGGCGTGGGCTGACCGGTCGGCGTCGCGGGGTGGCTTGTCCCGAAACCTGTCTGTGCCGGCCGCGCGCCGCTAAGGCGGCGGGCCATCGTCTTGCCCGCGTCGGAAGAGCTGCCATGCCGGCGAGCGTCAATCCGGCACCTCCGGTTGTGGCTGCCGGTGCGGGGTCGGCCGCCATCGCAGGGAGCCCCGGCTGATGGCAAGGTTCTCCAGCCAGCATCGCGAGCAGGTCAGCGAGGCGCAGCCCCTGCTGCAGTTGCCGAGAACCACCCGGCATGACCCCCAGCCATCAATGCAGCGCTCGCCGCTGCCTATGCGCGTAATCCTGCTGCGGCTGGTCGTCGGCGTTCTGGCGCCGCTGCTCCTGGTCGTGGCGGCCTATGGCGCCTGGAATGTACAGCTCCACCGGAGCATTGCCGACCGCAACCTCCAGGAAACCGTGCGCTCCGTCTCGCAACGGGTCGATCGCGAGATGGAGTTGGCGAAAACGGCGCTTTCGGTGCTCGCTTTGTCGTCCCGCCTGCGGGAGAACGATCTTGCCGGGTTCTACGCCCAGGCGGCCGCTGTCGCCGAGCCATTCAACGGCTGGATCGTCGTCGGTGACCAGAAATTGCAGCAGCTCGTCAATACCCGGCTCCCGTACGGAGAAGCGCCGCCGAAGATGAGCGCGCCGGAACTCAGCAGCCGGGCATTCGCCACCGGCCAGCCGGCCTTCTCCGGCCTGTTCCACAGCAGCGTGCCGGAAGGCCCGGCCGTCGCCGTCAGCTTCCCCGTCTGGCGCGACGGCCATGTCTTCTATGAGCTTCGCCTCACCTTACTGGCGGAGCGGCTCGGGCGTCTGCTGGCGGCGCAGGAGCGGGCGGCGGGCTGGACGTTCATGTTGACCGACGCGGAAGGTCGTGAGATCGCCCGCGCCGGCAGCGCCAGCGGGGACATTGGCCGCCCCTCCATCGACGCCTGGCAACAGTCATCGGAGACCGACGACAGCGGCCTCATCGAGGGCGCTGGCGACAGCGGCCGGCAGTCCGTCATCGCTCACAGCAGGTCTCCCCTGACCGGTTGGGTGACGGTGGCCATCGTTCCGCTGCACACCCTCAACGACCCGGTCAACCGCGCTACCCTGATCCTCGCCGCCGGCGGTGTCGTCTCGTTGCTGCTCGCCATCATGGCGGCGCTGACGATCGGCAGGAGTATCTCCGGTCCGCTGCAGCGGCTGGCGAGCGGGGCGGACGCCCTCGTCCGCGGTGAGGTGCCTTCGGCGATGCGGGAATCGGTGGCGGAGGTCGCCGACGTTCGGCGGGCGCTACAGGAAGCAGGCACCGTCTATCGGCGCCAGGTGGAAACCCGGCTGAGCCTGGAACGGGAGCGGCGGGCCCGCGAGCTTGCCGAGTACAGCCGCGCCGAGATGGAGAAACGCGAGCGCAAGAGCCGCCGGCTGATCGATTCCAACCTGATCGGTATCGTCATTGCCGAAGGCGAGCGGATCGTCGAGGCCAACGGCGTCTTCCTCGGCATGTTGGGGTATGACCTTGCCGAACTGCAGGCGGGCGGTATCCCGCTGCGGCGCATCGCCCGGCCGGAAGATCCCCTGCTCGACGGCGCCGCGATGCGAAACCTGCGCGACCATGGCGAGATCGCCCCTGTCGAGCGCGACCTCTTGCGCAAGGATGGCGGCCGGGTGCCGGTCCTGATCGGGGCGGCACGGATTGTCGCTGAAACGACGGAGCTCAGTTGGGTATGCTTCGTCATTGATCTAACCCCACAGAAGCATGCTGCCGCCAGCCTCAAACGGAGCGAGGAGCGTTATCGCGGCCTCGCGGAGGCCATCTCTTCGGTCGTCTGGACCGCCGACGCCGGCGGCGCCATCCTCCATATGCACCACTGGTCGCAACTGACCGGGCAGACTGCGGCGCAGTATGCCGGGAAAGGCTGGATCAGCGTTCTGCATCCTGACGACCGGGGGCCAACCAGCGTCAAATGGAAGCACGCCATCAGCAACCGGCTGCCGATTGAGATCGAGTACCGGGTGCGCAATCACAACGGACGTTATCGCTGGTACCACGCGCGTGGCGTCCCGGTGCTGAATACCGATGGCAGCATTCGCGAATGGATCGGTGTCTGTTTCGATATCGACGATCGCAAGGCGGCAGCGGTGCGCCAGTTGCTGCTGATGTCCGAGCTCGACCACCGGGTGCGCAACATCCTCGCCACCGTTCATTCGATGGTCTCGCTGACCGGCAGCGGCGCTGCCTCCAAGGAAGAATACGCGGCGCTGCTGCAAGGCCGGATCAGCGCCATGGCGCGAACCCACGGCCTGCTCAGCCGCCAGGGCTGGTCCGGCGCCACCCTGATCCAGATCGTCACCGACGAGCTGGGGCGGTTCATCGATACCAGCGGAACGATCGCCATCGAGGGCGACCCCGAGTTCACCCTGCGTCCGAAGGATGCCCTGGATTTCGCCCTGGTGATTCATGAGCTGGCAACCAATGCCGCCCGCCACGGTGCGCTATCGCGGGAGGGTGGCCGGCTTCGCATTTCGTGGCACGTGCTGCACGACACGCTGACCTTCAACTGGGCCGAAACGGGCGGCCCTGCGGTCGGGCGGGTCAGCCACCGGGGCTTCGGTGCCCGGCTCATGTCCAACGTCTTCGGTCCCGGCGCCGGGCGCTCTGCCACCTGCAACTATATCGCCGCCGGGCTGTCCTGCACGCTGACGATGCCGGTGCACGGCCCGTTCAGCCTTCGCGAAAAAGACGGAGCCGCGCAAGCAATGCAGGCACCCGCGGGATCGGCGCCCGCCATGCCGGACGGCCGTGTCCTGATCGTCGAGGACGAACCACTGATCGCCATGGAACTGCACCGCTTGCTGTCGCAGGCGGGCCTGGAGGTAAGCGGGCCGGTCGGCAGCCTCCAGCAGGCGCTCGAACTTGCCGAGGACCAGACGCTGACCGGGGCGATCATCGACATCAACCTCGGCTTCGATACCAGCTATCCGGTGGCCGACCGGCTGCTGGCGAGCGGCGTGCCGGTGATTTTCGTCACCGGCTATGCCGCCGAGGTCATTCCTGAGCGCTTTGCGGCGCAAACCCTGCTGCGCAAGCCGATCGACCCGCAAGTCTTGATGGCGACGCTGCGTCGGGAACTTGGCGGCACGAGTCCCGCCTCCCAGGAAGTCCGGCAGCAATCAGCCTGCTGAAGGGGCGCGCGACAGCGACGTTGCGTTACCAGCAAAAAGGACGCGGCACAGCCTCCTTGCGCGGCTAACGCCGCCGCTTCCTTCCCAGT
>JAEULG010000003.1 GCA_016793875.1 Rhodospirillales bacterium | reverse complement strand
TTGCAGACGGTAAACGCGAATTCCAGGTCGATGCGCTCGGAATTGCTCGGCGCGCGGCGGGTGACCACCTTGGTCTCAGCCGGCTGCGTCTGCGTATCGCGCTCCTGCATCAGCATGCCGCCGGCGAGCGAGCGGAAGGTGAGGCCGCCGGCTTTCGGGTCAGGCAGGCCGCCCGTGGCCAGCACCCGCAGGTTCTTTTTCGCCGCCAGCACGGCGCGCGCCTCGTCGTCGATTTCGGGCGCGATGATCACCTCGAGGAACAGCGCGGCGAGGCCGCGGGCGGTGGCGGCGTCGAGCGGCCGGTTGAGGGCGACGATGCCACCGAAGGCGCTGACCGGATCACACGCCAGCGCCTTGTTCCAGGCGTCGCTTAGCGTGGCGCCGATGGCGACGCCGCACGGGTTGGCGTGCTTGATGATGGCGACGGCCGGCGGGGCGAACTCGCTGACCAACTCGAAGGCGGCGTCGGTGTCGGCGAGGTTGTTGTAGCTCAGCTCCTTGCCCTGCACTTGCCGGGCGGTGGCGACCCCCGGCCGGGCGTCGGCGGTGGCATAGAAGGCCGCCGCCTGGTGCGGGTTTTCTCCGTAGCGCATCGTCTGCCGGAGGCTCGCGGCGATGGTGAGATGCTGGGGAAACGTCTCGCCCTCGACGCCGGCGAACCAGCGGGCGATGGCGGCGTCGTAGGCCCCGGTATGGGCGTAGGCCTTCGCCGCCAGCCGGCGGCGCAACGCCGCCGTAGTCGCATCGGCGCCAGCGGTCATCGCCTCGATCAGCGCCGGGTAGTCTGCGGGATCGACGATGACGGTGACGAATGCGTGGTTCTTGGCCGCGGCGCGGATCAGCGCCGGGCCGCCGATGTCGATGTTCTCGATGCACTCGTCGAAGCCGGCGCCCTTGGCCACCGTCGCTGCGAACGGGTAGAGGTTGACGATCAGCAGGTCGATCGGTTGGATGCCGTGCTCGGCCATGGCGCGCTCGTGCTGCTGATCACCGCGCACCGCCAGCAGCCCGCCGTGGATTTTCGGCTGCAGCGTCTTTACCCGGCCGTCCATGATCTCCGGGAAGCCGGTGTAGGCGGCGACCTCGATTACCGGTACGCTGGCCTCGGCCAGCACCTTCGCCGAGCCGCCGGTCGACAGCACCTCGATGCCGCGTGCGGCGAGAAAGCGGCCGAGTTCGGCGAGGCCCGTCTTGTCGGAGACGGAGACGAGCGCGCGACGGATCGGATCGGACATGACGGAACAGCCTCTGAGAACCGGAAGATCGGCAGGAGGGCGCGACCATAGCGTCCCGCCGGCGCCCGGTCGAGCCGCGGATGCGCACCTCGGCCCAAACGCGCGACAGGTCGCTTGGTCAACCCTGAAACGGTTGCCGAGCACGCCGGGATCGCGGGGGCGGAGCGGCCATGCTCGCTGAAGAGGAGGAGGCGGCCTTTGTGCGCGCGCTGCCGGAAGCGGTGCAGCGGCTCACCGACAGCGATCCGGTGCTGGCCGGCGTGATCGAGCGGGTCGGCGCCTGCACCCTGGTGCCGGAGTGGCGGCGCTCGCCGTACGAAAGCCTGGTGCGGGCGGTGGCTCACCAGCAACTGCAGGGAAAGGCGGCGCAGGCGATCCTCGGCCGCTTCCTCGCGCTCTTCGACGCCCCGTTCCCGACTCCTGCCGATATCCTTGGTCTCGCCGAGGACGACCTGCGCGCCGTCGGTTTCTCCCGTGCCAAGGTGGCGGCGATCCGCGATATCGCTGCACACGCCGAGCAGGGGCTGGTGCCGGACCGGGGGGCAGCGCTGCTGCTGGACGACGCGATACTGATCGAACGGCTGGTCGCCATCCGCGGCGTCGGCGCATGGACGGTGCAGATGCTGCTGATTTTCACCCTCGGCCGCCTCGACGTGCTGCCGGCCGACGACTTCGGCGTGCGCACCGGCGTCCGCAAGACATACGGCCTCGATGTGCAGCCGACGCGGGCGAACGTGCTCGATCTCGGCGCCCGCTGGCAGCCCTACCGCTCGATCGCCAGCTGGTACCTGTGGCGCGCCGCCGCCTTCGGCCGTGAACGCACGGCGGCCGACATCCCGACGCCCTGAGGGCGGCCTGCCGAGCCGCAAGCGGGGAAGCGGCGCTCAGGCTGCGCTGGCGGGCGCGGAGCCGGCGCGCGAGACATACCAAGCGATGGTTTTCTCCAGGCCGCTTTCCAGCGATTCCGTCGGCGACCAGCCGAGTTCGCGGCCGATCTTGTCGATGTTCATGGCGTAGCGCCAGTCGTGGCCGAGACGGTCGGTGACGAAGCGGATCAGGGTATCGTACGGCCGTTCGGCCGGGACCATCGCGTCCAGCATGGTGCAGATGCGGCGCACCAGCTCGATGTTGGAAAGTTCGCTGTTGCCGCCGATGTTGTAGCTCTCGCCCAGCCGGCCGCGCCGGACCACCAGATCGATGGCGCGGCAGTGGTCGGTGACGTAGAGCCAGTCGCGGATGTTGCTGCCGGTTCCGTAGACGGGAATGCCGGCTCCGGCGAGGCACGAGCGGATGATCGTCGGGATGAACTTCTCGGCGTGCTGCCGCGGCCCGTAGTTGTTCGAGCAGTTGGTCATCACCACCGGGAGCCCGTAGGTATG
>JAEULG010000299.1 GCA_016793875.1 Rhodospirillales bacterium | reverse complement strand
GCCGATGGTGCTTAACAGCCGCTCGACCGCCGGATTGGGCGGCGATGAAGGCGAGCTTCGCGCTCATGTCTTCGCCGCCCACTGAGCGAAAAAAGCCGAGGCCTTGCGCAAAACCTCCACCTCCTCCTTCAGACGTTTGTTGTCCTGGCGCAGCCGCGCCAGTTCGCCCGCCTCGGCCTGCTGCCGCTCGATCGCCGAGGCCGAACCCGCGGCCTCCAGCTCAAGCCGCCAGCTCTTCAGCTGCGTCGGCGTCACCCCAAGCTCAGCCGCAACGCTCGCCTGCGTTGCTCCCGGCGCCGAAAGGCGCGCAACCGCCTGCTCCTTATACTCCGGCGAAAATCGCCTCCTCCTCTGCTTCGTCATCACATCCCTCCAGATCGGTCGGTACGTTACCGGCCGGTCCGGAATCCGGGAGCAAGGTCAGCTTCCGCCTTCTGCGGCTCGCTCAGCGTGTCGAATGGCCGTCAGGGTCCTTCGGTTCCGACGGTACCGCGACAGTACGCTCTGACTCTGGCACAGGGCATCGTAACTATTTATTGAGTTTAACCGGCTTAAATTGCTGTAAACAGCATCATATGCTATAATCTGCGTGGAATTATTTTTCACCTATTCTACCCATAGCAAACTGGGCACGAGTATTCGCTAATGGTTTGCTGTGTTGATGCAGCGACATCTATAAGGTAGATAGGAAAAATGATGTTCATATCATGGATCCGAGGGTGTGGAAAAAGGAACAGTGGGACGATCTTGTTCCTCACTGACAACGAGGTGTTTAGCGATCGCGGCCGAAAGCTCTTTAGAGACTGGTGTAACGTCGACATTCTCAGTCACGCCGCGATACGTCACTACTATGATTTGTCAAGTACGGATGGTCTGGAGCTCTATAAAGCATTTTTCTGGAACGGAGGTCTTCCTCACAAGCTAGCTGAAAGACTTACGACCAAAAAAGCGTTCATCGACAATTGGGGAAGAATGATTAGAGATGGCTTTTTCCCCAACAGCGAGCTCAGCTTTCTCGTCGAGATCGCTCCGAAACCATATGCCGCGATAGCGGCTCAGCGACTCCTTGGCCAGAGGTTAAGAAATTCCGTCCTCCGTCACCTTGTCATGTACGCCACGGAACCATATCAGCCTGTTGACGAAGTCCGCCGGCTCTGACTCCATGGGCTGATCGGTGATTTGGGGGTCGCCCGGATGGTGTTATTCGGCGTGTAAAGTTGACCCCTGCTGCGGGGTTATCGGCGTTGAAAATTGACCCCCCTTGTTGACTGGGACAGACCGCCTTTTTCGCCGGAGGGTGGTACGGGGGATGTTGGTTGTGGAGACGATCGGCCGGATTCGTCGGGCGCATTTTGTCGAGGGGCGCTCGATCAAGGAGATCGCGCGGACTCTGAAGATATCGCGCAACACGGTTCGGAAGGTTCTTCGGTCGGGGGAAACGTCGTTCAGCTACGAGCGGGAGGTCCAGCCGCGGCGGAAGCTGGGCGCATGGCAGGAAGCGTTGGACGAGCTTCTGTCGGCGAACCGGGGCAAGCCGCGGCGCGAACAGCTGACGCTGATCCGGATTTTCGAAGCGCTGCAGGAGCGGGGCTATTCCGGCGGGTACGACGCGGTGCGGCGCTATGCGCGGGCGTGGCAGCGCCGGGAGGCGGCGGGACCGGTCGACGCCTATGTGCCGCTGAGCTTTGCGCCGGGCGAGGCGTACCAGTTCGACTGGAGTCACGAGGTCGTCGTGCTCGACGGCGTGACGATGGTGGTGAAGGTCGCCCAGGTCCGGCTCTGCCACAGCCGGATGCTCTACGTCCGGGCCTATCCGCGCGAGACCCAGGAGATGGTGTTCGACGCCCATGACCGGGCCTTCGCGTTCTTCAAGGGCACCTGCACGCGCGGCATCTACGACAACATGAAGACGGCGGTCGAGACGGTGTTCGTCGGCAAGGAGCGGGTCTTCAATCGCCGTTTTCAGCAGATGTGCGCCCATTACCTGGTGGATCCGACCGCCTGTACGCCACAGGCGGGCTGGGAGAAGGGGCAGGTCGAGAACCAGGTCGGGCTCGTGCGCGAGCGGTTCTTCACGCCCCGGCTCGAGGTGAAGAGCTTCGAGGAACTCAATCGCTGGCTCGTCGAACGCTGCGTCGCCTACGCTCAGAAGCAGCCGCATCCCGAGATGAAGTCGCTCACCGTCTGGGAGATGTTCGAGGCGGAACGGTCGCACCTGGTGCCCTATACCGGGTCGTTCGACGGGTTCCACGAGACCGTGCTGGCGGTCTCCAAGACTTGTCTCGTCCGCTTCGACAACAACCGCTATTCGGTGATGGCCAAGGCCGTCGGCCGGCCGGTGACGCTGCACGCCTACGCTGAACGGATCGTCATCCGCCAGAACGGCGAGATCGTCGGCGAGCACGAACGCCGGTTCGGCCGCGATCATACCGTGCTCGACCCGTGGCACTACGTCCCGGTCCTGGCGAGGAAGCCGGGAGCCTTGCGGAACGGTGCACCGTTCCAGGCCTGGCTCCTGCCGGAAGCGCTGGAGCGGGTGCGCCGCAAGCTCAAGTCCGTGCCCGACGGCGACCGGCAGATGGTCGACATCCTGGGTGCCGTCCTGACCGACGGGCTGGCGTCGGTCGAGGCCGCCTGCGCCGAGGCGCTCGCGGCAGGCCTGTTCAGCCGCGACGTGGTGCTGAACATCCTGGCCCGGCAGCGCGAGGTCGTTTCTCCCGTCACCGTCCTCACCCCGGAAGCGCTTCGGCTCCGCCATCAGCCGGCGGCGGATTGCGCGCGCTACGACCGATTGCTGCGAGGTCCGGCCCATGGAACGGCATGAACTGCTCGAGCTGATGCTGGCGCTCAAGCTGACCGGCATGCGAGCGGCTTTCGACGAGATCGTGGCCGCCGGCATCAAGCGCCAACACAGCATCCAGGACATCGTCGGCGACCTGCTGAAGGCCGAGATCGCCGAGAAGCAGGCGCGCTCGATCAAGTACCAGATCACCCTCGCCAAGCTGCCGCTCGCCAAGGAACTCACAGGGTTCGAGTTCGCGGGAACACCGATCAACGAGCCCCTGGTCCGCGACCTCGCCGGCGGCGGCTTCCTCGCCCATCAGCGCAACGTCGTGCTGGTCGGCGGCACCGGCACGGGAAAAACCCATCTCGCCGTGGCCATCGCCCGATCCTGCATCCGGGGCGGCACCCGTGCCCGGTTCTACACCGCCGTCGATCTCGTCAACAAACTCGAGGCCGAGGCCCGCGCCGGCAAGCCGGGGCGCATCGCCGATCATCTCACCCGGCTCGATCTCGTCGTCCTCGACGAACTGGGCTATCTGCCCTTCGCCCAGTCCGGCGGCCAGCTCCTGTTCCACCTGATCAGCCGGCTCTACGAGCGCACTTCGATCATGCTCACCACCAATCTCAGCTTCGCCGAATGGCCTTCCGTGTTCGGCGGCGATGCCAAGATGACCACCGCCCTGCTCGACCGGCTCACCCATCACTGCGACATCGTCGAGACCGGCAACGAGTCCTGGCGGCTCAAAAACCGCGCCTGACCCCCGAAAATCCCCCCGCCCCGGACCCCACCCCCGCGGGTTGCACAGGTGGGCAAACAGGCCCCTCCCACGCGCGCCGCTCCGTCGCTCATGGGGGCACTGCGCGCCGCGCGCGGGTCCCTCCCGTTCGCTACCTGCACAACCCATAGCAGGGGTCAACTTTGAACGCCCATCCAGGGTCAATCTTCAACGCCGATTGACATCTATGGACGCCTCCCACCGCAAGCTGAATCCATCAAGCATCGGCGCGGGATGCGCGAATCTATGGACGCCTCCCACCGCAAGCTGAATCCATCAAGCATCGGCGCGGGATGCGCGAATCTATCCGGCCTGTTGCTGGAGCGGTTGCGCTCCTGGCCTTGATGGGAGTCCGCTGCCTCGGCCTCATAACATGATCGGCCGCGTCGGCCTTGTCGTAGATCAGGCTTCGAAGCTGCGGTCCTTGCCGACGAACCATCAGGAATCACCTCGCATTCGGTCACGCCTCCGGAGAAGACCGACAGCGCGCTGCGGTCTCACGGAGCGGCATAAGCTTCCGGTCGGTTCAGCAAAGCCCAGGCGATCCGGGCTGTTTTATTGGCGAGGGCAACAATCGTCCGATTGAAGCCGCGGCGGGCCACCAGCGCTTTCAGCCAGTTTGCTCGCCGGTCGTCATGCTTGGACAGCCGGCCCACGACAGCGCGCGCGCCGTGGATCAGCTGGCGCCTGAGGTAGTGGTTGGCGCGCCGTCCGATGCCGCCAAGCCGGGGTTTGCCGCCGGTTGTATATTGTCGCGGTACCAATCCGATCCAGGCTGCCATCTCGCGGCCCGAGCGAAACTGTCGGCCTTGGTTAACGGCGGCGACGATCGCAGTAGCCACGACCGGCCCGACCCCCGGTAGCTTGGTAAGCCGGCGACATGTCTCGTTCGTACG
>JAEULG010000230.1 GCA_016793875.1 Rhodospirillales bacterium | reverse complement strand
ATTCGCTCCTTGACTAACAACATCAAAGAGCGAACAACAGTTGTTGACGACGCCACTCGTGATCGCTTTGCAGCTGAGCTGAAGAACTTGTCGCTTCCACATGTTCACAATCTGCTGATCACGTTTTTTGGTATATTCGTGGCGCCTGACACAGACCAAATTCTTCGCATTTTTTCACCTTTTCTTTGGAGTCACTCCGAAGATCGTTTGAAATATCATGTGGGGACGATGATCGATGGATACCGCACGAACCTAGACGAACAAAGACAAAAGCGTGGGCAAGAATTTCTGGATATTGTAGATGGCAAGGCATTTGAGTCCTTGCCTGCAAGAATTGTCGCGTTATATAATCTGGCAGTCCAGCTTCGCGAGGCCCATCATGGCTGGGATAACTACTACCACGAGCCCCAGTATATTGAGGATATCTTGTCATACTGCAGGAAATCAACAGATATTCCGAAGGAATTGCTGCCTACGCTTATTCCTATAATTATTTCGTGCCGCTTAGGTCGTGGGCTCTCTTACCGGAGTGGAGTGAGCCCGGCGGGCTTGCCTCTTTACGACCAATTTCTAGGTCTTTTGGATGACGATGGCGTTGTCCAGTGTATTTCGTGTTTCTTCACAACAGATATAAACCAAAAACTAACTAATCCGATCTGCCAGAGGCACCTTGCGCTTATACTTAAAATATTGATGGGCGTAGCTATTTCAGACAGACTAAAACAAGCCATAGAGTATCTTTCAGCGGACATAGCTAAAGCGTATAAAGCGCGCACGACGAAAGAATTTGTGGAATTGATATCGCCGTTTATCCGATGGAAGTAAATGCGAAAAGAGTTGCCGTCAACACGCTCATCCGCGTCATTCCCCATAGCTGATTGCTACGATCCTTCGGCGGCCGTGCTACCGGCCGTCGTCGGCTGTCGCTGACCGCTGGTTTTGGCGAGTGGTGGTGATAGCGTGAAACGCAGCTTGTCACCCGTTTCCGCTTCTCCCCATGCTAGTTTCCTGACAGAAAAGAAAAACTATCGCATAGCCAGCGAACTTGCTGCAGCGTGCATCGACCGACCAAGCGATCCACCTCGATGCGAACCGGCGTGGAAAGCGAATCCGCGGAGTTCGAGCGAGCACCGGATCCGCCAGACTTCCCCGCGCGCAACGTTACTTGGTCAGAGTGGCCCGCACGGCGCGAGCGTCCCCGATGGGAAAGGCGTCGAGACCGAACCCGGCGCGGTGGCGAGACGGCCCATCATGAAACCTCTTCGACCGTCGCGAACGCGTAGAGGAACCTTGCCGTGCTGCTGTGATGATATGCTATAACATATCATTACAGCAGCACGGGGTGGCGACATGGGCCTGGGTACAGCGACGACGCCGATGGAAGCGGCCGCGAAGGAACCGATCGGCAACGCAGGCCGCGTGCTGGCGGTGCTGCGAGAGTTCGGACGACCGATATCGGCTTACGACGTGCTCGACCGGCTGCGCCCGGAAGGCGTCAGTGCGCCGGCGACCATCTATCGTGCGCTGAAGGCGCTGATCGACATGCGCCTCGTCCATCGCCTCGAAGCGCTGGACGCCTACGTGGTATGCGCCCATCCCCGTCACACCGACGACGTCTGCTTTGCGATTTGCGAGGCCTGCGGCCGCGTCGACGAGGTTTATGACCAGCGCCTGTGCCGGTTCGTCGACGATTGGTGCGAGGCCGAGGGTTTTCTCCTCTCCCGCACCGCCGTCGAGTTCATCGGCACCTGCGCTCCCTGCCGGCGCACCGTCGTGGGGGATGAGGCATCATCGCGGTGACGCAACTGCGGGACGCAGACACTTCTTTGATCCAGAAACCGCCGTCGGTTCGTTCGAGACGGCCGATCTCGCCGTTAAGGCTCGGCTTGACTACGCGTCTTGCCTGGGCGGCGGCGGTCGTCGCCGTGCTTTGGCTCGCCGTTTTATGGGCAGCATCGTGAAAAACGGCATCGCTCCTGCCATCGTCGCCTCCGCCCTGGTCCAGTTGACCGACCTCACGCTCGGCTACAATCGGCATCCGGCCGTCCACCATCTGGGCGGCGCATTTCTGGAAGGATCGCTCACCGCCGTGGTGGGGCCGAACGGCGCGGGCAAGTCGACGCTGCTGAAGGGCATCGTCGGCATGCTCAAGCCTCTTGACGGCGAGATCAGCATACCCGGACTCGCCCGCAATGATATTGCCTACCTGCCGCAGCAGGCCGATGTCGACCGCAGCTTCCCGATCACCGTGATTGACGTGCTCTGCCTCGGACTGTGGGGAGAGATCGGTCTGTTTCAGGCCGTCGGCCGATCACGGCTGGCTCGTGTCGAGGCTGCACTGTCGGCTGTCGGACTTGACAGGTTCGAACAGCGGCCGATCGGCTCTCTCTCGGGCGGCCAGTTTCAGCGGGTATTGTTTGCGCGCCTGCTGTTGCAGGACGCTCGACTGATCTTGCTTGATGAGCCTTTTACCGCCATCGACATGCGGACGACGGCCGACCTGTTGCAGCTCATCCTGCGCTGGCATGGTGAGCGCCGTACGATCGTGGCCGCTCTGCATGATTTCGATCTGGTGCGAGAACACTTCCCCGAAGCCCTCCTTCTCTCTCGCGAGCCGATCGCGTGGGGCCGAACGGCGGAGGTGCTGACGCCGGCGAACCTGCTGCGGGCACGCCAACTCTGCGAATCCTGGGACGAAGCGGCCGACCTGTGCCGGAGGGCGGATTGATGACGCTTGCCGACCTCCTGCTCACCCCATTCCTGGAATTCTCGTTCATGCGCCGGGCGCTCGTCGGCTGCTTTGCCCTGGCGCTCGGAGCGGCTCCCGTCGGTGTGTTCCTGATGCTGCGTCGCATGAGCCTGATGGGCGATGTGATGGCGCATGCGATTCTGCCCGGCGCCGCGGTCGGCTTCCTCGTCGCCGGGCTATCCCTCGGGGCGATGACGGCAGGCGGCCTCACCGCAGGCCTGATCGTGGCACTCTTGGCCGGTCTCGTCTCGCGGGTCACGCCGCTGCGCGAAGATGCCAGCTTCGCCGCCTTCTACCTGATCTCCCTCGCGGCCGGCGTGCTCATCGTCTCGATGCGCGGCAGCAGCGTTGACCTGATGCACATCCTGTTCGGAACGGTGCTGGCGCTCAACGATGCGGCTCTTCGCCTGATCGCCTCGATCGCCACCCTTACCCTTTTCGCGATGGCGGCAATCTACCGCGGTCTCGTCGCCGAGTGCTTCGATCCCGGCTTCCTGCGGGTGGCCGGCGTCTCAGGGCCCTTCGTTCACCTCATCTTTCTCGCCCTCGTGGTTCTCAACCTGGTGGGCGGCTTCCACGCGCTCGGCACGTTGATGGTGGTCGGCATCATGATGCTGCCCGCGGTCGCCGCTCGCTTCTGGGCGAGCCAGATATGGAGCATGATTCTCGCGGCCTTGCTGATCGCAGTCGTGGCCAGCTACGCAGGCCTGCTGCTCTCCTACCACGCGAATTTGCCCTCCGGGCCGGCGATCATCCTGATGGCCGGAGGACTCTGTGGAATTTCCATACTGGCCGGCGGACGGGACGGCGTGCTGGTCCGCCTCTTCCGCCGAAGACACCTGAAAGCCTAACCCGGTTGCAAGGAGAATAACCATGCTCACCCGCCGGCACGTTCTAAGGCTGGGCGCCGTCGCCGTCTTTTCGATCGGTGCTGCCGTCCTACCCGGTTCTTCGCAGGCCGCCGAGCGGCCACTCGATGTCGTCGCCAGCTTCAGCATTCTCGGCGATATGGTGAAGACGGTGGGCGGCGACCGCGTTCACGTCACGACCCTGGTCGGCCCCGATGGCGACGCCCACGTGTTTGAACCGACACCGGCCGATGCCAGAGCGATCGCCGCTGCGGACGTCGTCTTCATCAACGGCTTGGGGCTGGAGCAGGGCTGGATGCCACGCCTGATCGAAGCTTCCGGCTACAAGGGGCCGGCGGTGGTGACGACCACGGGCATCAGGCCGCTGAGAATGGAAGAGGAAGGGGACGAACACGGGAAGCAAGCGGCGAGCGAACATGAGCGCAGCCACGGAAAGCCGCACATGGTGGACGATCCGCATGCCTGGCAGAACCTCGCCAACGGTAAGGTCTACGTGCAAAATATCGTAGCGGGGCTCGTTGCGGCCGATCCCCAGGGCGCCGATGTGTACCGCGCGAACGCCCAAGCCTACATCCGCGACATCGACGCGATGGACGCCGAGGTCAGAGCCAAGCTCGCGGCGATTCCTCAAGCCCGCCGCAAGATCGTCACCACCCACGATGCCTTTCAGTACTTCGGCAAGGCTTATGGTGTCGAGCTGTTCGCCCCCGAGGGGGTAAGCACCGAGGCTGAGCCTTCGGCGGCGGACGTCGCCAGGCTGATCAGGCAGATTCGGAAAGACAAGATCACGGGTGTCTTCTTTGAGAACATGTCGGACAACCGGCTCCTGAGCCAGATCTCCAAGGAGACCGGCGCCAAGATCGGCGGCACGGTCTATTCTGACGCGCTGTCCCCTCCGGATGGTCCAGCGCCGACGTATCTTGCGATGTTCCGGCACAATATCGAGGAATTCACCCGAGCCCTGGCCGGTTCTTAGTGGAAGCTCCCCACTGGCCCGCGGCGGGCCGCTCCTGCTTCGGCGCCGTCTGCCGGAGCGGGCGCGACACTTGTGTATCGATCCTGCCCTTGGAGCCGGTGCACCGCCGAGAATGGCTCGGCAGGGGCCGGGAGGTCGTCGAGCGTCAGTGGCTTCGGCGGCTTCCTCGCCTTCAACGCCTCCACGCTTCCGCCGAAGGCCGCCCCTCTGGCGAGGCGTCGCAACCGTCTCCTGCGGGCACGGGCTTAGTCTGGGCGCAGGCGTTTTCGCCTTGGGGACAGAAGGGTGGTGGACATGGAAGTGGTCGTCCTGTTCCCACCGCGCGAATTGGCGAATCTTCTGGAACCACCCATGATCGCCCGTTACGGGAAGTTCCGGCACCTGTTCGCGATCGGCGGGGGAAACGGGTCCGCCGGTACCCGCAAGAACCA
>JAEULG010000220.1 GCA_016793875.1 Rhodospirillales bacterium | reverse complement strand
CACCCGCTGCACGCTCTATGTGCTGCTGCCGATATCCCTATTCGCCGCCCTCTTCTTCGTCTGGCAGGGGGTCCCGCAGAACCTCGGGGCCTACGTCGAGGCGACCACCCTGGAGGGTGCGAAGCAGACCATCGCGCAGGGGCCGGTGGCTTCGCAACTCGCCATCAAGATGCTGGGGACCAACGGCGGCGGCTTCTTCAATGCCAATTCCGCCCATCCTTACGAGAACCCGACCGCTCTCTCCAACCTCGTGCAGATGGTGCTCATCTTCGCCCTCGGCGCCGGCCTGACCAACGTCTTCGGCCGCATGGTTGGCGACGAGCGGCAGGGCTGGGCAATCCTTGCCGCCATGGCGGTGCTGTTCCTGATCGGCGTTGCCGTCTGTTACTGGGCCGAGGCGCAGGCCAACCCGGCGCTCACCGCCCTCGGCGTCGATCCTGCCGCCGGCAACATGGAGGGCAAGGAGGTGCGCTTCGGCATCGCACTGTCGTCGCTGTTCGCCGTGATCACCACCGCGGCGTCGTGCGGCGCGGTCAATGCCATGCACGACAGCTTCATGCCGCTGGGCGGGATGATCCCGCTGATCAACATCCAGCTCGGCGAGATCATCGTCGGCGGTGTCGGTGCCGGCCTCTACGGCATGCTGCTGTTCGCCATCATCGCCGTCTTCGTCGCCGGCCTGATGGTCGGACGCACCCCCGAATACGTCGGCAAGAAGCTGGAGGCGAAGGAGGTGAAGATGACGATGCTCGCTGTCCTGTGCCTGCCGCTGTCGATCCTCGGCTTCACCGCGCTCGCCTCGGTGATCCCCGCCGGTATCGCCGGCATTCTCAACCCCGGGCCGCACGGCTTCAGCGAGATGCTGTACGCCTTTACCTCGGCGACCGGCAACAACGGCAGCGCTTTCGGCGGGCTCACCGGCAACACCCTCTTCTACAACCTGACCCTTGGCATCGCCATGCTGATCGGCCGCTTCGCGATGATCGTGCCGATGCTGGCGGTCGCCGGTACCCTCGCCGCCAAGCAAAAGACGCCAGCGTCGGAAGGGACGTTTCCGACCCACGGCAGGTTGTTCGTCGGCCTCCTCGTCGGCGTCATCCTGATCGTCGGCGGCCTCACCTTCTTCCCCGCGCTCTCCCTCGGACCGGTCGCCGAACACCTCGCGATGCAGACCGGCATCACCTACTGACATTGGATTCCGCAATGGATAGTCACCTCAGCAACCCGGATGCGACGGTTGCCGATGCCTTCACCGCAGCGCGCAAGCGCGAGAAGGCGGGCCGGCTGTCGCTGCTCGACCGCAGTATCCTGATCCCGGCCCTGGGCGATGCCGTTCGCAAGCTCGACCCGCGGCAACTCGCCCGCAACCCGGTGATGTTTGTCGTCGGCGTCGTTGCTTTGCTGTCAACCGCCCTTTTGGTGCGTGATGCCATGGGGGGCGGCGCCAGCCTCGGCTTTTCGTCGCAGATCGTCGCCTGGCTTTGGATCACCGTGCTGTTCGCCAACTTCGCCGAGGCGGTGGCGGAGGGACGCGGCAAAGCGCAGGCGGCGACGCTGCGCAGGACGCGTACCGAAACCACGGCAAAACTCCTCGATGACCCCGGCAACACCGCGTGGCGGCCGGTCTCGGCCCTTGCGCTCAAGCCGGGCGATCGGGTGCTGGTCGAGGCGGGCGATCTGATCCCCTCCGATGGCGAGGTGATCGAGGGCGTGGCTTCGGTCAACGAAGCGGCGATCACCGGCGAGTCCGCTCCGGTGATCCGCGAGAGCGGCGGCGACCGCTCGGCGGTGACCGGCGGCACCCAG
>JAEULG010000287.1 GCA_016793875.1 Rhodospirillales bacterium | reverse complement strand
CCTTCTGCTCGAAATGCAGGAGCCCGTAGCGTCGCGCGTCCCCGGCGAGGCGCAGCGCCGTCATCGCCGCTGCCCGTGGATCGGGAGCGCGGTCGATCAGGATGGCCGCGAGGCTCGCCAGCATCGCGGCGACCTCGCCCGGAGAAAAACAGACGCAAAGGACGGCGAGCGTGCCGCCGATGACGATCAGCAGCGCAGAAGGATCGATGAATGCGAGCGCCCGGCCGCCAAGGGCGATGGCGATGGCCAGCACGGCGCCACCGGCCAGCAGTCCGAGCAGCGCCCCGGAACCGCCGATGCCGATGCCGCCGGACGTGGGGGTCTCCCGGGCCAGCCGCGCCGCCGGCCGGAGGTCGGTCAGGGCCGGGCCCTCAGACACGGCCGCTGCCCTTGACGATCTCGGTCATCGTCACCCCCAGCCGCTCCTCGACGACGACGACCTCGCCTCGGGCGACGAGCCGGTTGTTGACGTAGATGTCGATGGCCTCGCCGACGCGGCGGTCGAGCTCCACCACGGCGCCGCGGCCGAGCTTGAGCAGCTGGCTGATCTCCAGCGTCGCCCGTCCGAGCACCGCCGAGACCTGCACCGGAATGTCGTAGACGGCCTCCAGGTCCTGGGCCGTCCGCGGCGGCTCGGCCGGCTCTTCCGTCGGTGCCGCTATCCGCCCGGGCGCGCCGGCGGCCTGATGCTTCAGGGCCTGCAACTGCAGGTCGGTCTCGTCGGTGCTGCTCATCGTTCATCCCCCGTCTGCCCGGCTTCCGGCTGGCGTTCCGCCAGCACCGCGGTGCCGAGCGCAGCCTCGGTGATCCTGTCGATCTCGCGCCACAGCGCCTGCTGGTCGCGCAGCACGCCGCCGCCCGGCCAGTCGATGCGGCAGTCGCCGGCGGCGATGGCCCTGTCGGCGACGATCCTGAGGTCGCCGGCACCGCATTCCGCCGCTACCGCCAGCAGGTCGGCCTGCAGCGTGGGGTGCAGTTCGGGTGCGATGCGCACCGTGATCGCCGGTGACCCGGTGAGGCCGGCGAGGGCGCGTCGCACCATCCCGGCGATCTCGCCGGCGCCGCCCTCGCGCCAGCTTCGCGGCATCAGCTTGCGGACGATGGCGTTGGCGACCAGGACGGCATCGGCGGTCGCGGCTTCGGCAGCGGCGGCGGCGCCATCGCGCAGTGCCCGGACTTCCCCAGCGAGCAATTCGAGCGTTCGCAGGCGCTGCTGCTCTGCGGTGCGGCGCTGGGCTTCGGCATCGGCGGCTTCGGCGCGGCCGCGGGCGAAGCCCTCGGCGCGGGCGTGCTCGATGTCCTGGCGGGTGAAGCCGGGTTCCGCGGCGGCCGGTGCCGGTGCCGGCGCTGGGCCGCTTGCCGGACGGCCGGCGGCGAGGACATCGAAGCAGCGGTCGAAGCGGTAACGCTCGATGAGGGCGGTGGACGCGGCCATTTCAGTAAACCATCTCCTCGGCGCCATCGCGTCCGCCCATCACGATCTCGCCGGCTTCGGCCAGTGCCTTGGCGGTGGCGACGATGGCGCTCTGCGCGGCGTCGACGTCGCGCAGCCGCACCGGTCCCATGGCGGCGATGTCCTCCTGCAGCATCTTGCCGGCGCGCTGCGACATGTTCTTGAAGAACAGCTCCTTGAGCGCCTCCGAAGCCCCCTTCAGCGCCGTCTGCAGCTGTTCTTTCGCCACCTGGCGTAGCAGGACCTGCATGCCCCCTGCATCGAGCCGGACCAGATCCTCGAAGGTGAACATCAATTCCTTGATGCGCTGCGCCGAGGTCTGGTTGAGCTCCTCCAGAGCGGTCATGAAGCGCGCCTCGGTGCCGCGGTCGAAGTTGTTGAAAATTTCCGCCACCAGCTCGTGGACGTCCGAGCGCTGGGTCTGCGCGAGGTTCGTCATGAACTCGCTGCGGAGCGTCCGCTCGACCTGCTCGAGCACCTCCTTCTGCACCGTTTCCATGCGCAGCATGCGGGTCAGCACGTCGAGGGCGAAGTTCTCCGGCAGCAACGAAAGGACACGGGCGCCATGCGCCGGCTTGACCTTGGACAGGACGACGGCGACGGTCTGCGGGTACTCGTTCTTCAGGTAGTTGGCGAGGACCGCCTCGTTGACGTTGCCGAGCTTGTCCCACATCGTCCGCCCAGAGGGGCCGCGGATTTCCTCCATGATCTGGCGGGCGCGCTCGGGCTCGAGGATCCGCAACAGCAGCCGCTCGGTCGACTCGTAGGTGCCGACCAGCGCTCCCGTGCTGGAGATGCGCTCTCCGAAGTCGATCAGCAGGCTCTCGACCGCCCCGGCGCTGATCGTGCCGAGGCGCGCCATCTGCTGCGAGAGCAGGCGGATCTCGTCGTCGTCCATCATCTGCATCAGCTTGCCGGCGTGGGTCTCGCCGAGCGCCAGCATCAGGATCGCCGCCTTCTCGCTGCCGCTCATCGTACCGGTCGCGGTCGTGATCTGAGTCATCGCAGGCCTCACTGCTCGGCGTGCAGCCAGTGGCGGACGAGCGCCAGGGATTCCTCGGGGTGCTTGTCGATGATCTCGCTGACCCGCTGCAGCGAGGATGCCTTCACCCGCCCGTCGATGCGGTTCACGTCGATCATCTCTTCTGCCGCCGCCGGCAGCGCCAGCTGGCCGGGGCCGGCGTGGGTCGGGGCAGGCAGGGCAGGTGCCGGACTCGCGGCGGCCAGCAGCGGCGACTGCGGGGCGGATGCCGCTGCCGGTTCCGGCATTGTTGCCAATGCCCGGGCAACGAGCGGGCGGATCACCAGCATCAGGACCACGGCCGCCAGGACCAGCAGAGCGGCGTATTCGCCAAGGCGGAAGATGTCTTCCTTCTGCAGGCCGAACAGCCCGTCGGCATCGGCTGCGTTCACCAGTTCCGGCTCGGCGAAGCGCATGCTTACCACCTCGACCTTATCGCCGCGCTCGGCGTTGTAGCCGACGGCGCCGCGGACGAGTTGGGTGAGCTGCTCCAGCTCTGCCGCACTGCGCGCCTGATAGGCAGGCTTGCCCGCGGCGTCGGGCGTCCACAGGCCGTCGATCAGCACGGCGACCGACAGGTGCCGGACGGTGCCGGCCTCGCGGACGTGGTTCACCACCTTCTTCGAGATCTCGTAGTTGACCGTCTCCTCGCTGCGCTTCTCGGCGTTGGTCTCGCGGTCGGCGCCGGCGTCGGGGGCTTCCGTGTCGGGCAGGTTGGTGGTGACGGTGACTGGCTGCGCGGCACCCTGGCGGTTGCTGTTGGACTGATCGACAGTCTGTGTCGAGCGCACCACCTGCCCCTCCGGATCGAAGATCTCCTCGCTGCTGTCGATGCGGTCGAAGTCCATATCGGCGGAGACCTCGGCGCGCACCTTGCCGGGGCCGACGATGCGCTCGACGAGCTGCTCGACGGTGCGCGAAAGGTGCTCCTCGAGGGCGCGCCGGCGCTGGTCGGCCTTGCCGGCGGCGTTTGCCACCGGATCGCTGCCGCTGGCGGCTTCGGAGAGCAGGGTGCCCTGGCCGTCGATGACCGAGATGCGGTCGATGGCCAGCGCCGGCACGGCGGAGGCGACGAGCTGCTGGACAGCGGCCACCTGCGCCGGCGACAGCCGGCCGCGGCCGCGCATCTGCAGCAGTACGGAGGCGCTCGCCTGCGGCTTATCGCGGCTGAACAGCTCGCGCTGCGGCAGCACCAGGTGTACCCGGGCCGCCTTGACGTCGCTGATGCTGCGGATGCTGCGGGCGAGCTCGCCCTCCAGGGCGCGCACCAGGTTGATGTTCTGCTGGAAGCTGGTGGTGCCGAGGGCGCTGGCGCCGTCGAAAATCTCGTAGCCGACCGAGCCGCCCGACGGCAGCCCCTGTTCGGCCAGGGTCATGCGCAGGCGGGCAACTTGGTCGGCCGGGACCATCACCGCCGTACCGCCGCTGCCGATCTGGTAGGAGATCCGCGCCGCGTCGAGCTGGGCGCTGATCCTGCCGGCCTCGGCCATGTCGAGGTCGCCGTAGAGCAGCGCCATCGACGGCTGCGCGGCGCGCACGATCATCCAGCCGAAGAACCCCGCCAGCGTCAGCGCGACGCCCGCCAGCACCGCCATGCGGACCGGCCCCAGGTTGACGACGAACGTGCGCAACGTCTCCATAGTCGCCCCCGACAGGGGTGGGCCGGATCACCCGACCTACCCGTCTGGAGGCAACGTAGTGACGCGACATGAAAGCGAGGTTAATGCCGACCGGCGGCCCCGGAGACCCGCCGCCGGCCCTAACGCTTGATCCGCACCAGTTCGTCGAGCATCTCGTCGGCGGTGCTGATGATCCGCGTCGCCGCCGAATAAGCGCGCTGGACGACGATCATATTGGTGAACTCCTGGCCGATGTCGACGGTCGAGCTTTCCAGCGACTGCTGCACGATCTGTCCGGCGGGGCCACTGTCGGCATGGCGCAGCGTCGGATTGCCGGAGGCCTCGGTGGCGCTCCAGACGTTGCCGCCCTTGGCCTCCAGGCCGTCCGGGTTGACGAAGGTGGCCAGCGGGATGCGGTAGATCGGCCGGCGCTCGCCGTTGTCGAACAGCGCCTGCACGAGTCCGTCGGACGAGATGGTAACGCCACTATAGGTGCCGAACTTGGCGCCATCCTGCTCGATGAAGTTGGGGGTGAACTCGGCGCTGAGCTGGGTGATGCCGTCGGCCTCGCCCGGCGAGCCGAAGTCGAGGGCGATGCGCTTGACATCGGTGACGCTGCCGTCCATCGACGCGGCGCCGCTGACGAAGCCGGTGACGGCCATCTCGGTGACGCCGAAGGCGGCCGGGTCGCCCTTGGAGCTGAAGGTGATCGCCGGCGACAGCGGCGAGCCCTGCTTGAAGACGGTAAACGTCGGGCTCGGCAACAGGCTCTGGCGGATGGCGGAGCAGCCCGCCGCGTTGACGGCGAAATCGGCACCGGCGGCGTTGCTGCCGCCGCCGAGCACGACCGTCGAGGTCGTTCCCGCCTTCAACGCGACGGTGTTGAGGCCGCTCCCCGACGCCCCGAATGCGGCGTCGTGGCCGATCGCGGCGACGAGGTTGGCGACCGCCGCCGGCAGATCGGCGCCGGCCGGCCAGCTCGCACTGCCATAGGTATAGGTGGTGCCGTTGACGCTGACGGAATCCCCGGCGGTGGGCAGGCCGGTGAACTCGAGCTGGCCGGTACTGCGATAGACTTGGCCGGCAGCATTGTAGAGGGTGGCGCTGGCGGTTCCCTTCGGCGGCTCGACTCCCAGATCCCACTGGTTGGTGGCTGACTTGCTGAAGGTGAAGGCGGCGGGGTTGCTGGTGCCGAGGCTATCGAAGAACTGCACGTCGATGTCGTAGGCGTTGCCGATGGCCGCATCGGCGGGCAGGTTGGCGCCGATGGAGATGTTGGTGGTTTCGTCGGCGGTGCCGCCCACCCGGTTCAGGTTGATGGTCTCGAGGAACTGCCGGGAGATGGTGTTCTGGTTGGTCAGCCCGGTCTGGTTGCTGGGCAGGATGACGTTACCCTGGCGGTCGGTCGGCCAGCCCTGCAGGTAGAAGCCGCCGGTGTTCTTCAGGAAGCCGAGGTCGTCGGTATAGAACGAGCCGGCACGGCTGTAGAGGTACTGGTCGGAGGTGCCCGGCTGCGCCGCCTCATTGACGAGGAAGAAGCCGTCGCCGGAGATGGCGAGGTCGGTGGACGAGGAGGATGCCTGCAGCAGCCCCTGCATGTCGATGCCGCTGTGTGGCCGGGGCGCGACCCCTCCGGCGGCGTAGCTGCCGCTGGAGGACTGGCGGGTGACCAGCGACTGGAAGTCGACCTTGGTCCCCTTGTAGCCGACGGTGTTGACGTTGGTGATGTTGTCGGAGATCGCCGCCATGGCGCTCGACTGGGCGGCGAGGCCGGAGACGCCGGCGTTCATCGCGCCGAAAAGGCTCATGCTCTGTTACTCCTCGTTCAAACCCATGTTTCTGGCGCGATCAGTCCGCGGCGGCGCCCGCCGGCCGGCCGACCGAGATGACGTTCGCCAGCGCAACGCTGGCATCGCCGATGCGCAGCTGCACCCCCGACGTCCCGTTGCCGACGCCCGTGACCTGTCCCGACCACGTCTGCTTGACGGTCAGCGCATCGCCGCTGCTGCGCGATTGGGCAACGATGTTGAGGCTGTAGATACCGTCGCCGGCCTTGCCGCCGGCGGTGGTGCGGCCGTCCCAATGGAAGGCGTGGCTGCCGGCGGTGGTCTCGACGGCCTGCGAAAACACGGTCTTGCCACTGCTGTCGCGGACAACCGCGATCGCCTGCTTCGCCGCTTGCGACAGTGTGAACGAGGCGCTGGCGCTGCCATTCTGCAGCGGCAGCGCCGTGCCGCTGGCCTCGACGGTGGCGCCGAGGTAGCCGGTGGCAGCGGACAGGGCGCTTTCGGACTGTGCTGCCAGCAGCTTCTCCAGGTTGGAATTCTGGTTGATCTGCTGCTCGACCGAGGCGAATTGCACCAGTTGGGACGTGAACTGGTTGGCGTCGAGCGGCTCCAGCGGGTCCTGGTTCTGCAGCTGGGTGACCAGCAGCGTCAGGAAGCGGTTGAGATCGCCGGTGAGCTTGGTCTGGTCGGTGGCGGCGGAGCTGGCGGCGGATGTGGCGGCCGCGGCGGATGTGGCATCGATCGTCATGTCAAAGGGGCTTTCGGGTCCGATCAGGCGCGGATGTCGAGGCGTCCGGCACTGCCGGACGTGAACTCCTCCGTGCCGGCGAGGGGCGGAGGCAGTGCTTCGCCAGCGGTGGCGCCGGGGAGGGTGGTGCGGTGGCCGGGGGCAGCGGCGAAGCCGCCGGCGCTGCCATCCGGCTCGCGATGGCGCAGGCCGAAGTCGAGGCCGGCGGAATCGATGCCGGCCTCGCTCAGCGCCTGGGCGAGGGTCTGCGTATCACCGCGCAGCGCGTCCAGCGCCGCACGGCTGTCGGCGACGATCAGCGCGCTCATCCGGCCGTCACCGGCGAAGTCGAGGCGCACGTCGACGCGGCCTAGGGCGGCCGGTTCCAGCGCGATCTCGACCCGCCGGACGCCGGCGCGGGCGGCGCGAACCAGCGGTTCCGCGAGTTGCAGGGCCGGGGGGGCGGGCGCCGGCTCGCTCTGGAGTCCCGCGCCGCGGCTGGCGGGGGCGGCATGGAACATCCCGCCGGTTGCGGCAGGGTTGCTGCCGGGATCGGTGGTGCCGTGGTCCACGCCTTCATCGCCGCTGCCGGCCGGCGGTAGGACGAGGGCGGCATCGGCGTCCTGACCGCCAGCCGCGGCGGCGCTTGCAGCGGCTGGCGCTGGCTCGGTAGTGCCGGCCATCGCGGCTGGATCGGCAGCCATAACCGCCGCGACTGTCGCGGCGGTTGCTGGTGCCCCGGCAGTGGCGGTTGCCGGCGCGGGGGAGGAGGCGTTGGGGGTGGCAGACGGCGGCGCCGCGACGCCGCTGGCTTCCGGCACCGGGAGGAGGGTGCCGGCAAGGCTCGGGTTTGGCTCTGCGGCCACGGCCGGCGCCGGATCCTGCGTGCCATGGGCGGAACCGGCGTTGCCGGGCGGCACCACCGTCGCCAGCAGGCCCGATGCTCCCGTGGCCCTGGCATCGCCGGCCGGCGCGGCGCCGGGCGTTTCCGGCGACATATGGGGAGACACCGGCGACGCAGGTGTTGCACCAGCGTCGCCGGCGGCGTCCGCCGCTGGCGGCGATGAGCAAGCATCTTCCGCATCCGCCCCTACCGGGCTAGGGTCCACGTTGTCGGCGGGTGGGGAGTCGCCGTCAACGTCCGGCGCAGGCTTGGCACAGACCGCATCCGGCGGATCACAACCGTCCTCGGACAGAGCGGCGTTCTGGTTCGCTGGCTTGGGCCGATGGCGCTCCACCGCAGCAGGCTTGTTGTGGGTGGCGGAGGCGAAGTCCGGGTGCGGGTCACGGCATGAAGAATGGCCGTCTTCCCGGCGTCCGGCATTGTCGTCGCTCCCGTGCGAAACCAGCAACCGGGCGAACGGGCCGGCGTTCGGCAACGGCGCCGCATCTGGATAACGCTCGTATAGGTTGATAATGGCCGCGCGCGGCGATGAACAGGGGGACGATCCGGTCAGAGCGGTCACGGGGCGGCTTCCCAAAAGCGAAACGCCCCTGTTCGGAGCAATCTCGGGGCCAGCCGGCGCAGTTAGGTAACATATTGATATCGATATATGATATGGGCAATTCAGCGGCCGCTACCGGGAAACTTTTGCCGGGTGACGGAACTCACATTGCCGAGCGCCGCGTTGGCGCTTTATTAACCCGCTGATGAGAGCATCGGTGCAACTCATATCGTCGCTACGGCGAGGATGCAACCGTCAATGGCACTGGTCATTCACCTGAAGAAGGACGGCCGCGTCATCGTCAACGGCGCCGTGCTGGAGAACGCCAGCGGGCGGACGATCTCGCTGGTGGTCAAGAACGAGGCGGCGATTCTGCGCGACGATGACGTGCTGCAGCCGGAAGAGGCGTCCACGCCGGCGAGCCGTATCTATTTCGCGCTGCAATGCGCCTACCTGTTCCAGGACCACCGGCCGCGGCATCTGGCGCAGTTCAATGAGCTGCTCGCCAGCTATCTCGCCGCCGCCCCCAGCGCCAAGTCGCTCGGAGCAGCGATGCTGGACGCGGTCGCCGGCGGCAATCTCTACGACGCGCTGAAGAAGGCACGGAAGCTGCGGCAGCACGAACGCGAGATTCTCAAGATCGGCTGAGGCCGTCGAAGCCGGGAGTCGGCGGGCGGCCAGCCGGCGCTTCCAGTCCTGAGCTGGGGTGCCCTGCGCGTCGCATCACGCTGCTTCATTCCGAATGTTGTCCGTTCTGCTTGCGGCCGAAAAAATGCCGCTCGGCGTAGCCAATGCCAGCGAGGACGATCAGGGCGATCACGGTGGCAATGGCGGCCAGCAGGAGCAGGCCGAGGCCGCAGGCGATTCCGACCGTACCCGCCAACCACACGCCGGCTCCGGAGGTGGCGAGTCGAATGCTGTCATCCCGGTGCAGGAACATCCCGGCGCCGAGCATGCCGAGCCCGGCGATCAGCCCCTGCAGCAGGCGGCCGAGATCGCCGCTGCTGTTGTAGCGGCTCTCCGGCATCAGCGTGATCTCGACGCCGATCAGCGTGAGCACGGCCGTGCCGATGGCAACCAGCATCACCGTTCGCAGGCCGATCGTCTTGCCGCGCAACTCGCGTTCGAAGCCGATCAGGCCGCCGCACAGGGCGGCGGCACCCAGCCGCAGCAGCATCTCTGCCGGCGCCAGTGCACCCATCGCCTTTTCTGCCAGCACCGCCGGCTCCACCGCTTCCTGTCCCTCCGCGCCCCCGCATTTGCAGCGGCGGCGTTTCATGGTGTCGGGACAACATCCTATCATGCCGCCGCCCGTCTTCGAGGAGGTTGCCGGTCCGATGTCCTCTCCTGCCGATCGCTTGCGCACGCTGCTGCGCAAAGACCGCCTGCTGCTGCTGCCTTGCTGCTTCGATGCGCTGTCGGCGATGCTGGTCGAGCGCGCCGGGTTTTCCGCCAGCTTCATGAGCGGCTTTGCCGTCGCCGCCAGCCGCTTGGCGCTGCCCGACACCGGGCTGATCTCGTTCGGCGAGATGGTCGAGCAGGGCCGCGGCATCTGCCGGGCGGTCGCCATCCCGGTGATCGGCGACGGCGATACCGGCTACGGCAACGCGCTGAACGTCAAGCGGACGGTGCGCGAATACGCCGCCGCCGGCTTCGCTGCGGTGATGATCGAGGACCAGGTGATGCCCAAGCGCTGTGGCCATACCCGTGGCAAGCAGGTGGTAGACCGCGACGAGGCGGTGATGCGCATCCGTGCCGCCTGCGACGCACGTGACGCGGGCGCCGATATCCTGATCCTCGCGCGAACCGATGCGCGGGCAACGCACGGCCTCGACGAGGCGCTGCTGCGCGCCCGTGCCTTCGCCGCGGAGGGCGCCGACCTGCTGTTCGTCGAAGCGCCGGCGGACGAGGCCGAGCTGGCGCGGGTCTGCCGGGAGGCACCCGGCCGCCACCTTGCCAACATGCTGCCCGGCGGCACGACACCGGTGCTACCGCCCGACCGGCTGGAGGCCCTGGGATTTGCCATGGCTGCCTATCCGCTGCTGCTATTGTCGGCGGTGATCGGCGCCATGCAGCGGGCGCTGCAGGCCCTGGCGGCCGGCGAGGTGGAGGAGGGGAGCCCCGGTTTCGCCGAGACACGGGCGCTCCTTGGTTTCGACGACTACGATGCCGAGGCCTACGGTTACGCCTGCGGCTGATCTCGCGGGCGGCCGTCGCTGCCGACGCCGGCGCCACATGCCGCCGCCCTTTCCGCCGGCCAAACCCACCAGCTTCGCCGCGAAGTCCGCAGTTCCCTGAAAGTGCGTGGCTTTTGGGTCCATTCCAGGAAGCCATCCTGCCTACGCAGGGGGCGTTTGTGCTTTTTGCATTTGCAGGTGGCAGATTGTGTCGCTAGATAGGCCGCCCCGTCGCAAGAGCAATAAAAAAAGTGGGTACTAACGACAGCGTCGGTCCCGAGCGCGGGTCAGGCGGTCGAGGGAGGGGAGGTTCGATGAATCGAACGCAGCGTCTTGGCGCGCTGGTGCTCGGGGCGGCGATGCTCGGCTTGAGCGCGCTGTCCGGCAACGCTGCCGATCCGGTCGTCGTCGGCCAACTCGTCGCCCAAACCGGCGCGACGGCGCCTGTCGCCCGGGTCTACGCCCAGGGCGTTGCCGACGCCTTCGCCTTCATCAATGCCCACGGTGGTGTCGGCGGTCGCACGATAGACCTCAACGCCGTCGACTACGGCTACGAACCGGCCAAGGCGATCCAGATCTACAAGCAGTGGAAGGAGACGTCGAAGCCGGTCGCCATCCAGGGCTGGGGCACCGCCGACACCGAAGCGTTGATCGAATACGTCAGCAAGGATGGCGTCGTCTTCATGTCCGGCTCGTCGTCAGGACACCTGACCGATCCGAGCGGGCGGAGCCCGTGGACTTCGATGCCGGCACCCTACAACTTCTTCTACGGCCCCTCCTACTCCGACGGCTGCCGGGCGCTGGTGCAATTTGCGGCCGAGGAGTGGAAGCGCTCGGGCGTCGCTGCCCGCGGCTCGACCTTCCTCGGCGATCTCTACCGGCCCAAGTTCGCCTACATGGGCGACAACCACCCGTATCCCAACGCGCCGAAAGCGGCGTGCACCGATTATGCGCGCGATCTGGGCTTCGATGTGCTGCCGGCGATCCGCTACGCCCTGTCGCCCGGGGATTTCTCGGCGCAATGCGATATGCTCAAAGAGTCGCGGGCCGATTTCGCCTTCCTCGCCAATACCGCCGAGTCGAACGCTGCGCTGGTCAAGGCGTGCGCCAAGGCGGGCGTGTCCACCCAGTTTCTCACCAACATCTATGGCTGGGACGAGTCGGCGGCAAAGCAGGCGGGGGACGCCGGCAACGGCGTGGTTTGGGTGGTCAGCGTCGCCCGTTGGGGCGATGACGTGCTGGGAATGAAGCTGCTCCGCGAGATTTCGAAGGAGTCCGATCCGAGCGGCCAGGAATACCGGTCGGCCCACTACATCCGCGGGGTGTGCTCGGCCTTCCTGATGCGGGATGCAATGATGGCCGCCGCCAAACTCGGCGCGATCACCGGACCCAATATCAAGAAGGGCTTCGAGGAGATGCGGGATCACGTGCCGACCGGGCTGGACGGTGTGTGCTTGCCATCGACGTTCACCGGCAGCGACCACCGCGGCACGACCACGGTCATGCTCTACCGCAACGACTATAACGACGGCAGTGTCACGGCGCAGCGGGTCTACCAGACGACCATCCCGCTTCGTCCCGACTGGCTGGGCTGGTAACGCAGCCTGCAACCATAACCACAGAGAAGGCCGCAAACGGGGGCGCATCCGGCGCAACCGAACGGCGAAGGGAGTTGAGACGACTATGAGCAATGGCAAGACACTCACTGCTGCCGCTCCGATGGCAGCCGCGGCACCGGCGGTTCCGGCGGTCATCAAGATCGCCGATACCACCGCCAATCCAGGGCCGCTCGGGCTGCTGTGCTTCGCGCTGACGACGATCCTGCTGAGCGCCCACAATGCCGGCTTCTTCGGCATCGATTCCGTGATCCTGGGCATGGCGGTTTTCTACGGCGGCATCGGCCAGGTCATCGCCGGCATCTTCGAGTGGAAGAAGAACAATACCTTCGCCACCACCGCCTTCGTCTCCTACGGCTTCTTCTGGCTTTCCCTCGCCGCCATCATCATTTTCCCGAAACTCGGCATTGCCGAGAAGCCGAGCGAAATTGCGATGGCTTCCTATCTGCTGGTCTGGGGCCTGATGTCGTTTGTCCTGTTCATCGGCACGTTCCGCCTGAACAAGGCGCTGCAGGTCACCTTCTTCCTGCTGATCATCGCCTTCGGCCTGCTGTGCATCGGGGACTTCACCGGCACCACTTTCCTGCGGACCATCGCCGGCTACGAAGGCATCCTGCTCGGCCTTGCCGCGGCGTATACCGGCCTTGCGCAGATCCTCAATGAGCTGTACGGCCGCGTCGTCTGGCCACTGGGTCCGGTCGCCAAGTAGCTCACTCCTTGCTTGGACAATAAGTCGCGCGGCAGACGCGACAGGTGCTGAAGCTACGGGGCGGGTGCCAAGGGCACCCGCCCTTTTCTGTTGCCATCGCAGGTGGAGCGGGAGCGGTGCGGTCCGCCGTCCATCGCTCCCGCCGCCGCTGCCCCGCAGGTCACGGGTTCTCGGCCCTGATCGAGCGGATCACGGCATCGGTAACCTGCAGCGTCGTCGCCGTGCCGCCGAGGTCCGGGGTGTGCCGCGACGGATTGGCTGTTACCCGCTCGACGGCCCGCATCAACCGGATCGAGGCGTCGGTTTCGCCCAGGTGGTCGAGCATCAGGCAGGCCGTCCAGAACGTGCCCACTCGCCTTAGGAATTCTCGCGGACGATCACCCAGTCGAGATCCTCGCGGGCGATGCCAGCGAGCGGGCTGCTGATGCCGGGAAGGGTCAGGGTCGGCCGGATGTCGACATACTGGTCGAACCCCTGGCAGATGGCGAGGCGCAGTCCCCACAGGGTGACTGGTCAGGAACGTCGGGCGCACCGACCGCGCCGAAATAGATCGCATCGAAGTGCTGCAATTGCTCGCGCCCGTCCTCGGGCGTCATTGCCCCGTGCTGCTGGTAGTAATCCGAGCCCCAATCGATGGATTCGACCGCAAGCCGAAAGCCGCCGTCGCACTCGGCCAGAGCGTCGAGGACCTCGAGGCCAGCGGAGATGACTTCCTTGCCGATGCCGTCGGCGGGGATGGCGGCGAACTTGAGCTCACGCAAGAGAGGACTCCCGTCGTCAGTGTTGTCAGGTTTTTTTGGGCGCCGGCAAAGGCAAGCGTCAGCATGACCACCACCCCGACCGCATCGCCGGCGAAGGCGAGACTGCGGGCGGCCAGCAGGCGTCGCCGCCTCCCGACCCGCCTGCCGGATGGGTTCTTGCTCGCGCAGGAACGGCTGACCCTGGATCACCACCAGCATCGCCCTGCCTGCCCCTGCCGGTGCGCGGACGAGAGGGAAGGTGCGAAGTGGAATGACACTGCGTCACACTCCTATATTGCCCTCTATAGGGAAGAATTAATCGCACCACCGGCCTATGAGTAAGAAAACCGGTTTAGGATCAAGATATCGGCGTGACCTGCCTGGCCAGCACTTATCGCCAGAACTCCCGGAAAATCCCGATAAATCACCGATGCGACTTGACGA
>JAEULG010000156.1 GCA_016793875.1 Rhodospirillales bacterium | reverse complement strand
CGTGCAATATCAGATGGCGCACGCGCTCGCGCTACTCGGCGTCGCTTGGCTGGCGTCGCGCTGCGACTGCTGCCGCCTGCTCACCATTGCCAACGTCGCCGGCGCCGCCTTCGCGCTCGGCATCTTGCTGTTCTGCGGCTCGCTCTATTGGTTCGGACTCTACGGCTTGGTGCCGGTCACCGGCGCCGCGCCGACCGGCGGCTTCCTGATGATGGCCGGCTGGCTGGCGCTGATGATCGAGGCGATCCGCCCCCGCCCGGCGCACTGACCCGACGCGCAGCCGTTCCCCTTTCGTCTCTTCGAAACCGACCCCCTCGGCAAGCGGGGGTGGCTACCGCCACCCCCGCCCGTCAACTCCGGGGCTGCCGGGTTACGAAGCACGGCCGAGGATCTGGATCTCCATCGGCTGCAGAGTGAACGGCACGGCACGCACCGGCCCGTCACTGGTTCCGCCATCGGGATAATGCACCGTTACCGCGCCTTTTGGACGAGTGACGCAGGGGCCAGGGTCAGCAGCGGTTGCCGCCTGGTTTGAATAGAGGCGGCTGAACTGGTAGCCATTCGGATTGAGCGCGAAATCCACCAGACAGAAACCGGAAAAGCCTCCCGCCGTCATCGTGTTGGCGACGATGACGATCTCGCGATCGTTTAAGATGCGCGAGAACGCGACGATACCGGGTGCTGCCGTCGAGATACCAAAGTCGACCCCACTGCCGGAGATTGGCCGGAAGTACTGCCGACCGTAGCGCAGGGCCGGCTCGTTCACGCGCACCGCCGCAATTTTTTGGATCTCGACGAAGAACGGATTGCTCTCGTCGAATCCCCCACCGGGCTTGCCCCACAACGCCTCGCGGACGTTCTCATCGCTGTCGCCACGGCCCGCCAACCCCTGCTCGGTGCCGCCGTAAAGAACCGGTATGCCGAGGAGCGAATATAGGCAGCCGACGCCGACCGACACCTGCGCGTCAAAGCGGTGCGGATCCGCCGGGTCGGCGAAACGGAAGCGGGCTTTCTGGTCGTGGTTATCGAGAAAGGTGGTGAAGAACTGGCCAGCGTCGCCATGAGTACTGACGAGGACCCCCTGCCCCGTCGCCCCGCTCTGTACCGCTCGGCGGTGGCGAAACAGTCCGTCGAGCGCCGATGGTGGCTTGAATCCTTTAACGACGTCCGGAAGGGTGAAAAACAGTGGAAAATCCAGTGCAGCGTCGACTCCGACGAGATCGTCGGGGTCGGAGGCGAAACGGCCGGTGTATTGCGCCAGCTTCTCTTCGTTGTCGAAGACCTCGCCGAAGGTAAAGAAGTTCTTCTTGCCGATCGATTGGGCATACTCGCGCATGGCATTGCCGAAGATGCGGGCGAATGCCCGCTCCACGTGCTTCAAGGTATCGATGCGGTAACCGTCGATGTCGAATTCGGCGATGACCCATTGATAGGCGGTGATCAGAGTATTGCGGACGACAAACTCCAAGCCACGTTCGTCGGATCTGCGCGCGAAGTCGGTGGCCAGTTCCTTCAGCGAGAAGAAGTCGCCGACTTCGCCGAAGGCGGTTCCCTGCCGGCGGAAAATCTGGTTGTCTCTCAGTTCGTCCGGAAACACGGCCGCCTGCTCGGTCAGGTCCGGATCGCCCGCCATATCACCCGGTGCCGTTTGCCATGACGGCTTGGCAACACCGTTTTCGCGGCGCCAAAAGATCGAATAGGGGAAGCTCTGGAATGGCGCCTCGGCGCCGTGCCCTTGGTACTCGAAGACATCCCCCGCGTGGTTGATAACGATGTCCAGGATGACATAAAGGCCGCGCGCGTGCGCTTCATTCACTAGGTCGCGCAAATCCTGTGCGGTGCCAAAACGTGGATCGATCTTCAGCAGATTCTGGAAGCCATACCCGTGATACGCACTCTGCAGCGACACCGGGTTCTGGAACACCGGGGTAATCCACAAGGCGCCGGCCCCGAGCGATTTGATGTATCCGAGACGGTTGCGGATGCCCTTTAACGTCCCTCCCTGAAAGCGACCGAACTTCGCATCGAACGGCAGGTTGGCGGGCGGGCCGGCCGGGTTGTCGAAGCGATCGATCATCAGGAAGTATATCCAGCAATCGCGCCAGTCGGCCGGCGAAGGACACGGCTTGGTGATGGATACAGGACTGCCGTCAACCGAAACGGAAATCGATGTTGGGGTGGCGGCGGCAGCAATGGTCGCAAGAATGCTC
>JAEULG010000154.1 GCA_016793875.1 Rhodospirillales bacterium | reverse complement strand
CGCGCGCCGGCATCGCTGATCCAGGCGAGCATCTCGTCCTGGCGCAGCGCCTGCTCCGCTCCCGGCTGCTGAAAGCCGCGGGCGTAGGCGCTGGCCGCCTGTTGGGCCGGGTTTGCCGCCAGCTCGCGCAGCAGGCAGAGCGGGTGCGGCAGGTTGAGGACGATGAGGGCGCTGACCAGCTCGGGGCGCAGCGTCGCCAGTGCCCAGGCGATCGCACCGCCCCAGTCATGGCCGACGACGACAGAACGGCCGCCGCCGTGCGCGCCGATGACGGCGGCGACATCGCCAACCAGCTTGGCCATCTCGTAGTCGGCGGTGGCGGCCGGCTTGTCGCTGAGGTTGTAGCCGCGCAGGTCCATGGCGACGAGGCGATAGTGCTTCGCCAGCGACGGCATCTGGTAGCGCCAGGTGAACCAGAAGTCGGGAAAGCCGTGGATCATCACCAGCGGCGGCCCGGCTTCGCCGCAGGCGGCGTAGTGGAGGCGCACGCCGGCGTTGTCGGCGTAGCGGTGGTAGAGGGGGAAGGCGGCGAGCGACGGTAGGTCGGTCATGACGGGATCACCGGCGGCCGGGGGCGGAGCATGACCTTCGCGAAGGTGTCGGGGCGGAACAGCATGGCGGACGGGCGGACCATGTGGAGGACGCCGAGGAACACCTTGCGGAGGTCCTGATCGCGGGTGGTATGGGCGACGAGACGGTCGAGATAGCGGTGCATCAGCCGGCTGGAAAGACCGGGGCGGGCACCGTCGAATAGCGGCGAACGGAAGTCCTCGCTGGTCGCCAGCAACCACGGCGCCTTGTTGAGGTGGGCCAACGCGTGCTGGAACCGCCTCGCCAGCCCGTCAGGGGGGCTTGCCGGCCGCGCGGCGAAGGTCTGGCGCAGGCTCTGCCGAAGCACCAGCGCGCCCAGCGCCGCCATGGTCATGCCCTGGCCATAGACCGGGTTGAAGGCGCAGGCGGCATCGCCCAGCACCAGCAGGCCTTCGGGTTGGGCGGCGAGCCGCTCGTAGTGGCGCCAGCGGTTCTCGGTGGCGCGGAAGCCGGCGATCGGCGACAGCGGCTCGGCGTGTTCCACGACATCGGCCAGCTCGCGGCTGGCAAGGCTGCCCATGAACTGCCGGAAACCGGCCTCGGCAGTCGGCGGATAATCGCCGCCGATGCCGCCGAGGGTGACGATCCAGCGGTTGCCTTCGATGGCGAAGGCGACGCCTCCGCGGGTCCGCTCAGGCGGGGCCGCCTGCACATAGAGGCATTTCCAGTCGGCGGATGCCGCGTCCGGCCGCCGGTAGAGACGGCTCGCGTAGCCCAGGTGCGCGTCGACCACGGTTTCTTCCGGAACGGCGGAGCCTGCTGCCTTCAGCCATTCCGGCGTCCGCGAGTTGCGACCGCTGGCATCGACGATCAGGTCGGCGGCGATCTCCTCACGGCCGGGCGAGCTCCGGTCGCGGCGGCTGACGACCGCGCCCACGGCCTGGCGAGCGTCGGTGGTGAATTGCAGCGCGGTCACCTCGCTCGCCTCCCTGATCGCGACGTTGCCGATGGCGGTGACCCGCCGCCGAAGCACATGATCGACGAGCGGCCGGCTGCAGGCGAAGGAGCAGATCTCGGAGCGGAACCGCGCGCCCCAGCCGGACCGGGTCAGCCAGGCGATGTCCTGTCCGGCGTCGATCATCTCGGCGCCCGCGGCGGCCAGTTCCTCGCCGATGCCGGGGAACAGCTCTTCGAGAGCCTCGCGGCCGCGCGCCAGCAGGACATGCAGGTGGTGGGCCTGCGGCAGGCCCTTGCGCGGAACGGCTGTGTCCGGAAAACGGTCGCGCTCGACCAGCGTCACCCGCTCGCAGTGCTCGGCCAGCACCCGGCTGGCCAGCAGCCCGGCGATGCTGCCGCCGATGACGACGGCGTGCTTGCAGCGGTGCGCCGTACCCGCTGCCCGGTTTGTTTCCATGGAAATGCCTCGGTGGGGACCATCCCCGAAGGCATACCGCTTCGCTTGCAGCGGCAGTGTCAACCAGCACACAGAAGATCGCCGAAAAGTCTGGCGAGCGCGCCGATGGCGCTGTGGAGGGTCTTGAACACGACAAGGCGGCCTGCAACCGCCGGGTTGCAGGCCGCCCAGGGGATGCCAGGGGAGGTGTTAGCAGGCGGTGCTACCGTTGCATCCGGCGGTAACCAGCGGAACGATGTTGTTGCTGGTGAAGGGCGATGCGCCTTGTTGCTTGATGGCGGTGCTGACGTAACCCCAGCTGGTGACGCCGACGACGTTGTTGCGGTTGGCCCCGGAACCCGTGGTGGTTCCCGACAGGGTCGGCGCGACGCCAAGGTTCACCAGCCACGGGCCGCCACTCGATCCACCCGTCTGCAGCGAGCCGATGATGGTATTGTTGGAGTTGCTGCTGCTGACGAAGCCGTAAGAATCGGTCCGTTCCATCAGCAGGCCGCCGTCGAGCGCGACCGGGTAGCCGAGCTGGGTGATCTGCGCCAGATTGGTGGGTGTAAATCCGTATCCGTTCCAGCCGTAGCCATAAAAGCCGGTCTGGGTGCCGGGATAGGCACCCGACTTGGGGGTGAGCCTGAGGACCGCGACATCGTTCGGGCATATGACGCCGTATTGGGCGCAGGCTTCCGTACCATTCAAGTAGGAGGTCAGCACCCAGGCGTTCGCCGCCGTCCATGTCCCGTAGGGCGCGGCGCCATTATCGTAGCCGGGCACGAATCGCCAGTTTGAGTAGAACTGCCTTGCGCCAAAGTTGGCGACGCAGTGCGCGGCAGTAACGACCAGCCCCTTCTTGATCAGCGATGCTGAACAAAGATAAGTGCTGGCACCGATATTGAAGAACAGCTTGCCAGCAGCACGGAACGGATAAAGGTTGGTCACCTTACCGCCCGTCGGATTGGCGCGGCTGGTGGTAAACGGATGGTTCGATGTTCCGTATGCTTCCGGCGCGACGGCGTTGGCATCGCTCTCGGAGATTGCTTTGGCAGGCACCAAAATCTCTGGCGTCTGGCGGCCGTTCCCCTGCTTGCCGGCAACCCCGCCCGGCCGTCCCAGCGGCTGTGCATCCAGCAGGGCACTCTGCAGCGAAGCCGGCGTCAGGGTCGTTTTGGGGAGCGGCATGGGTTTGGCATTGGCGAAGTCGATCGTTTCCGCCTGACTAGTCTGTTTCGGTAGAATGACCCCGGTGAGCGTGCCCTTCTGCACGATCTGAGGGTCGGCGGCCAGAACGACGCCACTTGGCATCGATCCCAAGAGTACTCCGGCCAATACTGTGGTCGTGGCAACGCCCGCGCCTAGCCGCATCATACCTGACCACGTCTCGCCAGATAGTATTATTTTCACAGTATAATCCTCCGTAAGCGAGCCAATTTACTGTTAGACCGCTTGCCCATATTGGAATGTTACTTAACACCCCCCGGGAAACATAACTCGGCAAAGGATATATTGCAACATTCAAACATGATGCGCCATTAACATTATACTCGACAGCTATGTTAATACTTATCCGGGTGACTAACGCGGCCGACAGGCGGAACCTCTGGAGCCAACTGCAAGCCATGCTTGGTGATGCAGGACGACCCGCCGCACGATGCGCCTTAGGTGAGGCACGGGCGCGGCGACAAAACGGACGGACGACGGATCGCTACGGCAACCGGACCGCTGAGCCCGTCAGTAGCAGAGGCCTGCTGGAGAGAGGAGGGATCCTGCTGGCGATGAGGCGATGGGGCAGGGTCCTCAGCGGCGGGGCTCGCCGGCGGCTGCGTCTGCTTCGCTGCCGGCGAGGAGGGCTCGCTGCTGCTCGTAGCTGCGCATGCTGAGCGGAATGGAGGCGACGTAGGCGACCATCGTCAACGTCAGTGTCGACCACGGCGTGCTGAACAGCAGGGCGAGGTAGAGGCCAACGCCGAGCATCGCCGGCAGAACCCAGCGCTGTGCGATGCGGACCTTCTTGAAGGTGAACGTGCGCACCCGGCTGACCAGCAGCAGCGACGTGACCAGTACGAAGCAGCCGACGAACAGCGGATGGCGGACGAAGGCGGCGTCGATCTGGAATGACAGCACCATCGGCGAAAGTGCCAGTCCCGCTCCCGCCGGCGAGGGAACACCGGTGAAGAAGTTGCGGGTCCACAGCGGCCGGTTCTCCTCGTCGAGGTCGGCATTGAAGCGGGCGAGGCGGAGCGCGCAGCAGATGCATAGCAGCAGCGCCAGGCCCCAGCCGATGCGGTCAGCCCGCTGGAGCGACCAGAGGTAGAGGGTGAACGCCGGCGCAACGCCGAAGCACAGGAAGTCGGAGAGGGAATCGAGTTCGGCGCCGAAGCGGGTCGCGCCCTTGAGGATGCGGGCGATGCGGCCATCGAGACCGTCGAGGATGCCGGCGACGAGGATGGCGAGGACCGCATGTTCCCAGCGCTCTTGCAGCGCCAGACGGATGGCGCTCAGCCCCGCTGCCAGGGCCAGCAGGGTCATGACGTTGGGAATCATCCGATTGATGTGCAGGCCCCTCAGCCGCTGCCGGCGCTCCTGCCGCTGGCTTGGTCCCCCCGCAAATGTCACCTCAGCGTACCTCCACCAACCGCGCCGGCTCCTGCGCCCGCAGATCGGCGATCACCGTCTCGCCGGCGATGCAGCGCTGTCCCGGCGCCACCAGCGCGGCGACGCCTTCCGGAAGATAGACATCGACCCGGCTGCCGAAGCGGATCAGTCCGAAGCGGGCGCCGGCCTTGGCCGCCTCGCCCTCACGAATCCAGCACTTGATCCGGCGGGCGATCAGGCCGGCGATCTGCACGACGACGACGGCGCCATCCGGCGTGTCGATGCGCACGGCGTTGCGCTCGTTATCTTCGCTGGCCTTGTCGAGAGCGGCATTCAGGAACTTGCCGGGGCGGTAGCGCACGGCGCCGATGGTGCCGTCGATCGGCAGGCGGTTAACGTGCACATCGAAGACGTTGAGGAATACCGAGATGCGGGTCAGCGGGCGGTCGGGCAGGCCGAGCTCGGCGGGCGGTGCGGCCGGCTCCACGGCGCTGACGATGCCATCGGCGCCGCTGACGATCAACCCGCTGCGCACCGGGGTATAGCGGTCGGGGTCGCGGAAGAAGTAGACGCACCACAGGGTGGCGATCAGGCCGAGGATGCCGAGGAAGCCCGAGATCATCCACAGCAGCAGGGCGGCGAGGGCGAAGCCGCCGATGAACGGCCGGCCGGCCGGATTGACCGGAACGAGGATGGCCTTGCGAATGGTCTCGATCACGCTGGATCTCACTATTGTGGTGCGTCCGCCGCTACGTCGCCTGGCAGGCGGAACACCTGACCCGGGTAGATGCGGTCGGGGTCGGTGATCTTGCCGCGGTTGGCATCGAAGATGATCGTATAGGCGGTGCCGCGGCCGTAGCCGGCGCGGGCGATCCGCCATAGGTTGCTGCCCGGCTGCACCATGACGACGCGACCGCCGTCGCTTCCGCCGGCGGGGAGGCTCGCGAGGTCCTTCAGCGCCAGGCGCACCGCCGACTTTGCCGTCACACTGCCGCGCGGATCGAGTTGCTCGATGGTCAGCGAATGCATTTCGGCGGTAATCCCGCCCGGTGGGGCGAGGCGCCAGCGCCCGCTGGCATCGGCGGTCGTCTCCCCGGCCGGTCTGCCATCGATGATGATCCGCAGCTTCGCCTGCGGCGGCGCGTGCCCACCCAGGGCCAGCTGCCCATTCTGCCAGTCGGCAAAATCGACGCCGAGTGCGGTATCGGTGGTCCCCGCTAGCGGTTTCTGCAGGACCGCGGTGGGACCGCCGTCGCGGGGAACGCGTAGCACGAGCGGCTGCGCCGAGCCGTCGGCCGGGCGGCCGGCGATGTCGTCTCCCGGCGTCGGGACGATTACCACGACCTCTTCCGCCGAAGTTGCCTGGGTGCCGCCGGTGTCCCGCATCAGCAGATGCAGGCGATGCGCGCCGGGCGGCAGCGGCTTGTCCGGCAGGAAGACCCACTCGCCACGGGCATCGGCGGTCACCCGGCCAAGCTCTTCGTCGCCGTCCCGGAGCACCACCTCCGCGCCCGGCTCGGCACGCCCGGCGATAACCGTATCCCCCTGCGGGTTGATCCGAACCACATCGAAGGCGGGGAGCGATGAGGGGGAGGGGCGCCGCGTCGCATCGGCGGATGGCGGGACGACGCCGGGGGCAGGGACGACGCCGGGGGCAGGGACGTGGCTGGCATGGTCGATGTCACGCCCCTGCCAGACGTTGATCCCGATCGCGATGACAACGGCGAGGGCACCCGCCGCAGCGACGAGGGCCGGCCTCCAGAACCAGCGTCGCGACTCCGCTTCGGCGAGCCTGAGATTCATCGGCACAGGCTAATACGCGCCGGGGCCGGACGCAATCCCGGCCCAATCCCGGCCGCGGGCGGGCGCACTTCCGGCGTTGGCGTGGCGGTCGTTACCCGCGACGCAGTCGAGCAGCGGACCCAGTTGCCCCGTCCGGCGCATGATACGGGCGGCGCGGCCGGCCACCAGCCGGTTCGGGCGCACCGGCGACCACTCGCGCGGATTGGGCAGCACCGCTGCCATCAGCGCGGCCTCGCGGGCGTTCAGGGCCGACGCCGGCTTGCCGAAGTAGCGGCGCGCGGCCGCTTCTGCGCCATAGAGGCCGGGTCCCCACTCGATGATGCCGAGATAGACCTCGAGGATGCGGCGCTTGCTCCACAGCACTTCCAGTTGCGGCGTCAGCGCGGCCTCGAGCACCTTGCGGACGGGGTCGCGCGACGGCCACAGCAGGATGTTCTTCGCGGTCTGCATAGTGATCGTGCTGGCGCCGCGTGGCCGCTCGCCGGCAAGCCAGCTGTCGAATTCACCGCGCATCGCCGCCACATCGAAGCCCCAGTGCTCGCAGAACAGGTTGTCTTCGGAAGCGATAACCGACGCGATCAGGCTCGGCGAGATGCGCGAGAGGGGCGCAGCGCGATGGTCCAGACCTTCGCCCTCGGCCAGCCGGATCAGCATCAGCGGCGTGATCGGCGGATCAGCGAAGCGGTAGACGAGGATGATCAGCGTCGGTGCCAGCAGCAGGATGAGCAAGACGCGCAGCAGTCGCCGGTGCCAGCGCATCACCGAGAATGCCACCCAGGTGTGTGCAAACGTCGCGTTCGTCTTCGCAAGGTTGGCCCCGGCGGGGCACTCGCGGGCTGTTCGAACACCGTTCTTGATAATGGATAAGCTTTTATTTTCTGCTTCGTCATCATCGGCGTGTTGGCAAGGCGAACAGATGTGCTAGAAAGCGCGCGAGGCAGGATCACCCGGGGGCTTTGCGGGTTGTCACTGCCGATCAGTGCGGCCAGGATAACGACTGCACGAGGAATGTCACGGCAGTCGCGGCATGCCTGAATGAGTGGACAAAAAGGCCCTGACCAGGGGGTGGATACAAGAGCAGTGAGCAAGGCTGGGGATCGAAGGAGGTCGTAAGCGGGGCAAATCCGCAATCCAGCAACCAGCTCCAAGGTGGGAAATGGACGTCTTAGGAGAGTCGAAGGTGGAGGGAGGGGGCAGCTTGGCACCCCCCGTACAATACCGGTGGATCGGCCGTTCGCAGCCTCGGCAGCAGCAGGCGCAGGTGATCGACAATCAGAACCAGCAGCTGCGGTGGATCGGTGTCGCCCTGTGCCTTGTTTCGGCGGTCATCACGGTGGCATCTGCGACACTGGTCGCCGTGCGCTTCTGAGTTTTGCGACCGGGTTCGGTTCGCACCAGTTTGCGGCCGGACCCGGTCATATATTGCCCGATCGGGAGCACGGTTCAGACGCCGTGGAAGTGGGGCTTGCGCTTCTCGCGGAAGGCATCGAGGCCCTCCTGATAGTCGCGGCTGTCGTAGACAGTCCGGCGCAGCGCCTGAATTCTCTCGAACAGTTCCGGGCTGATCGGGTGGGCACCCGCCAGGAGCCGCAACTCCTCCTTCATCACCGAGATGCTGAGCGGTGCATTGGCGGCGATCCGGCCGGCGAGGCAGGAAACGAACGCTTCGATCTCTTCGGCAGGCTTGATGTGGTTGACGATACCGAGGTCGAGCGCCCGCGACGCGGGGATTGGCTGGGCGGTAAACAGCATCTCCTTGACCAGCGGCAGCGGCACCGTCGCCGCGAGCGTCAGCAGGCCGGTGAAGTTGTAGGGGATGCCGAGCTTGGCTGGTGTTATGGCAAAGGTCACCGTCGGCGTCGCCACCAGGATGTCGCACGCCATCGCCACTTCGCAAGCACCGCCCCAGACGCCACCTTCCAGCAGCGCCAGCATCGGCGCCGGGAATGTCTGAACGGCGCGCACCAGCACGCGCAGGCCGTCGCCCCAGCCAAGCGGGTCGCGCCCGGCATTGGGAAGCTCGTCGATGTCGTAGCCGGCCGACCATACCTTCGCACCCGCCGGCGCCCGCAGAACCACCGCCCGCGCCTTCTGCTGCTTCATCGCGTCAAGAGCATCGCCAATGCTGGCGATCATGCAGTGGCTGAGCACGTTCCGCCGCGCCGGGTCGTTCAGGACGATCGTGCCGATTCCGTCGGCAAACTCGGTCTCGATCAGCGGCATCGGCAGGCTCCGTGAGCGGCGGGGAGGCCGAGACGTCTTCGAGGGCGCCCGGCGCCTGCCGACATTAAAGGCGGGCACAGCGCAGCGCCAGCGGCATGCCGGCGCGACCACCGGGTGCAGCGGTTTCAGTGTACCGTCGGCGCATGCAGACGCCGCAGCTCCCCTTCGAGGATGCGCATCGGCGCGAGATGGGGATGGACCCGCAGAGCCGCCTGCACGGTGATCAGCGCTGCCGCCGCGTCGCCGTGGCGAAGGCAGATCTGCGCGAACCCGGCGAGGGCACCGAAGTGGCGCGGCTCCATCTGCAGCGTCCGCCGAATGTCGCGGGCGCTGGCTTCGTCCTCGTTGCGCAGGAACAGCAGCGTCGCCCGCTTGTTCCACGCCTCCGGCCACAGCGGCTGGGCGCGTACGAGGTCATCGAGCAATCCCTGCGCTTCCAGCAGCCGTCTACCGGCGACCGCGGCGATCCCACGCGCCATCAGATTGCTGGCTGCAGGGTCTGAGTGCGCAGTCCAGACATCCCAGATCGCATCCTCGATCGTCCAGGCGTCCGAAGCCGCCGCATCCAGCCGCAGTCGGGCAAACAAACCATCGAGGATCGACGGCAGCGTCTCGATGGGCTCCATTTCGGGCAGGCTGAGGACGACCCGCATCGTCTCGTCAAACATTTCGCCGCTCCTGGTCCTACAGCTGCCCGTGGCTCGGGCCATTCATTGCAAGTTAAGCATCAGCGGAGATAGTTGCAGCCGCAGTGGCACCTTCAAGAAAACGAATATTGTCATGGACTGGAGCAGCACCGCCCCTTTCGGGATCCTTAAGCAGCGGCTTGACTGGCTCGGCCAGCGTCAGGCGGTCCTCGCCCGCAACATCGCCAATGCCGATACGCCGGGCTACATTCCGAGCGATCTCAGACCCTTCGCGGTGGCCGCCGGCCGCGCCAGCGGGACGTTGCCACTGGCGTCGACGGCGCCGGCACACCTTGGCGGGACGCTGGCGCCGACGCCGGCGTTTGCCGAGCAGCGTGACGACAATGCCACCGAGGCGATGCCCAACGGTAACGCTGTCGATCTGGAAGAGCAGATGGCGAAGCTGAGCGAGGTGGGCACGGCGCACAGGCTCGCCACCCAGCTCTATCGCAAGTACGCCGGCATGGTCCGCCTCGTCGCGGCGTCCCGCGGCTAGCGGGCGTGGCCGGGGGCAAGGAGGGAGCAGCCATGGACGATATCAGCGCTACCCTGCACCTCTCCGCCGCGGGCATGCGGGCGCAGGGAACACGCCTTCGAGTGATTGCCGAGAATATCGCCAATGCCGACTCCGAGGCGACGGCGCCCGGACAAGAACCCTACCGGCGGCGTGTCGTGACCTTCCGCAACGCCCTGGACCGGGAGAGCGGTGCCGAGGCGGTGCGGGTCAAGGACATCGATGATGATCCGACGCCGTTCCCCCGGCGCTGGGACCCGGGGCATCCTGCGGCCGATGCTTCCGGCTATGTCCTCGAAAGCAATGTCAATCCGCTGATCGAGATGACCGACATGCAGGAAGCGCAGCGATCGTATGAGGCCAATCTGAACGTGGTCCGGGCGGCAAAGGGCATGGCGCAGGACGTCATCGACGTGCTGCGCTAAGCGCTTCTGGCTCGAGTTGGGGGAACGATGCCGGGTCCCATCGATAGCTACACGAAGGCGCTGGCCGCCTACGGAAAGCTGGCGGGCGGCGAGCCGGCGGCGGGCAAGCTTGCCGAGCCGGCCGGCCGGTCCAGCTTCGCCGAGATGCTCAAGGACGTCGCCGGAGAGGCGCTCCATGCCGGGCGAAGCGCCGAAGCCGCGTCCGTCGCGGCGGCCAGCGGTCACGGCGATCTCAGTGCGGTGGTGACCGCCGTCTCCGAGGCGGAGATGACGCTGCAGACGGTGGTGGCGGTCCGCGAGCGCGTCATCGATGCCTACAAGGAAATCCTGCGCATGCCGATCTGACGGCGCCGCTGGCACAACGCAGGCCGATCGCCGGGGAAAAGCAGATGAACGAATTGGTGGTGCTGGAGATCGGCCGCGAGGCGACCTGGGTGATGCTGCTGGTTGCAGCGCCGCTGCTGGTTGTCGGCACGCTCGTCGGCGTCGCCATCGCGCTGCTGCAGGCGCTGACCAGCATTCAGGAATCGACGCTGACCTTCGTTCCGAAGATCGTCGCCATGCTGCTGGCAATGGTGCTGTTCCTGCCTTTCATGACCACTGCGCTGATCGAATTCACCCAGCGGCTGTTCGACCGCATCGTCACTGGCTGAACTCGATGCCGTCCTTTCCCATCGCCGCGGAGATCTTCGGCCTGCTGCTGGTCTTTACCCGCCTTGGCACCGCCATTGCCTTCCTGCCCGGGTTCAGCGCCGTCTATGTCCCGGTGCGCCTGCGGCTGTTGCTGGCGCTGCTGCTGAGCGTCCTGGTTGCGCCGGCGCTGGGCGGCGTCCTGCCCCCGATGCCGCAATCGCCGGCGGCGCTGGCGTTGCTGCTCGCGGGCGAAGCTACGATCGGGCTGTTTCTCGCCACCGTCGTGCGCATCGCCTTTGCCGCGCTGCAGATCGCCGGGACCGCCATCGCCTTCCTCGGCTCGTTCGCCAACGCCCTGGTTCAGGATCCGGTCGTCGATCAGCAGAGCTCCGCCGTCGGCGGCTTCTTTACCACGCTTGGCGTCGTCGTCGTTTTCGCTGCCGACCTGCACCTCGTCATGCTGCGGGCGCTGGTCGACAGCTATGCGACTTTCCTGCCACAAACCGGGGCATCCCTCGGGGATCTTGCTGCAGCGACAGCGCGGGCGGTGGCGGACAGTTTCGCGCTGGGCGTGCAGCTCGCGGCGCCGTTTGTCGTCGTCAGCCTCGTCTACAACGTCGGCATGGCACTGCTGGGCCGGCTTGTTCCACAACTCCAAGTATTCTTTTTTGGCCTCCCTATCCAGCTCGGATTGCAGATCTGGGTGATGATGTTGACGCTTTCGGGTATAATGCTGGTCTTCGTCGCGCATTTCGGTCGCGTCCTTGCGACCGTGGCAGGGGGCTGACCCGGGGCGGAATCGCTTGGCATGTCGGACGAAGACCGCTCCTCGAAGACCGAACAGGCAACGCCGAGACGCCTGCAGCAGGCCCGCGAGCGTGGCCAGTTCGCCCAGTCGCAGGACGTCCAGATCTGGGCGACGTTGTGCGGCGGTGCGCTGGCCCTGTCCGCGCTGGCGCCGGCGGCTGCCGAGCGCGCCCTGCGGGTTGGGCTGCGCTTTCTCGAGCGTCCGGAACAGCTGCACGTCGATCTTGCCGGCCTGCGCGCCGGAGTGGGCAGCGTGCTGCTGGAGATGGCGATGATCATCGCACCGACGCTGCTGCTGCTGGCGCTGTTCGGCATCGGCTGCGGCGTCGCCCAAGCGGGCTTGATGTGGGCGCCGCAGCGCTTGGCTCCCGATTTCGGCAAGATATCGCCGCTGAAGGGGGCGCAGCGGCTGCTCTCGGCCCGTGCCGTGGTCGACCTGAGCAAGAGTCTCGCAAAGCTGGCGGTGGTTGTGGCGGTCCTGGCGGCGCTGCTTGCCCCTTATGTCGCGGGGCTGGAGCAGTGGGCGGCGCTGTCGCCGACGGCGGTGCTCGCCCGGAGCGAAAGCATCCTTGTGCGCATCGCCGCGGCGGTGGCGGCGCTGACCACGGTCATTGCCGCAGGGGACTTCCTCTATCAGCGGTTCTCCTTCCTGACGCAGATGCGGATGACGCGCCAGGAGGTCCGTGACGAGTTCAAGGATGCGGACGGTGATCCCCACGTCAAGGCCCGCCTGCGCCGCCTCCGCCACGAGCGCTCGCGCAAGCGGATGATGGCAGCCGTGCCGACGGCGACGGTGGTGATCACCAATCCGACCCACTACGCCGTGGCACTGGCCTACGATATGGCAACGATGCCGGCACCGAAGGTCGTCGCCAAGGGCGTCGAGGAGCTTGCGCGTCGCATCCGCGAGCTTGCCGTCGCGCATGGTGTCCCGGTCGTCGAGAACCCGCCGCTGGCCCGCTCGCTGCATGCCGCCGTCGATATCGACGACGAGATTCCCGCCGGGCACTACCAGGCGGTGGCGCAGGTGATCGGCTGGGTGATGCGCAGCCGCGCGCCGCGGGACGATCGCCATCCCGGTGCGTGATGACCGGTGAGGCGAACGCCGGCCACGGCATGACCGATCTTGCCGCCGCCCTTTTCGAGGAGAGCCCGGTCGGGATTGCCCGCCTCGATCGCGGCGGCGGAATCCTCATCTGCAATGCCGCCCTTGCGACGCTCCTCGGTCAGCAGGAGGGCTCGCTCATCGACCGTGCCTTCGCCGATGTCTTCGCGGCCGAGTATCGCGACGAGGTGCGCGCACAGCTGGCGCAGCTGGCGAGGGGGGCCGCCCGCCGGATCACCCTGGCGAACGTGCGGCTGGGGGGCGCGGACGAGGGACACGAGCAGCGGGCGGTGCAGGTGTTCGCGTCGGTGGTTGGCGGCCAGAACGAGCCGGGCGAGTTGCTGGTGCACGTTCTCGACGGCAGCGAGCGCGATCAGGGGGAGCTGCAGTCGGCCCATGACCGGAAGTTGCAGGCGCTGGGCCAAGTCGCCAGCGGCATCGCCCACGACTTCAACAATCTGATCGGAGCGATCCTCGGTTCCTGCGAGGTGGCGCTCACCGAAATCCGCTCCGGAGCTTCCGGCCATGACGATCTTGCCAGCGTCCGCGCCACGGCGCTGCGGGCGCGCGACCTCGTCCGCCAGTTGCTGGCCTTCGCCCGCAAGCAGCCGCCGCGGCCGGTCCTGCTGCACCTCGACCGGGCGATCGATGATCTGCTGCCGCTGCTTCGCCGGCTGCTTGGCGGCGCCACCGTCGTCGAGGTTCGGCACGCCGCGCCGCTGCCGCTGGTACGCATGGATCCCGGCCGCTTCGATCAGGTGATCATCAACCTTGCGGTCAACGCCGGCGATGCGATGCCGCGGGGTGGGCGGTTGTCGCTGCGCACGACGGCGGTTTCGCGGACCGCTTCTGCGGAGCCCGGCACCGGCGTGCTGCCGGCCGGCACTTACGTGCAGATCGAGGTGGCGGATACCGGCAGCGGCATCGCCAAGGAGGTCATCGGCGAGATCTTCGCGCCTTTCTTTTCGACCAAGCCGGCCGGGAAAGGGACCGGCCTGGGACTGGCGACGGTCAGCGGCATCGTCCGCCAGAGCGGCGGTTGTGTCGAGGTTGACAGCGCCGAGGGGGTCGGTGCGACCTTCCGCATCCTGCTGCCCGCCGTCGAGCCCGCCGCGATCTCCGACCTTCCCGCCCCATCGCCGATGCCGCCGACGGAGCCGGCCTGCACGCCCCTGCCCGGCGCCAGGATCCTGCTGGTGGAAGACGAAGCTGCGATCCGCAGCTTCGTCGCCCGCGCCCTGCGCGCCCGCCGCTGGGTGGTGGCCGAGGTCGAGGACGGCGCCAGCGCCATCCAGGCGTTGCGCCGCCCGGATCAAACGTTCGATCTGCTGCTGACCGACCTGAAGCTGCCCGATATGCCGGGAACGGGGGTGATCCGGCAGGCCCGACTCGATCGCCCGGATATCCCGGTCGTCGTCATCTCCGGGGAGCTGGGCACCGGGGAGGCGTTCAACCCTGGCGACCGACGCCTTCTCCTCCTGAACAAGCCATTCACGCTTACCGACCTGGTCGCGCAGGTTCAGCGCCTGCTTGCAGGCTAAAGCTGGCGCCGGCCCCGGTTGCCTCAGCCCTATAAGCGCAGCCCCGAGGGACCGGTCACCAGCGTGCGGACCAGTTCGGCCTGACGGTCGGTGCCGGTCTTGGCGAAGATCTGCTTGAGGTGCTTGCGCACGGTCTCGTAGGTCAGGCCGAGATGCTGCGCCGACTGGTCGAGCCGCATGCCACGGGCAAGCAGGACTGCCACCCGTGCCTCGGCGCGGCTGAGGTTGTACATGCGCACCAGCTGGCGCGGGTCGATGTCGACCGGCCGTTCCGGATCGCCGATGAACAGCACGGCGCCGGGATCGCGGTCGGCACGCCGCTGGGTCCGGTCCTTGATCGGCATGATCAGCAGCGTCAGCGGTCGCCGGCCGCCCTCCCGGGGCACCGAGAACGTGTGCGTCTCGCCGCTTGGATCGGGCTTCAGGTCGCCGCTGGAGCCGGCGAGGAAGTCGCGGAAGCGGAAGCGGCCGGCGGGAAGCTTCAGGCCGAGGCCGCCACTGCCAAGATAGAGCGCCTCTTCGCTGTCGATGATCTCGCGGGCGGTGCGGTTGGCGTTGAGGATCACCCCGGAGCAGCCGAGCAGGGCGATGCCGATCGGCATGACGTCGAGGGTATCGAGGAGGATGCGCTCGACATCTTGCACCCTTCGCATCGTTCCGCCGGCGCGCAGGCCCTGCCGCAGCGAGGGGAGCAGCCTGAACAGCAGCTCGCTGTCGTCTTCCCAGAACGCACCCTTGTCGCGGGCGCGGGCAAACGACAGCAGGGTGACATGCGATCCCTGCGTCTCGAGCACGCCCAGCAGGTGGTGGTAGAGGTTCTGCGGACGCAACCAGTAGCGGTAGAAGTCGGTCTCTACCAGCGTGCCGGAATCGATCAACTGCCGGCTTGTCAGCACGGTGCCGGGATGGCGGAAGTGTTCGGGCCGCTGAAGCCAGGCGTTCTGCCGGCAGTAGAACTCGCGGTAGGCGGTGACGAACATGGCATCGATGCTGACCGAGTGGTCGAGCTGACCTCGCCCCTGCTCGAAGTCGTGGGAGATCACCGCCGCAGCGTCGGCATGCAGAGCATCGCGCAGCTTGCCGAGAACCTCGGGCCACAGCTTCGGATCCATGCTGGCTTCGTAGAAGCCGGACACGACGGTGGTGAGGACGGTGCCGATGCCTGCCAGGAAGTCATGGATGCTCGCCGGATAGCCGGGGCCGCCGCCGACGATCGGCGAGCGGACACTGCCGTCGCGGAACGGCACCCGCATCTCCATGCGGTCGCCGTTGGGCCGCGATCCAAGTCCCTCGGAACGGCGGCGGTCGTAACCGGACCGGCGGTCGTCTCCTTGCCTCACATCCTGCAGGCTACGCCGTTCATGTCCCGAGCGACGATCGACGAATTGCCCATTATTCATTTGCACCACGTGTCTCCCTGCCAGCGGCCCTCATACAGGTGCTATTACGCCCTCACTTCCTCCGCCGATGTTCACGTTTTCGTGATATTTTGAATTTTATCGACGATCTTACACCCGAAAGCTGCGGAAGATTATTTTGTAGCAGCGAGTACGTGTAGACGCGCATCCCATTGCCGCTAAAAACACCCTATCAGGCTATGTTTAGGCTCGCTCGGGTACTCCTGGATGGTTGACATTGCATTGTGGTACAAAAATGGCTTTGACGGGAGAACAAAAAGCGTACATTCTCCGGTCATTGCCATGACGCTCAGGCCCGTGGAATAAGGAGGCTAATCCGATGCTGGTCGGCAGGCTGCAAGTGGTGGACAAGGACGGAAGCGACAGGACGCGGGCGATCGATGCTGCCGTAAGTCAGATCGAGCGGGCGTTCGGCCGCGGCTCGATCATGCGTTTGGGGCAGCGCGAGACGGTCGAAACGGAGGTCGTGTCCACCGGGTCGATCGGCCTCGATATTGCGCTCGGCATCGGCGGTCTGCCGCGTGGGCGGGTCGTCGAGATCTACGGGCCGGAAAGCTCGGGCAAAACCACGCTCGCCCTGCATGCCATTGCGGAAGCGCAGAAGAAGGGCGGCACCTGCGCCTTCATCGATGCCGAGCACGCCCTGGACCCGGTCTACGCCCGCAAGCTCGGCGTCAACATCGACGATCTGCTGATCTCGCAGCCCGATGCCGGCGAGCAGGCGTTGGAGATCGCCGACACGCTGGTCCGCTCCGGCGCCGTCGACGTGCTGGTCGTCGATTCCGTCGCGGCGCTGGTGCCGCGGGCCGAGCTGGAAGGCGAGATGGGCGACAGCCACGTCGGCCTGCAGGCCCGGCTGATGAGCCAGGCGCTGCGCAAGCTCACCGGCTCGGTCGCCCGCTCGCGGACGATGATCATCTTCATCAACCAGATTCGCATGAAGATCGGGGTGATGTTCGGCAATCCGGAGACGACGACCGGCGGTAACGCGCTCAAGTTCTACTCGTCGATTCGCCTGGAGATCCGCCGCATTGGCGCCATCAAGGATCGCGACGAAGTGGTCGGCAACCAGACCCGGGTGAAGGTGGTGAAGAACAAGCTGGCGCCGCCGTTCAAGATGGTTGAGTTCGACATCATGTACGGCGAGGGCATCTCGAAGACTGGCGAGCTGCTCGACCTCGGCATCAAGGCGGGCATCGTCGATAAGTCCGGCTCGTGGTTCTCATTCGGCTCCGAGCGCATCGGCCAGGGCAGGGAGAACGCCAAGCAATACCTGCGCGACCGTCCGGAGCGGGCGGCGGAGATCGAGGTGAAGATCCGCCAGAACGCCGGCCTCGTCTCGGAGGCGCTGCTGTCCGGTGGCGACAGCGCCGACGACGGGGCGGGCGCCGCCGACTAGAGAGCTGCCCCGCGGGCGTTGCTGGCACACGTCTTGCGTCCCGGCCGGCGGTCTGGACGAGGAGCGTGAGGCGTGGCCGACGAGAACCCGGATCGCTACAAGAGCTTTGCCGGCATCGACTGCGATGGCGACAGTCGCCGGCTGATCGGAATGATCCGCCGGCATATCGATGATCCGGCCAAGACCGACGTTTTCTGGGAGGCCTTCAAGGGCAAGCTGGCCGAGGTGGGCGGCGAGGCCAAGCCCGACGAGCTGCGTCTCGTCTGCTCCTACGTCTACTACATCGAGGACCTGTTCGAGCGCTACGGGGACAGCGAAGGCATCAAGCTGCTGCAGCATCTTGAGGAGCAGTGCTGCTGACCTGTCCATGGGTCCTGGCGCCCGGCGCTTCCTCGCCGACGGCGTGCCAGCGATGCCGTTCCTTTTGTGGACAAGGGGAAGTGCGCGCCGTACAAAAACGCCGGGCGCGCGAGGGGTAAAACTTCGCCGCGCAACACCTTACATCAAGCGATCATGCAAACCGTCAATGACATCCGCCGCGGCTACATAGATTTCTTCGCTGCCAACGGCCACCGTCCGGTGGCGTCCAGCCCGCTGGTGCCGCGCAACGACCCGACGCTGATGTTCACCAACGCCGGGATGGTGCAGTTCAAGAACGTCTTCACCGGCCTCGAGAAGCGCGATTACGTCCGCGCCGTCTCATCGCAGAAGTGCGTGCGCGCCGGTGGCAAGCATAACGACCTGGAGAACGTCGGCTACACCGCCCGGCACCACACCTTCTTTGAGATGCTGGGTAATTTCTCCTTCGGCGACTATTTCAAGGAGCTGGCGATCGAGCTGGCCTGGAAGCTGGTGACGAAGGAGTTCGGGCTGGTTCCCGGCCGGCTGCTGGTCACCGTCTACGCCGATGACGACGAGGCGTTCGGGCTGTGGCGGAAGATTTCCGGCCTGCCGGAAGAGAAGATCATCCGCATCGCCACCTCGGATAATTTCTGGGCGATGGGCGATACCGGCCCGTGCGGGCCGTGCTCGGAGATCTTCTACGATCATGGCGAGCACATCCCCGGCGGACCGCCGGGAAGCGCCACCGCCGACGGCGACCGCTTCATCGAGATCTGGAATCTCGTGTTCATGCAGTACGAGCAGGTGACGCCGGACAAGCGGGTGCCGCTGCCGCGTCCCTCCATCGATACGGGTATGGGGCTGGAACGCGTCGCCGCGGTTATGCAGGGGACGCACGACAACTACCGCATCGACCTGCTGCGCGACCTGATCCTCGCCTCGGCGCACGCCACCGAAACCGATCCCGACGGACCGCATGCGGTCTCCCACCGGGTGATTGCCGACCACCTGCGCGCTGCGGTGTTCCTCGTCGCCGACGGCGTATTGCCGGCGAACGAAGGCCGCGGCTACGTGCTGCGCCGGATCATGCGCCGGGCGATGCGCCATGCCCACATGATCGGCAGCCGCGAGCCGCTGCTGTGGCGGCTGGTGCCGACGCTGGTCGCCAAGATGGGTCAGGCCTTCCCCGAGCTGGGACGGGCCGAGGCGCTGGCGACGGATACGCTGCGCCTGGAGGAGACACGCTTCCGCAACACCCTGGAGCGCGGCCTGAAGCTGCTCGACGAAGCGACGGGGAGCCTGACGGCCGGCGGCAGGCTGGACGGCGAGATCGCCTTTCGCCTGTACGATACCTATGGCTTCCCGCTCGACCTTACCGCCGATGCGCTGAAGAGCCGCGGCATCGGCGTCGATGTCGGGGGCTTCGACCGGGCGATGGCCCGCCAGCGCGCGGAAGCGCGGCGGGCGTGGGCCGGCTCGGGCGAGGCGGCGGCCGAGACGGTGTGGTTCGGCGTGCGCGACGAGGTCGGCGCCACCGAATTCCTCGGCTACGAGACCGAGTGCTCGGAGGGCAAGGTGCTGGCGATCATCGTCGATGGCGCCCGGATGAGCGAGGCCGGTGTCGGCCGGAAGGTGGCCGTCGTCTGCAACCAGACCCCGTTCTACGGCGAGTCGGGTGGTCAGGTCGGCGATACCGGTCGCATCACCGGCGCTGGCGGCCTTGTGCTGCGAATTGACGACACGCTGAAGAAGGCCGGCGATCTGCACGTCCACATCGGCGAGGTCGAAGCCGGGACCCTGCGCGTCGGTGACGAGGTGCGGCTGACGGTGGATCACGGCCGGCGCTCGGCGGTGCGTGCCAACCATTCGGTGACGCACCTGTTGCAGGCAGCGCTGCGCCGCCGGTTGGGCGATCACGTCACCCAGAAGGGCTCGCTGGTGGCGCCGGACCGGATGCGCTTCGACATCAGCCATCCCAAGCCGCTGTCGACAGACGAGATCGCCGCGGTGGAGGCGGACGTGAACACGCAGGTGCGCGAAAACACGCCCGTTGTCACCCACCTGATGGACCCGGAGGCCGCCGTTGCCGCCGGCGCCATGGCCCTGTTCGGCGAAAAGTATGGCGACGAGGTCCGCGTCGTCTCGATGGGGACGCAGGACGACGGCGGTCGCAGCTGGTCGACCGAGCTGTGCGGCGGCACCCACGTCAGCCGCACCGGCGATATTGCCCTGTTCAAGATCACCGGCGAAACGGCGCTCGCCTCTGGCGTGCGCCGCATCGAGGCGATGACCGGCGAGGCGGCGCGCACTTTCCTGGTCGAGCAGGAGCGGGCGCTGAAGGACGCGGCACACCTGCTCAACACCGCGCCGGGGGAGGTGCCGGGGCGGGTGGCGCAGTTGCTGGACGAGCGGCGCAAGCTCGAGCGCGAGCTGAGCGAGGCGCGGCGGGCGCTGGCCACCGGCGGCGCCGGGGCGGCGCCGGCGGAACGGCAGATCAGCGGCATCCGCTTCTCGCCGCGACTGCTGGACGGCGTCCCGGCGCGCGAGCTGAAGAGCCTAGCCGACGACCTGAAGAAGCAGCTCGGTTCCGGCGTCGTCGCCCTTGTCGCCACCAACGACGGCAAGGCATCGGTGGTGGTCGGGGTGACCGCCGATCTGACCTCGCGGCTGAACGCCGTCGATCTGGTGAAGATCGGCGCCGCCGAACTGGGCGGCGCCGGCGGTGGCGGTCGCGCCGACATGGCGCAGGCTGGCGGTCCCGATCCTTCGCGCGCCGAGGCAGCGCTGGAGGCGATCGAGCAGGCGCTGTCTGCCGCCGCGGCGGCAGCCTGAGCGGCTGAAATCTTTGCTCCGCCGCTCCCGGTCACTCTGGCGGCAGCGGTCGCCGCGCCGCGCCGGTTGCGGCATCCTTCGTCTGTCATGCACCGATCTCAAGCGGCGGTTTCGGCGCTGATCTTGGCGGGCCTGAACCGGCCCGCGACCTGGGAGGCTTGCCATGGCGATGGTGGTCGCTTGCGCCGGATATGAGAATGGCACCCGCATCGCAGACCTCGACATCGAGCAGAGCGGCGCCTTCGCAAGAGGCGAGGGGCGGTTGGTGTGGATCGGCCTGCACGAGCCCAGCGTCGAGCTCCTGGGCAGCCTGCAGAGGCAGTTCGGGCTGCACGACCTTGCCGTCGAGGACGCTTTCGTCGCCCACCAGCGACCGAAGATAGAGGCGTACGACGACACGCTGTTCGTGGTGCTGCGCACCGCGCAGATGACGGGCGACACCATTGCGTTCGGCGAGACCCACATCTTCATCGGCAGCGGCTATGTCATCACCGTCCGCCACGGCGCGTCCTCGTCTTATGGCGAGGTCCGCGAGCGGGCCGAGCACATGCCCAAGTTCCTGCGCCACGGCGAGGACTTCGTCCTCTACGCGATCATGGACTTCGTGGTCGACAACTACATGCCGATCATCGACGCCGTCGAGACGCGGGTTGAGGAGATCGAGGACGAGGTTCGCGACGACCGGGGGAGCCGCGAGACCATCGATCGCATTGCCGCGCTACGGCGCGATCTGCTGCGGCTGCGACGCGCCGCCTCGCCGCTGCTCGACGTTTGCAACCGGCTGCAGCACATGGACCTTCCCTGCATCAACAAGGAGATCCGGCCCTATTATCGCGATGTCCACGACCACGTGATCAACGTCAACGAAAGCATCGACATCTTGCGCGAACAACTGGCGGCAGCGTTCGAGACCTACCTGCTGCTGGCCTCCAACCGGCAGAACGACGTCACCCGCCAGCTCGCCGGCTGGGCCGCGATCCTCGCCGTGCCGACCGCGGTTGCAGGCATCTACGGCATGAACTTCGAGCACATGCCGGAGCTGCATCTGGTCTGGGGCTATCCGGCGGTGCTGCTGGTGGTCGCCAGCGTCTGCCTCGCGCTGTTCCTCAAGTTCAGGCGCATGGGCTGGATCTGAGCGGCAGTGGCCCGTCTTGCGGTCTCCCGGCCCGCGCGCCCGCGCAGTACGGGAGCTGACTCAAAGATCTAAAGCAGCGATCCCTGCCGGCTGTCGCCGGGACGCGTTGTCCGTGACGGGCGCAGGGCGGCGGGACGGCCGCCTTCGATGACCGCCGGGGCGGCGCCGTCGGCGAAGCGCAGCGAGACGCGCTGGCCCGGCCGCAGCGTCGCCGCGGCGGTGACAACGCCGCCATCGGCGTCGTGGACGACGGCGAACCCTCGCTGCAGCACCTTCTGGTAGGAGACGCTGTCGAGCAGGGCGGCGGCGTGCTGAAGCCGGCTGCGGCGTTGCGCCAGGAGCGCCCGCATCGCTGCATCCAGCGCCCGTCGTTCGGCGGCGACGCGGCTGGCGGCCCAGGCAATGCGCGGCGTCGCCGGGGTCAGCCGGGCGGCGATGCGGGCGAGGCGGTGTCGCTGCCGCTCGATCCCCACGTGCAGGCTGCGCGCCAGTCGCTCATTCCAGTCGTCAAGGCGCTGGCGGGCGACCGCGAGCAGCGCCTGCGGCCTTGGCAGCCCGCGCTCCGCAGCCAGCAGCCGGCCGCGTCGTTCGGCGACCAGTCGCGAGGCGCCGCCGGATAGCCGCGTGCGCAGGGCGAGCAGCCGCTGCGCCAGATCGACGCGCACCGGCACCGCCATCTCGGCGGCCGCCGTCGGCGTCGGCGCGCGTTTATCGGCGGCGAAGTCGAGCAGCGAGGTGTCGGTCTCGTGGCCGACCGCGGAGATCAGCGGGATGGTGCAGCGAGCGGCGGCGCGCACCACCGCTTCATCGTTGAAGGCCCAGAGATCCTCCAGGCTGCCGCCGCCGCGAGCGACGATCAGCAGGTCCGGCCGCGGCAGCCGCCCCTCCGGCGGCAGCCGGCTGAAGCCGTCGATGGCGGCAGCGATCTGCGCCGCCGCATCGACGCCCTGCACCGCCACCGGCCACAGCAACAGGCGCCTCGGGAAGCGGTCGGCGAGCCGGTGCAGGATGTCGCGGATAACCGCGCCGGTGGGCGAGGTGATGACGCCGATCACCTCCGGCAGAAAAGGCAGCGGCTTCTTGCGCGCCGCCTCGAACAGACCTTCCGCCGCCAGCTTGCGGCGCCGCTCCTCCAGCAGCTTCAGCAGCGCGCCTTCGCCGGCGAGCTCCAGCCGGTCGACGACGAGCTGGTACTTGGAACGATCGGGATAGGTGGTCAGCCGGCCGGTGGCGATGACATCGAGGCCGTCGGCTATACTGGTCGTCAGCCGGGAGGCTGCAAGCCGCCAGCATACCGCATCGATACACGCGTCCGCATCCTTCAGCGAAAAATAGAGGTGACCGGACGGCGCGCGCTTATACCCGGTGATCTCGCCGCGGACCCGGACGATGTCGAAACCCTGCTCGATCCAGCGCTTCACCGCCTGCGCCAGCTCGCCGACGCGCACCACCGGCAGGTTGTCGGCACGGACGGCGGTGTTAGGATAACTGCTGCTCATAAGACGAATATGGACGAGGACGCCATCCGGGCAAAGCGGCGTCGGCGCGAGGGAGAACAACGGCGATGGACGTACTGGTGGTGGGCTCGGGGGGACGGGAACACGCGCTGTGCTGGGCGCTGCGGCGCTCGCCGCTGTGCGGCCGGCTGTTGTGCGCGCCGGGCAACGCCGGAATCGCCAAGGTCGCGGACTGCGTGGCCGTCGCCGCCGACGATATCGCAGCCCTGGTCGAACTGGCGCGCAGCGAGCGCATCGACTTCGTCGTCATTGGCCCCGAGGCGCCGCTGGTGGCGGGCTTGGCCGACCGATTGAGGGAGGCCGGCATCCTTGCCTTCGGTCCCTCCGCACGCGCCGCCGAGATCGAAGGCTCGAAGATCTTCATGAAGGAGCTGTGCGAGCGCTGCGGCGTGCCGACCGCCGCCTACGGCCGCTTCGACGAGCCTGACGAGGCGAAAGCCTTCATCCGCCGCCACGGCGCGCCGCTGGTGGTGAAGGCGGACGGCCTCGCCGCCGGCAAGGGAGTCATCGTCTGCCACAACGAGAACGAGGCCTACGCCGCCATCGACCACGTGATGATCGAGAGCGCGTTCGGCGAAGCCGGAGCGCAGGTGGTCATCGAGGACTTCCTGATCGGCGAGGAGGCGAGCTTTTTCGCCCTGGTTCACGGCGAACAGGCCGTGCCGCTGGTTTCGGCCCAGGACCACAAGGCGGCTTTCGACGGCGACCAAGGGCCCAACACCGGCGGCATGGGCGCCTATTCGCCGGCGCCGATCATCACTCCGGCGGTTGCCGGCGAGATCATGGCAAAAATCATCCGACCGGTGATACATGGGCTGGCTGAGGACGGGCGGCCCTACGTCGGTGTCCTTTACGCCGGGCTGATGTTCACCCACGACGGTATCAAGGTTCTGGAGTTCAACGCCCGTTTCGGTGATCCGGAGTGCCAGCCGCTGATCCTGCGGCTGAAGTCGGACCTGCTGGCGGCGCTGGTCGCCTGCGCCGAAGGGCGGATGGAGGACATTGCCCTTGACTGGTACCCGGACCCGGCACTGGTGGTGGTGATGGCAACGCAAGGCTATCCAGGCCACTACGCCCGCGGCTCGCTGATCGAAGGGCTGGAAGAAGCGGCGCAGGTGCCCGGGGTCAGCATCTTCCATGCCGGCACCAGGCGCGAGGGCGACCGGCTGCTGGCCGACGGCGGCCGCGTCCTCGGGGTCGCGGCGCGGGCGCCGACGGTGCCCCGCGCGCAGGAACTGGCCTACAGCGCCGTTGATCGCATCGTCTGGCCGGACGGGTTCTGCCGGCGCGACATCGGCTGGCGGGCGATCGGCCGCAGCTGAACGACGCGGAGCATCCGGCCGGGTTGCGGCTCTCTCAGCCGGCGCCGCCGCGCGGCTTCGGATAAAGCCGCTCATCGAAGTCGGAAAGCCGCGGGAAGGCCAGCGGCGTCGCGCCTTCCAGGTGCAGCAGGTGCCGGCGCCAGTCTTCAAGGATCTGCGAGCGGGCCGCATGCCCGACGTAAGGAACGTGCCAGCCATAGAACGGCGGCAGCACCTGCATGCCGGTGTAGTAGAGCGTGCCGCGCAGCAGCGGTCGCAGCATCGTCTCGATCTCGCCGTGGATGGCGTCGGCGCCGAACATGTGCGGGCGGGCGCCCAGCGTTAGGCCGAGCGTCGCGTTCTTGCCGGCGAGGCCGCCGCGGTCGTAGAAGCGCTTGCCGCCGTAGGTCAGCCCGGAGATCAGCACGCGGTCGATCCAGCCCTTGAGGATCGCCGGCACCGAAAACCAGAACAGCGGGAAGGTCAGCAGCAGCAGGTCGCAGGCCTTCAGCTTATCGATCTCGGCGGCGATATCGGGCGCGAGCGTCCCCGTCTCGTAGCCGTGCCGCTGCTCCAGCGCGTACACCAGATAGTCGGGATCCGCGCGGTCGCGAAAATCGGCTGCCGAGGCGACCGGGTTGAAGCCTTGGGCATAGAGGTCGGAGACGACGACGCTGTGCCCGGCGCGCGACAGCGTTGCGACGGCAGCGTCCTTCATCGCCGCGGTGAACGAATGCGGCTCTGGGTGCGCGTGGACGATCAGGACGTTCACGCTAGCTCCTTTCCTGCCACCGCGCCTTCCGGCCCGCCGCGGCGGCGGCGCCCGTCTTACGTCGCGGCGGCGCGGCTGGCGACGACGTCGTCGGCGAGCTTGCCGGACAGCTCCTGCAGGTGGTCGAACTGCCACTCGAACGTGCCGACGCCGAGGGTCGCCGAGCGCAGCTCGACGATCAGGCCGTGCATCTCCGCTTGCGGCAGCAGCACGCTGACCTCGTCCCAGCCGTTCCAGCCGTCCTTCGCCTCAAAGCCGAGAATCTGGCCGCGGCGGCCGCTCACCAGCCGCTGGATGCGCGAGGTGAACTCGGATGGAATGGCGATCTTGACCTGGAAGATCGGCTCCAGCAGGACCGGCTGGCAGCTCGGCATGCCCTCGCGCATGCCGAGCTGGGCCGCTTTGCGGAATGCCATGTCCGAGGAGTCGACGGTGTGGTACTGGCCGTCGGTCAGCGTCACCGCGATATCGACGACGGGAAAGCCGAGCGGCCCGCGCGTCAGGTATTCGCGGACGCCGGCCTCGACGGCGGGAATGTACTGCTTGGGCACGACGCCGCCGCTGATCGTGTCGGTGAAGACGAAGCCCGAGCCGCGCGGTAGCGCCTTGATGTCGATGTGCACATCGCCGAACTCGCCGTGGCCGCCCGACTGCTTCTTATGCCGCGCATGCTGGCTGACCTGGCCGCGGATCGTCTCCTTGTAGGGGACCTGCGGCCGCTGCGAGACCACCTGGACGTTGAAGCGGTTGCGGAGCCGGTCCAGCGCAATGCCGAGCTGCATCTCGCCCTGGCCCCACAGCAGGAACTCGCCGGTATCCGGGTCGTGGCCGTAGGACAGCGACGGATCCTCGTCGACCAGACGAGCCAGCGCCGCGGTCAGCTTGACCTCGTCGGAGCGCTCGCGGGCGTGCACGCATTGAGCGAACATCGGCTTCAGCGGCGCCGGCCAGTCGTCGCCCGCCGCCTTGCCGGAGGGCGACAGTACTGCCCCGGTCTGCGCCCCGTCGAGGCGGCCGAGCGCCACTACCTCGCCGAGGCTCGCCTTCGTCACCTTTTCCAGCTTCTGGCCGAGCATGCGGCTGACGCCGCTGACCCGCTCTCCGTTGAGCGTCATGCCGTCGGTGATCTCGCCGGCAAATACCCGCGCCAGCGACAGCTTGCCGGTGTGGGCGGCGTGCAGGGTGCGGAAGATGCGGGCGCACGGCTCGTCGGCCAGGATACCGAGGCGTTCCGCCGTCTGCTGCGGTTCCGGCGCCTCGTGGCGCAGCGCCTTGAGCAGCCGGGTGATGCCGTGCATGCTTTCCGCCGACCCGAAGAACACCGGCACGATCAAGTGCTGCTGCAGGTCGCGGGCAAGGCCGGCGTAGATCTCGTCGGGGTTGGGGGCGATGTCCTCCAGCAGCTTTTCCAGCAGCGCATCGTCGAAGTCGGCGATCGCTTCCAGCATCCCGGCGCGTGCTTCTTTTTCCTGGGGGGCGAACCCGTCCGGAACCTGGATCATCTCGGAGCGCTTGCCCTCGCTCCAGCGGAAGGCGCGCTCGCTCACCAGATCGACGAAGCCGCTGATCTTCTCGCCGTCGCGGATGGGGATCTCGCGCAGCACCAGCGGCCGTCTCGACAGGCCCTGCAGCGCCTCCAGGGTGGCGCGGATACTGCCGCCGGTGAGGTCCATCTTGTTGATGAAGACGAGATGGGGAATGCCGCGCTCGTCGAGGAAGCGCAGGAGCGGGGCCAGGGTCAGCACCTTCTGCGGCTCCGGCTCGCAGACGACGACGGCGAGATCCACCACCATCAGCGCGTTATAGGCATCCTGTGCCAGTTCGATGAAGCCGGGGCAGTCGAGAAAGGTCCACGTCTCGCCCAGGTACTCGGTGGTGGCAACGTTGAGCTCGGTTGACATCTGCCGGGCGCGTGCCTCGGCGCTGCCGTCGCCGGTGGTATTGCCCTCGCGGACGCTGCCCTTGCGGGTGATCGCGCCGGTCAGCGACAGTACGCTCTCCAGCAACGACGTCTTGCCGGAGAGGTAGGGGCCGACGAAGGCGGCGCAGCGTGGCGCTGAGGGCGATTTCATGGTGGTCAAGCGCGTTCTCCCGGGCGATCGTTCGATTGGCGGGGGGATCTTGATGTCCCGCGACGGGTGAAAACCGTACCGTCGCCGCAACATGAATCAAGAAAAAAGCCCTTCCCGGCGCCGGGGCGAGGAGAGTGCTCGGGGCGGAACGGCAACGTCACCGCTGAGGCACACTGCTGAACGTAAGCAACGGGCAGGTCAGCCGGTATTCGACAGCGGCGGGGGCTTCGGTTATTCTCCACAGTCGTGAAGGCATTTGCGGTGGATCGGGCGCCGGCGCTTGCGCCCGGCACCTTGCAGACCCCATCTCGCCAGCAGCGTCGGCAGCGCAGGCGCCATCACCTTCGATTATCGCCAAGACAGCAGGAGCGGAGCCCCCATGGCCGCAGCGGCCGATCGCATACGCAACGTCGCCATCGTGGCGCACGTCGATCACGGCAAGACGACGCTGGTCGATCAGCTTCTCCGCCAGTCCGGCAGCCTGCGCGCCCACGGCGCGGTGCAGGAGCGGGTGATGGACTCCAACGATCTGGAGCGCGAGCGCGGCATCACCATCCTCGCCAAAAACACCGCCATCGACTGGCAGGGCTGGCGCATCAACATCGTCGATACCCCCGGTCACGCCGACTTCGGCGGCGAGGTCGAGCGGGCACTCTCAATGGTCGACTCCGTGCTGCTGCTGGTGGACGCCGTCGAGGGGCCGATGCCGCAGACCACCTTCGTCACCCGCAAGGCGCTGGCGAGGGGCCTGCGGCCGATCGTCGTCGTCAACAAGGTGGACCGCCCCGCCGCCCGTCCCGACTGGGTGATCGAGCAGACCTTCGATCTGTTCGACCGGCTTGGCGCCGACCACGACCAGATGGACTTTCCCCACCTCTGCGCCTCGGCGATCGAAGGCTGGGCGTCGGTGGACGCGAACCGGCGCGACGGCGGCATGACGGAACTGTTCGAGACCATCGTCCGCCATGTTCCGGCGCCCGAGGTCGATCCGTCCGGGCCGCTGCAGATGCAGGTGAGCGCCCTGGACTATTCCAGCTACGTCGGCGTCATCGGCATCGCCCGCATCCGCCGTGGCCGGCTCACCCGCAACACCCAGGTCGCCATCGCCGGCGCCGACGGCAAGGTGCGCCGCGGCCGCGTCCTGCAGATCCTCGCCTTTCACGGGCTGGAGCGGGTCGAATTGGAGGAGGCGGGGGCGGGGGACATCATCTCCTTTACCGGCATCGACGGGCTGAAGATCTCCGATACCATCTGCGATCCCGACGTCATCGAGCCGCTGCCGCCGCTGACCGTCGACGAGCCCACCATCAGCATGACCTTCCAGGTCAACGACTCGCCGCTCGGCGGCCGCGAGGGCAAGTACGTCACCAGCCGCAACCTGCGCGACCGGCTAGACGAGGAGTTGATCCATAACGTCGCGCTGCGGGTCGAGCCGGCGGCGGATCCCGACAAGTTCCAGGTGAGCGGGCGCGGTGAGCTGCACCTCGCGGTGCTGATCGAGAACATGCGCCGCGAGGGCTACGAGCTCGCCATCTCCCGTCCCGAGGTGATCGTCAAGACCATCGACGGCGAGGTGAGGGAACCCTGGGAGACGCTGACCGTCGATGTCGAGGAGCAGCACCAGGGCTCGGTTATGGAGAAGCTGGGCGAACGCCGCGGCGAGCTCGTCGACATGGTGCCGGACGGGCGCGGCCGAGTCCGTCTCGACTACACCATTCCGACCCGCGGGCTGATCGGCTTCCGCTCCGAGTTCCTCACCCTGACCTCTGGCACCGGGCTGATCTACCACGCCTTCGAGCGCTACGGTCCGCGCGTCGCCGGCGAGCTGGGCCGGCGCATCAACGGCGCGCTGATCTCGATGGCGACGGGCAAGGCGGTGGCCTACGCGCTGTTCAGCCTGCAGGAGCGCGGCCGCCTGTTCGTCGGCCACAACGTCGACGTCTACGAGGGTATGATCATCGGCATCCATGCCCGCGGCAACGACCTGTGCGTCAACCCGCTGAAGAGCAAGCAGCTCACCAACATCCGCGCTGCCGGCTCGGACGAGAACATCATCCTGACGCCGCCGATTCAAACGACGCTGGAGTACAGCCTCGAGTTCATCAACGACGACGAACTGGTCGAGGTGACGCCCAAGTCGATCCGCATCCGCAAGCGTTACCTCAAGGAACACGAGCGCAAGAAAGCCAGCCGCGCGGCGTAAACCCGCCGGATTCCACCCCCGTTGACCATTCACCCGGCGCAATCGTTGCCGCCGGGGTACGGGGAGTTCGGGTTTGACGGCTGGTCGGTCGCTCGTTATGCCGGGAGCAGGACATCCGTGGGCAAGGGTACGCGCGTTGCCACCTTGACCCGAGATTCCTCCCGAGACGAGCGAGGGCAATGGGAGTGGCGAGAACCCAGACGACGGCGCGCTCCGCCGGCTGCGGTTGCTGGCAGGAGCGACCGAAAAAGCACCGTCGCTGGCCAACCGCGGTGGGATCGCGTTCCGTCCACCTGAGCGCGGCTCTCGTCCTCCTCATCTACGTCCTGTTCGGGGCATCGCTGCCGCCGACACCCGCGATCGATCAGGGCGCCGTCGAGATTTGCACCGCCAGCGGCCTGCGCATCGTTCCGGCGGCGGATCTCCCTTCTTCCAACGGTCCCTCGAGCAAGACCAAGCGCGATTGCCCGCTCTGCCGGATCCACGCGGCACTTCTGTTGCCGCCGGTGCAAGGCTCGGTGCAAGCTGCGGGGTTCGGCGTCTCGACCTTTCCGCAAACCCGCTCTTCCCCCGAGATCGCCGGCCTGCCTGCCGGCTTCCATCATCTCTCCCGCGCGCCGCCCTTCGTTTCCTGAGCCGATCCGGAAATCAAAGTTTTCCCTGCTGAAAGGAGGTGCCGGTCCGATGGACGCCCTCCTGGTAGGGTCTCAAACGAAGGGGACAAACCATGATACGTAACCTTGTGGCTGCGCTTGCCCTTATTGCCGCATTTGCGGCAACGAGCCCGTCGTCGGCCGACGACCACGGCTTGCTGTTCGTCAGCCTGACGACGGACGAGGTCCATCGGGTGGACATGGCCACGAAATTCTCCGCGTCGACGTTGGAGCGCGGTCATCCGTTGGCGATCTGGCTGAACGACAAAGGCGTGCTGCTCGCCTCGAAGCAGAACGCGAGCAAGTTCGCCGAGCAGCAGAAGGCGCTGGCGGAACTCATCGGCAAGGGCGCGACGCTCATCGTCTGCCCGTTCTGCATGAAGCACTACGGCGTCGCCGAGAGCGATCTCATCGAGGGAGCGAAGCTTGGCAATCCGGAGCTGACCGGCGGTCTGCTGTTCAAGGATGATACGCGCACGCTGACCTGGTAACGGCGCCCTCTGCCCAAGGCGGCAGCGGCTTCCGGCGTGAGAGCCAGCCGCTGCCGCCTGAACCCATGCCGTCATGGCCATGCTTGTCACGGCCATCGAATGACTTGGCCCGAGTTGCTCGTGAAGACCGGCCGCGGTGCAGGAGAAGTAGCCCTCGGCTCGCAGGGTGGCACTGAGCGAAGCGATGTGCACCAGGGGCCGCACAATCCGTCGCCGGCGGCCGGGGCGGGGTTGCTCGCCACGCTCACCGACGCCCTGCGGCGGCTTTGCGGAACCCGGAGCGGGGCGATGATCGTTGACACGCACCGGCGGCTGTCGTATTTCACCGCCTCTCGCGGCGTCGCCCTCGATTTGCCGAGAGGGCCTTATTGCTCGCGTCACAGATTCCAGCGGAAAAAGACCTGATGAAGACGTATTCAGCGCGCCCGGCCGACGTTACCCACGGATGGTACGTCATCGATGCTGAGGGCTGCGTGCTCGGGCGGCTCGCTTCTGTCATCGCCATGCGGCTGCGCGGCAAGCACAAGCCCATGTTCACCCCGCACGTCGACTGCGGCGACTACATCGTCGTCGTCAACGCCGAGAAGGTCGCGCTGACCGGCCGCAAGCGCGAGAACAAGATCTTCTACTGGCACACCGGCCATCCGGGCGGCATCAAGCAGCGCCGCGTCGGGCAGATGCTGGACGGCCGCTACCCGGAACGCGTCATCGAAAAGGCGGTGGAGCGGATGGTGCCGTCGGGGCCGCTCGGCCGGGCAGTGATGAAGAAGCTGCGTGTCTACAAGGGTGGAGAGCATCCGCACGCCGCCCAGTCGCCGCAGGCGCTCGATGTCGCGGCGCTCAACCCGAAGAACAAGCGTTAGCAGGACCTTCATGGCTGAGCCGATTTCTTCCTTTCAGGATCTTCAACAGGTTGTCTTGCCGCAGGAAACCGAGGCGGCAAAGCCGCAGATCGACGCCTACGGCCGTGCCTACGCGACCGGCAAGCGCAAGGACGCTGTCGCCCGGGTATGGATCAAGCCGGGCCGCGGCGAGATCAAGGTCAACGGCCGGGACGTCGCGACCTTCTTTGCCCGCCCGACGCTGCGCATGGTGATCAACCAGCCGTTCGTCGTCGCCGGCCGAGCCGACCAGTATGACGTCATCTGCACGGTGAACGGCGGCGGGCTGTCGGGCCAAGCCGGCGCGCTGCGCCACGGCATCAGCCGGGCGCTCGTCCGGTTCGAGCCGGATCTGCGCTCGGCGCTGAAGGGCGGCGGCTTTCTGACCCGTGACCCACGCGTCGTGGAGCGCAAGAAGTACGGCCGCGCCAAGGCCCGCCGCAGCTTCCAGTTCTCCAAGCGCTAATCTCGTTTCCGGCACGCCGCGCGGCCTGTTGCAGTTATCCGCAGGTAATGCGGGGCCGGCAGGTACCAGGGTGCAGGCGTGAGCACAACCGAGACTCCTGAGACTTCCCGCGGCACGTCGCTGCGAATCGCCATCCTTGGCGCCAGCGGCTACACCGGCGCCGAACTGGTCCGGCTGCTGGTCGAGCATCCGGCGGCGCAGATCGTCGCGCTGACCGCCGATCGCAAGGTCGGCCAGGACTTGGGCGCCGTCTTTCCGCACCTCGCCGGTGCGGTGCGGGCCCGGAACCTGCCGTTGCTGACGCCGATCGACGCGGTGGACTGGCAGGGCGTCGACGTGGCGTTCCTGGCGCTGCCACACGGCGCGGCCCAGCCGCTGGCGGCAAAGGTGCCGGACCACGTGCGGTTGCTCGATCTCTCCCCGGATTTCCGCTTCAGCGATCCTGCGGTCTACGAGCAATGGTACGGGCGGCCGCACGCCGCCGCGGAGCTGCAGCGGCAGGCGGTTTACGGGCTGACCGAGTGGGCCCGGCCGCGCCTCGCCGGTGCCCGCCTGATCGCCTGCCCGGGCTGCTACTGCACCGCTTCCCTGCTGCCGCTGCTGCCGCTGGCGGCGGATAACCTGATCGACGTCGAGGACATTGTCATCGATGCCAAGTCGGGGACTTCGGGCGCGGGTCGGGCGGCAAAGGAGGAGACCCTGTTCACCGAGGTGGCGGAGGGTGTTCATGCCTACGGCGTGGCCTCGCACCGGCACGCCCCCGAGATCGAGGAGCAGGTCAGCCGCGTCACCGGCCACAAGGTGGTGCTCAATTTCACCCCCCACCTCATGCCGATGAACCGGGGCATCCTCGCCAGCATCTACGTGCGCCTGAAGGGCGGCGCCAGCGCCGCCGACATAAGGTCGGTGATGGCCGCGCGGTACGCCCGCGAGCCGTTCGTGCACGTGTTGGAGGAGGGGCAGGTGCCGGCGACGCGCCACGTCCGGGGATCCAACAACAACCTGATCGCTGTCTTCGCCGACCGGATCGAGGGCCGGGCGATCGTGCTGTCGGTGATCGACAACCTGGTCAAGGGGGCCTCCGGCCAGGCCATCCAGAACATGAATTTCGCCTGCGGTCTCGCCGAGACCACCGGCCTGACCCAGAAGCCGCTGTTTCCGTAGCGCGAGAGAGGATCGAAGAGGGCGGCGCGCTGGCCGGGGCGCGCGTTCTGCCTTCTGGACAGCATCGGCGCTTCGTTGCTATAAGCCGGCGCAACGAGGCGCTGGTTCCTTCCTGCCCAAGCCCAGGTAGCTCAGTTGGTAGAGCAGCGGACTGAAAATCCGCGTGTCGGTGGTTCGAATCCGCCCCTGGGCACCATCCCCGGCCGTTTGCAAGCACGCGTTGCAAGGCCGGCAGGGCCTCAGCGGTCTTCCTCACCCATCGAGCTGAGCACTTCGCGGACGAGCGGGACGGTGATCCGGCGCCGGCGGCTCCTGGCTGCCGCGGCCTGGAGGTCGGCGACCAGCCGGCGGGCAGCTGCGAAAGAGCGTACGATGCGCGGCAGCGCATAGCCGATCACCTCGGCGTCCACCTTGAGCAGGCGATCGGCAAACAGCTTCACCAGCACTGCCGCGATCAGCCCGTCGTCCGGAGAGCTGATGTCCACGGTGTCGGCGGCGAGGAGGCGCGAGCGCAGGTCGGGCAGGGTGAAGGGCCAGCGCGCAGGCGGCCCCTCGCCGGTCAGCAGCAGATGGCCGCGCCGCTCGGCGATGACATTGTGGAGATGCAGCAGCGGCCGTTCGATGCCGGCGGCGACGGCACGATCGGCATCGTCGATGATGCAGATGCCGGCCCGGGCGGCGATGTCGACGGTCTGGTCGAGCCGCAGCGCGCAATGGTCGATCAGAACCCCGCGGCTGCGGTTGAGGAAGACGTGGGCAAGGTGGGTCTTGCCGCAGCCGGTCGGCCCCGACAGGATGAGCACTGGCGTCCGCCAGAGGGGCCACGCCTCAAGACGCTGCACCGCGAGGCGATTGGGCTCGGCGACGAGAAAGTCCTCTCCGGCGAGCGATACCGGCGGCGGGAGCGGCAGGGGCAGCTGTCGCGCCGGGCTCACTGCTGCGCCGCGCTCGTCCGGTCGTCACCGTCGGCATGCGGACGCTTTGGCGCCGCCGCCTCGCCATCAGCGTTGCCGGCATCGGCAGCGAGGGGGGGAGGATTGGGCGGCAGCACCTCGACGACGTTGGGATCGGTCAGCCGCGGATCCGCATAGAGGGCACTGTTGCGATACCGCTGAACGCCGTAGCGGACCAGCACTCCCACCGCCGCCGCGACCGGAACCGCCAGCAGGGCGCCGGTGATGCCGAGGAGGACGGCGCCGGCAGTGACCGCGAACATCAGCCACACCGGATGCAGTCCGACCCGGTCGCCGACGATCTTCGGGCTGACGAAGTTGCCTTCCAGCATCTGCCCGGACAGGAACACCGCTGCGACCAACAGCACGGACAGCCAGTTGTCGAACTGCGCCATCGCCAGCAGCAGGCAGGCGGTCAGCCCGACGATGTTGCCGAGGTAGGGGATGATCGTCAGCACTCCGGCGCCGATCCCCAGCAGCAGGGCAAAGTCCAGGCCGACGATGGTCAGACCGATGGCGTACCAAGCCCCCAGCAGCAAGCAGACGATGGCCTGGCCGCGGACGAACCCGCTCAGCCGGGCATCGATCTCGGCGGCGAGGTGGCGGATGGTGTCGGCGCTGTGCAGCGGCAGCAGCGAATCGATGTGGGCCACCAGCCGGTCCCAGTCGCGGATCATGTAGAAGGCGACCACCGGCATCACGAACAGCAGGCCGAGCAGGTTCAGCACCGCCGCCCCGCCGTAGACGATGCTGCTGAGGATCTGCCCGACCCAACCGAGGACATCGCCGGCGTGCGACTTGATTGCCTCGTCGATCTGCGCCGCCTGGCTTGGCGTCAGGTTGGAGCGAAGCCGGCGCAGCAGCGGCTGCACCTCGCTGCGCAAGTCATCGATGTAGCGGGGGGCTCGCGCGATCAGCCCGGCGACCTGGTCGCTGAGCACCGGTACCAGCACCACCATCACCATCGCCACCAACAGCAGGAAGCCGAAGATGATTACCAGTGCTGCCGCGGTTCGCGGCAGGCCGAGCCGCTCCAGCCGGTCGGCCACCGGGTCCAGAAGGTAGGCGACACCCATGCCGGCGACGAACGGCAGCAGCGCCCCGCTCAGCAGGTAGAGGGTTGCCGCCAGCAGCGTCAGCAGCATCAGCCACAGCAGGACGTGGCGTTCGCTGCTCATTGCATCACCTCGTCCCCGCCTGCTGATGCCCCGTCCGGCGGTGCCGATCCGGCGGTGGGTTCCTCCGGGGGCAGCGAGGCTGCATCCATCACCGTCCACTGGCCGCTGCTACTGTCGTAACGCATGGCGAGGCCCCGCTTGCCGAGGGCGGCCGCGAGGTCGTCCGGGCCGCCCGGGTAGGAAATCGCCACGACTGCGTAATCACGGCTGACGGACACGACCTGAACCTGCTCTGCCTGCGGTATGTCGGTCAGCCGGCGGCGCATCGCCACCCAGTCGTCGAGCGTGACCGTCGGCACGCGGACCGTGGTGATCGCCACCGCCTTGGTGGAGACGGTGTTGCTGCGCCGCCAGACCGCCTCGACGTCCTGGGCCACCGCCGCCGCCGCGTCGTTGAAGACGCCGGCGTCCCCCTCCGCCGCACCCAGCGGAAACGTCTTGTCCGGCAGCGGCTGGCCGTTACCCGTTGCCGGGTAGCGGACCGACGACACCTTGAGGCTGCGGCTGCTGCCGTCGGACGCGCCGGTCACGGCGGCGATCGTCACCAGGGCTTCGTCGGCGTCGTTGCGCCGGGCGAGGTCGGCAAGGCGGCCGCGATCGACCGCTGCCGCAGCGTCGGGGCTGGATAGCCCGATGTCGCTGCCGTCGCTGGCAGCGACGCGCAGCGGCACCAGCCCGCGGTTGCGTGCAGTCCCTTGCCAGGCGTTGCGCCACAACGTGGCGGCATCTCCCGTCTGACCGCTCGGCGCCATTGCCAGGACCGGTACGACAAGCAGTGGCTTGGACCGGGTGACGGCGAAGCGGGCATTGCGCCCGGCCAGCAGCCGTTTCACCGCGTCGGGACGGAAGGTGTAATTGAGGGTGGCAATGTAGCGGACGGCGGAGACCTTCTCGTCGGTCACCGAGAAGTCCTTTACCGCGTCGCCGACGTTCGGCAGGGCAGCCATTCGCGCGCGTTGCGCCGGATCGACCAGCCGGTCCACCAGCACCTCCCAGGCGCGGCGCTCGCCGGCGTTCAGCGCCTTCATCCGGGCTGCGGCGGCCGTCTGGTCGGTTTCGTCGACGCGGATGCCGTTGACCTGGAACAGATCCACGTCGGGCGACTGGGCGCGTGCGGCAACCGGTCCGATCACCACCAGAGCTGCAAGCAGCAAGGCAAGGAGGCTACCGGCACCGGCCGGCCAGACGACGATTGCGAAAGGGCCGTCTTTCATCTCATTATGCCTTCAAGCAAGCCGCCGAATGGGCGGCAACGTAACATGTCGCGCGGGGAAAGCCATCAGCGGCCTCTCATACAAGGATGCGGGCGTCGATATCGACGCGGGGGAACGGTTGGTTGAGGCTATCCGGCCGTTGGCGCGGGCCACCCGCCGTCCCGGTGTCGTCGACGACCTCGGCGGCTTTGGCGCCCTGTTCGACCTGCGCGCAGCAGGGTTCGTCGATCCGCTGCTGGTTGCCGCCACCGATGGTGTCGGCACCAAGCTGAAGCTGGCGATCGCCTGCGACCGCCATGACACCGTCGGCATCGACCTCGTCGCCATGTGCGTCAACGATCTGGTGGTGCAAGGCGCACAGCCGCTGTTCTTCCTCGATTATTTCGCCACACCCAAGCTGGTCGTCGAGCATGGCCGCGCGGTCATTGCCGGCATTGCCGAGGGCTGCCGGCAGGCAGGCTGCGCGCTGATCGGCGGCGAAACCGCGGAGATGCCCGGGCTGTACGCTGCCGGCGACTACGACCTCGCCGGGTTCGCCGTCGGCGCTGTGGAGCGTGGCCGGCTGCTGCCGAGCGCTGACGTGGCCGCGGGTGATCTCGTGCTTGGCCTTGCCTCCAGCGGCCTGCACGCGAACGGCTATTCGCTGGTCCGCAAGGTGGTTGCGGCCGCCGGGCTCGACTGGCGGGCACCGGCGCCGTTCAACCCGGAGCGGTCCCTCGGTGATGCGCTGCTGACGCCGACCCGCATCTACGTCAAGGCGTGCCTGGCCGCGCATGCCGGTGGCGGGCTGAAGGCGCTGGCGCACATCACCGGCGGGGGGCTGCTGGAGAACATACCGCGGGTGCTGCCCGCCGGCCTTGCCTGTCGGCTCGATGCCGGCCTGTGGCCGCTGCCGGCGGAGTTCGCCTGGCTGGCACAGGCGGGGGGGATCGTCCCGGACGAGCTGGCTCGCACCTTCAACTGCGGCATCGGCATGGTGGCAATCGTCGCCGCCGATCGCATCGGCGATCTCGCCGCTGCTTTCGAGGCGGCGGGCGAACAGGTGGTTGAGATCGGCCGCATCGTCCCTCAACAGGACGCCGGTCGGCGCGTCCTCATCGACGGCGCTGACCGCGCCTGGCAGGCCTGAGCCATGCCGGACACCCGTTCCTCCGCTTCCCGTCCGCCGAAGCTGCAGGCGGATGCCCCGATCCCGGCCGGCACGCGGAAGCTGAAGGTGGCGGTTTTGGTCTCCGGACGGGGCAGCAATCTGCAGGCGCTGATCGATGCTTGTGCCATCCCCGACTTTCCTGCCGAGATTTCGCTGGTCCTCTCCAACGTGGCCGGCGCTTACGGGCTGGAACGGGCGCGGCTGGCGGGCATTCCCAGCGGCGTCATCGATCACCGGGGCTTCGCCGGGAGGGAGCCGTTCGAACTGGCGCTGCACGCGGCGCTGGTGGAAAGCGGTGCCGAGCTTGTCTGCCTTGCCGGGTTCATGCGCCTGCTGACCGACGCCTTCGTCGAGTTGTGGCGCGACCGGCTGATCAACATCCACCCGTCGCTGCTACCGGCGTTCCGCGGCCTGCACGTCCACGAGAGGGTGATCGCCGCCGGGGCGCGCTTCTCCGGCTGCACGGTGCATTTCGTCCGTCCGGCGATGGATGCCGGCCCGATCATCGTTCAGGCGGTCGTACCGGTCCACGCCCACGACGATGCCGACCGGCTCGCTGCCCGGGTGCTGGCGGAGGAGCACCGCATCTATCCGCTGGCGCTGCGGTTGATCGCAGAGGGGCGCACGCGCATCGAAGAAGAGTGCGTGATCATCGCTGGGGCACGCGCGCCGTCGCTGGCGATGACCAACCCGGCACCGCCCGACGCGTGAACGCCGGGCGCGCTGGGTGAGACCGGCGGGACTTAGCCGGGGATTTCGATGCCGCTGAAGAAAAAGGCGATTTCCTTAGCGGCGTTTTCCGGCGAGTCTGAGCCGTGCACCGAGTTCTCCTGGACATTCAGGCCGAGCGCCTTGCGCACGGTGCCTTCGGCGGCGTTGGCCGGGTTGGTGGCGCCCATGATCTCGCGGTTGCGGAGGACGGCGTTTTCCCCTTCCAGCACCTGCACCACGACCGGGCCGGACGTCATGTATTCGCACAGTTCGTCGTAGAAGGCGCGCTGGGCATGCACATCGTAGAACTTCTGCGCGTGCTCCTTGGTCAGCAGCAGGCGCTTCTGGGCGACGATGCGCAGGCCGCCGTCCTCGAAGAAGGCGTTGATCTTGCCGGTCACATTACGCGCGGTGGCGTCCGGCTTGATGATCGAAAGTGTTCGTTCGACGGCCATAGCGGGCTCCCTCTCCCCTCGTTGTCGACGCGCTCGTCGGATGACGTTGACGACCGATGGTTTTGCGTCCGCGGGCGCGCAGACGGCCGCCGCCGGCGGTCATCCGTCGGTCGAAGACGGCCCGCCTTATATCCGCCGCCCCGCGTCCTGACAAGCGGACGGTGACTGTTGCGAGCCCGGCACACCGGGGGCGTCAGCATTGCACGAGCGTGCATTGACTTGACCCTTGTTTATCCTATCATCTGCGCTGGGCTACTAGAAAAGCATCGTCGCTGCGCCGCAATCCGGCGGTGCGTTGGAACCAAGACCGTATGTCATTTGCCGACCTGCAGCTCAGCGAAACGTTGCTGCGTGCCGTAGCTGACGCTGGCTACGAGACACCCACGCCGATCCAGGAACAGGCGATCCCTGTCGTACTGATGGGCCGCGATGTGCTGGGATGTGCCCAGACCGGCACCGGCAAGACGGCATCGTTCACGCTGCCGATGATCGACATTCTTGCCGCCGGCCGCGCCAAGGCGCGAATGCCCCGCTCGCTGATCCTCGAGCCGACGCGCGAGCTGGCTGCGCAGGTTGCCGAGAATTTCGACACCTATGGCAAGCATCACAAGCTGACCAAGGCGCTGATCATTGGCGGCGAGTCGATGGCGGATCAGATCAAGGTGCTGGAACGTGGCGCCGACGTGCTGATCGCGACCCCGGGACGGCTGCTCGACGTATTCGACCGCGGCCGCCTGCTGCTCAATGACGTGCGCATCCTCGTCATCGATGAAGCCGACCGTATGCTCGATATGGGGTTCATTCCTGACGTCGAGAGAATTGTCTCGCTGGTCTCGCGAAACCGCCAGACGATGCTGTTCTCGGCGACGATGCCGCCCGCCATCCGCAAGCTGGCCGACGCGTTCCTCAGCAATCCCAAGGAGATCACTGTAGCACCGCCGTCGACGCCGGCGGAGACGGTGACCCAGGGGCTGATCGTCGTCGCCCATGGCGGGCTGGGAGGGCTCAAGGAGAAGCGGGCAGCGCTGCGCCAGCTGATCGACAGCGAGGAGGTGCGCAACGCGCTGATCTTCTGCAATCGCAAGCGCGACGTCGGCGTCGTCCACCGCTCGCTGGTCAGGAACGGCTATGACGCCGGCCTGCTGCACGGCGACTTGGCGCAGTCGCAGCGCACCGACGTCCTCGATCGCTTCAAGGCCGGGGAGTTGCGATTGCTGGTATGCAGCGACGTGGCGGCGCGCGGCCTCGACATCTCCGATATGAGCCACGTGTTCAATTTCGACGTGCCTACCAGCCCCGAGGACTACGTGCACCGGATCGGCCGCACCGGCCGTGCCGGCCGTAGTGGCCGCGCCTTCACCATCTCAATTCCCGAGGACGGCAAGTACGTCGCGCTGATCGAAAAGATGCTCGGCAAGGCAATCCCCCGCATCAGCCTCGCCGGGCTGGAGACTGCCGAGCTGGAACGCGACGAGCGCAGCGGACGGCGTCGGCGCGGCAACCGGGTCCGGAGCGGCGAGGAGCGGCCCGCCGCGTCGCACAGTCGTCACACGCGGGGTGAGCGGGCGCCGGTGCGGCCGAAGCGGCCGCCGCGAACGGAACACCCGCCGCGGGCGGAACAGGCGGATCGTCCCGAGGTGACGGTCGCAGAGGCGCCGGTGCGGCGCGAGCGTCCCGCCGCTGCCGCCGCGCCCCGCCGGCCACGTCCGGCCGGGCGTCCGCCCCGCGAAGCGGAGGCGCCGGTGGTGGGCATGGGTGATCACGTGCCGGCGTTCCTGCTCCGCGACGTGCCGCTGCGCAAGAAAGCGTAAGGAGGCGGGGAGCGGGCGGTGCGAACGATCTTCGTTCAGATCAAGTGCGAGTTGGGCAAGGCCTACGAGGTCGCCGACGAGCTTGTCGAGAATGTCGAAGGTGTCTCAGAAGTGCATTCTATATCAGGCAATTATGACCTGATGATCAAGTGTTACCTGAGCGACGAAGACGACATCGGGCACTACGTCACCGAGCGCCTGCAGCGTCTGCCGGGGGTCAAGGACACCTTCACCATCATCGCCTTCAAGGCCTTCGCCTGACATTTCTGCCTGTCCCCGATCCTCCCAAGCGTTTCCTGCCTGAACTTTGTCCGAGCGTGACCGGGTTCGGCTCTCCGGATGCGCCGCGGCGTCGCAAGAGCGTCTCAGGCGGTCACGCCGAGAACCACGTCGAGCAGCATCATGATCACGAAGCCGCAGATGAGGCCGAAGGTGGCCGGCGTCTCGTGGCCGTTCTCGTGGGTCTCGGGGATGATTTCGTGGCTGATGACGAACAGCATCGCGCCGGCGGCGGCGGCCAGCGCCCACGGCAGCACCGCTCCTGACAACGTCACCGCTCCTGCTCCGATCAGGCCACCGACGGTTTCCACCGCACCGGTGGCGAGCGCCAGCAGGATCGCCTGAAGCCGTCCCCAGCCGAGCGGCAGCATGGCCAGCGCGACGACGAAGCCTTCCGGCAGATTCTGCAGGAAGATGCCGAAGGTCACCGCAAGGCCGGCGATGGCGTCTCCGGAGGCGACGCCGACGCCGACCGCGAGGCCCTCGGGAATGTTGTGCAGGGTGATCGCCAGCACGAACAGCCAGATCCGGCGGATACGCTTGGCAGACAGCATCCCGCCGGCAAGGCTTTCCTGTCCCTTGACGATATGTTCGTGAGGCAGGGTCCGATGCATCAGCCAGAGACCGACAGCTCCAGTGATGATGCCGACGCCGACGAGGAGGCCGCCGCCGAGCACGCTGCCGCTCTGAGCCGCGGCGATCTGCAGCCCCGGCAGCAGCAGCGAGAAGCAGGTGGCGGCCAGCATGATCCCGGCCGCCCCACCGAGCAGCACATCCTGCAGGCGGCGGGAGGCGCGGTTGACGAACAGGATCGGCAGAGCGCCGACGCCTGCCGCAAGGCCAGCGATCAGGCTGGCCAGAACCGACACCCACAGCAGCGGTAGCGAGGCGACGAACTCTGTCAGCGAACCCATTGGCGCCTCTGAGGAAGACTTGCGCGGCCGGCGCCGGCCTTGGCGCGCGGCGGCGGGTGGAGACAAGGATCAACCACGATTAGCGGCGCGTGGCAAAGAACTGTCGCAGCAAAGCGCCGGCCCGGGACTCTTCGATGCCGCCGATCACCTCCGGCCGGTGGTGGCAGGTCGGCTGGGCAAAGATGCGGGCGCCGTGATCGACGCCGCCGCCCTTGGGGTCGTAGGCACCGAAGAACACCCGCTGCAACCGCGCCAGCGCCACCGCCTGGGCACACATCGCGCAGGGCTCGAGCGTCACCCAGAGATCGCAATGGACCAGCCGCGGCGTGCGCAGCGCCCTCGCAGCGGCGCGGATGACCAGCATTTCCGCATGGGCCGTCGGGTCGGCCAGTTCTTCCACCCGGTTTCCCGCGCGCGCCAGGACCGCGCCGGTTTCAGCATCGACAAGGACCGCGCCGACCGGCACCTCGCCACGGCTGGCCGCGGCGGCCGCTTCCTGCAACGCCAGACGCATATAGGTGTAGGCCATCAGCCACTGTTTCCTGGAATCGCACGGAGCGTGTCGAGCCGCCGGAACCACGGGCCGCCTCGTTCGTTTTTGCGAGCGATAATGACCATTAGTTGTGGTATTCTAACCACCCCCTGTCGGTCCGCGGTGACACGGCGTGGGCAATCCAGGCCGCTGGGCAGGGGCCCATAAGCGGCTTGCCCGCACTGTGGGGCGGCGCAGCCAGCGAGCGCCAGAAGGCGATGTGTGTGGGATAAGGGACGTCTTTTCATGTACTTGCCAAGAACGCTTCCCCTCTGCGAGCCCCATGTCGCCACCTGGATCGGTAAGAGCGGACGGCGCTATGATTTTGCCGTTTCGCGCCCAGCCGCAACATGGCTCGACGAGGCGGCGGTATTTCTTCTGGTGCGGGTTGCGGCCGAGCACACAGATGTGCTGCATATCGGTCATACGTGCAGCCTGCATAAGCGTTTTGGGGCAGCGCGAGACCGATGCCCGGAGATCTGGCGGCGCGCCCTTGCGGCAGGGATGACGCACGTGCACCTGCGGTTCGAGGCCTGCACGGAGCGGACGCGGCAGGCGGAAGTGGATGACCTTCTGGCGGTGCTGAAGCCGTCTCTGGTTCTGCAACCTTCAGTAGACGATGCGCCTGCGGTAGAAACGTTGCGGGCGACCGCCGAGGTCGTTCTTGAACCTCTGAGCGAGGACGTGCTGATTCCCTACCGCGCCCGGCTGAAAGTGACGCGGATGCGGGACCCGCACATCGATATCGAGGCTTTCGACGCCGACCTGGCGCGCAGTGACCTGCCGTTCGGCCATGCTTTCGAATCCCCCCGATCCCACCGGGCGGATCCGGCGCGCGACTGCGACGTCATCCACGATGATCTCGATGTCGTCGCCGTCGAGCCCGTCGTGGTGGAGGCGGCCGCCCCGGTGGTGATTCTGCCGGCGACGCCGGCTACGGAGGTGGCGCTCATGCTGCCGGCGGCAGAGCCTGCCGCCACTGATCTGTACGCCGCGGAGCCGGCGGTTGCCGAAGCGGCGATCGCTTCGACAGCTCCCACGGACGCCGCGGTGCCGCCGGCCGAGACCCTGCCCACCGAGACACAGGCGCCGTTTGCTTCCGCCGAGCCGGTAACGGCTGACGTCGCCGAGCCGGTCGCGGAGCCGCCGTCTGCAGAGCCTGCCGATGTCTCTCCGCTACTCGCCACCGAAGCGGCCAGCGTGCCGGCGGCCGCCGACGCCCGGCTGGAGGTGATCCCGCACGGCGAGGAGCGGCGCTCACCCGGCTTGTTCGGCCGGCTGCTGCGCGTGGTCTCCGGACGGGGATGGTTCAGCGCGTCGCGCTCCCAGCCATCGTCGTCGCCACCCGCCGGCCTGGTCGGCCCGTCCGAGGGGCGGTCGGACGATCCGCAGGGCGACTCGCCGCCAGCGGCGGCCGATGCGGTCGGCGCTGCTGCGGCACCCGTCTTTGCAGATGCGCCTGCGGCGAACGAAGCGGAGCCGGTGACGGAGGCTGTGACTGGGGCCGAAGTCATCGTCGCCGTGATCGTCGATGGTGTGAGCGCATCGGTGCGCGAACAGGAGCTAGAGCGGGCTGAGACCGAATCGCCGATGCCATTGCTCCCTGTGGATACTGACCAGTCCGATGTCATCCCGGTGCGGGCGGACGGATCGGACGAGGGTACGGCAGCACCGCAGGTAATGGATAATAATCCGGTTCTGCCTGCTGCGGCACGGAAACTGGAGGCGGAAACCCACCTGTCTGCCGACGACGAACGCCTGTCCGCCGACGACGAAAGCGTGCCGGTCGCCAACGCGGAAGCCGCGCTCGCCGAGATGTCAGTGCCGGCCGTCCCCACCCCGGTACCGGCCGCGCCTCCCGAGCCCGACGCCGGAAGGTTGGCCGCCGGGGCGGCGAAGCGGGTGTTTGCGTGCGATCCGGGACAGCCGCTGGTGCTCTTCGCCGATTCCGTGTCTGGCGAAGCCGGCGCCGATATCCTCGCCGATGCAGTCTTCACCGTCTGTGGCACTGACGGCGACGTTCAGTTCATCTTTGCCGGTGACGGCGAGCTGCGCGCCGAACTGGGCTGGCGTGCCGATAACGCCGGCATCGGCGAGCGCTGCCGTTTTCTCGGGGATGTCCCCGGCGAGCGGTTCCGCGAGCTGCTACTGGCTGCCGATATTCTGGTCATCCCGGCGCGCGCCAGCCGCGGCGATGCCCTGGCGAGCATCGCCCTCCGGCACGGCAAGTGGGTGCTGGCGACGCATCAGGCGCAGGTCGGCTGCATTGTCCACGGCGAGAACGGGCTGCTCACCTACGACAACCCGGGCTCGCTGGTGTGGGGAATCCGCGAACTGCTGGGTCGGGTTCGCCGCCAGCAGTGCGCCGCCCGCGCAGAGGCAGCCTGACCACCTTGTGGCAGGGTGCAGCAAGGCAGCAAAGTCCATAACGAGAAGCCGGTTGTTGATCCTGTCGGGGCGGGGACCGGCCGCCCCAGTGATCCTGCGTCAGCGAGGCTCCCGTCGGGCGATGATCCAGATGGCGTGGACGAGACCCGGAAGGTAGCCGAGCAGCGTCAGCAGGATGTTCAGCCAGAACTGGCCGCTGAAGCCGACCTGCAGAAAGACGCCCAGCGGCGGCAGCAGGATCGCAATGAGGATGCGGACCAGTTCCATAGGCGGTTCTCCTTTCGATGGGCCGAAGGTGTGCGATCCGGGCGCGGCCCGCTGGCCGCGGTAGGCCATTCCGGCCGGATGGCAGAGAAGCGGCAGCCCTGGATGCCTGGCAGGCTTGTGCCGGACAACGGCGGGTAGGTCAGAAGGTTCAGATCCCATAGCCGATTTCCCCAGCGGAGCTTGGGTCGGGGTGGCGCAAGTGGCTAACCTTGCGCTATGCCGCACCCGCACCTATCCTATGCGCTCCAAGTAACGCTGATTTGTAGGGAAAGCATTGGTGAGTCCGACCGGCACGTCCAGCCATCACAGCAAGGTCCTGGTTCTCGGCTCCGGACCTGCCGGCTACACTGCGGCGATCTATGCCGCGCGCGCCAATCTCGCGCCTGCTTTGGTGCGCGGCCTGCAGCCGGGCGGCCAGCTGACCATCACCACCGACGTCGAGAACTACCCCGGCTACGAGGACACCGTCCAGGGGCCGTGGTTGATGGAGCAGATGGATCGCCAGGCGACGAAGGTGGGAACGCGCATGATCGACGACAGTATCGTGTCCGTCGATCTGTCCCGCCGCCCGTTCGTGTGCGTCGGCGACTCCGGCGATAGCTACACCGGCGATGCCCTGATCATCTGCACCGGCGCGCAGGCGCGCTGGCTGGGTCTGAATAGCGAGAAGCTCTTCCAGGGCTTCGGGGTCTCCGCCTGTGCCACCTGCGACGGCTTTTTCTTCCGCGATCTGCATGTGGCGGTGATCGGCGGAGGCAACACCGCGGTCGAGGAAGCGATCTTCCTGACCAACTTCGCAACGAAGGTCACCCTGATCCACCGCCGCGACGCTCTGCGGGCCGAGCAGATGCTTCAGGACCGGCTGTTCAGCAACCCGAAGATCGCCGTGCTGTGGAATCACGTGGTCGAGGCCATCGAGGGCCAGGAGGAGCCGTTCAAGGCGGTGGAAGGTCTGCGCCTTCGTGATGTGCGCAGCGGCGCAGTCACTACGCTGGCGGTGAATGGCGTCTTCATCGCCATCGGTCATACCCCCAACACGGCGATGTTTCGCGGCCAGCTCGAGATGGACGACGAGGGCTATATCGTCACGCGCCCCGACAGCACCCGCACAAGCGTGGCGGGTATCTTCGCCGCCGGCGACGTTCAGGACAAGATCTTCCGGCAAGCGATCACCGCCGCCGGCAGCGGTTGCATGGCAGCGCTGGAGGCGGAGCGGTTTCTTGCCCACGAAAGCGAACTGGCGCCGGCACGCGCAGCGGAATAACGCGCGTCGTCGGAAGAATAACGACAAGCCGCAAGTCTTGCTGTGGGAAGGGTCGCTGCGACCCGCTAAGGCTGCGGAAGAAGATAATAACATGAATGGGGATGGCGATGGATTGGGACAAGCTGCGTGTCTTTCATGCCGTCGCTGAAGCGGGCAGTTTCACGCATGCGGGCGACGTTCTTAACCTCAGCCAGTCGGCGGTGAGCCGCCAAGTCAGCTCCCTAGAGGAGAATCTGCAAGTCCCGCTGTTCCACCGGCATGCGCGCGGGCTGATGCTGACCGAGCAGGGCGAGATCCTGTTCAAGACTGCCCGTGAGATCCTCGCCAAGCTGAACATGGCGGAGGCGCGCATCAGCGAGAGCCGCGAGCGGCCGAAGGGGCCCCTCAAGGTGACGACGACCATTGCCTTCGGCTCGATCTGGCTGGCGCCGCGGCTGAAGGAATTTCTGGAAGAAAACCCCGACATCGAGGTCTCGCTCGTCCTCACCGACAACGAGCTCGATCTGTCGATGCGGGAGGCGGACGTCGGCATCCGGATGACCACTCCGACACAGTCGGACCTGATCCAGCGACGGCTGATGACGTTGAAGTACCACGTCTTCGCCGCGCCGTCCTACCTGCAGAAGCACGGCATGCCGCGCACGCCGAGCGATCTCGACACGCATCGCCTCGTCGTCTTCGGCGAGGACGCCCGCCCTCCTGTTCCGAACCTGAACTGGCTGCTCGAGGCGGGACTGAAGGAGGGGACGCGGCGCAAGGCCTTTCTCAAGGTCAATTCGACCTACGGGATCTTCCGCGCCGTGCAGAGCGGCATCGGCATCGGTGCGCTGCCGCAGTACCTGAACCACGAGAGTGGCAATTTGGTCGAGATCCTGCCGGAGATCCACGGCCCCGACCTCGACGTCTTCTTCGTTTATCCAGAGGAACTGCGCCACTCCAGCCGGATCACCCTGTTCCGCCAGTTCATCCTTCGCAAGGTCGAAGAACTGACCAACTGACGGTTGCGCACAGCAACGCCCCGGTGCAGGGGAGAGCCGGCATCTTCGCAACAGCTCCTTTATCGCTGCTGCCGCTCCTCATGGTGCGAAAAAAAAGGCCGCCCGGGAGCCGGGCGGCCAGTTTCGTTGCATGAAGCCGATCCGAACAGGGCAGTTCAGATCGACGCTCGCGGGACAGTGCGGAGATTAGGCCTATTACGGCCACACTGGCACCTGCCCGACTCGGGAGGTTGAACCGGCTCGCGTGCCAGTGCGAACAGGAGCGAATCGCGGCGCGTTTTCCTCCGTTCGGCGCAGACCTGACTGGTTGCTTGTCGCAGGTTTTGCGGAGACTTAGCTAATTGTAAAGTTTGCTGCTGCCGGGTGGCTTAGGTTACGCTCTGGCTACGACATCCTCGGTAGGGCCATTCGCCGGTGCCAACGCTGTTCGTCGCCATTTCCTTATCGGCTGCTGGCCCTGACCACGATGACGAACCACAGAATGCCGATGCGCTGCCCGATGGCGCGAACTGACAAGACAGGGTGCCGGCGAAGCGGTAATTCCGACCGGCAAAGGCGGTCCCCCGATTGTGAGCTCCTCCCCAGGGGAGCAGGCCGGGACCGGTTCCCGGCACCATGAGTGGTTCTGATCCGTCCTCGGCGCTACCGGGCGCCACGGGTATGGCAGGTACGGCTGCGGCGGTTTCCGCGCCCGCCGCTGCGCGCGCGGACATCAACACCACCGATCCCGGCACCGTTGCGGTATCGCTGAGCGGAGCCTGGACGATGATCGGTCAGCGGCCGGCGCTGGCGGATCTGACCAAGCGCATCGATGCCATTCCATCCGTGCACCGTCTTACCTTCGATACCGAGTCCCTCGGCCGCTGGGACAGCGCCTTCCTTACCTTCGTGCTCGGGCTGGTCCGGTACGCTCGAAATGGCCAGAAAGAGGTCGATCTTGCCGGCCTGCCGGCGGGCGTCAGCGGCCTGATCGATCTGGCGACGGCGGTTGCGCCGCACGAGGAAGCGGCGGCCAGGGTGGTGCGGCCTTCCTTCGTCCGTATCTTTGGCCAGGCCTGCCTCGACCTTGCCCGCGGCACCGGACGGCTTATGGCATTCGTCGGCGAAGCCGCCCTCAGCCTCGGCCGCCTCGCAACCGGGCGGGCACGCTTCCGCCGCTCGGATTTATGGCTGTTCATCCAGCAGGCCGGCGTCGATGCGTTGCCCATCGTCTCCCTGCTCAGCCTGCTGCAGGGACTGACCATGGCGTTCCTTGGCGCCGCGCAACTGAAGATGTTCGGCGCCCAGGTCTACGTCGCCAACCTGATCGGCCTGTCGATGGCGGCGGAGGTCGGGGCGGTGATGACCGCGATCATCATGGCCGGACGTACCGGCGCCGCTTACGCCGCACAGATCGGCACCATGCAGGTGAATCAGGAGATCGATGCGCTCAAGACGATGGGGCTTGAGCCCATGGATTTCCTCGTGCTGCCGCGGATGCTGGCGCTGATCCTGATGATGCCGCTGCTCTACCTTTACGCCAACCTCCTGGGAATGCTCGGCGGCGGCCTGATCGCGGTCACCGTCCTCGGCATGACGGGCGATCAGTTTGCCAACCAGCTGTTCCACGCCGTACCCCTCTCGGTGTTCGTCACCGGCCTGATCAAGAGCGGCGTCTTCGGCGTGCTGGTGGCACTCAGTGGCTGCATGCAAGGCGTGAACTGCGGGCGCAGCGCCGCGGCGGTGGGTGACGCCACGACTTCGGCGGTCGTCACGGCGATCGTTGCGATTATCATCGCTGACGGCGTCTTCGGCGTCGTCGCGCCGCCCTTCTCGATCCAGTAGCGGGAACGCGAGGGATGACCGCAGCCAGCCGCGAGCCGATCATCTCCGTCGAGGGCCTGACGATGGCTTTCGGCGACTTTGTCGTCCAGAAGGATCTGACGTTTACCGTCCGGCGCGGCGATATCTTCGTGATCATGGGCGGCAGCGGCTGCGGCAAGAGCACGCTTCTGCGCCACCTGATCGGCCTGCAGGCGCCGGCGGCGGGCAAGGTCTACTATGGCACGCAGAGCCTATGGGACGCCGAGACCGAGGCGCGGCTGGCGATCCTCCGCCGTACCGGCATCCTCTACCAGTCGGGCGCACTGTTCACCTCGATGACACTGGCCGAGAACGTGGCGCTGCCGCTCCAGCTCTATACCAAGCTGACGCCCGCCGAGATCGGCGACATTGTGTCCACCAAGCTGGCGCTCGTCGGCCTTGCCGGCTACGAGGACTTCTTCCCGTCGGCGATCTCCGGCGGGATGGTGAAGCGGGCGGGCCTGGCGCGGGCGATGGCGCTCGACCCGGAGATCCTGTTTTTCGATGAGCCTTCCGCCGGCCTCGATCCGATTACCTCCAAGCGCCTCGACGACCTCATCATCCAGCTTCGCGACGACCTTGGCGCAACCATCGTCATGGTGACCCACGAGCTGCCGAGCATCTTCGCCATCGCCGATAACTCGGTCTTTCTCGACAACGTCAAGCGCACTGCGACCGCCGGCGGCGATCCGCGCGAGATGATCCATAACACCCGTGATCCGGTGGTGCGGGAGTTCCTGACCCGCGAAGGGACGTTCCACGAGAACACACCTGCTCCCGCCACCGCCCTCTCGCCGTCCGCAGGAGCCGTCTGAATGCGTAAAGTCAACCCGACCCTGGTCGGCGCCTTCGTGCTCGGGGCGATCGCCCTGGTCATGGCGATCGTCATCCTGTTCAGCAGCGGCCGGTTGTTCCAGCCAACACTACCGGTGATCATGGAATTCCATGGCTCCGTCAAAGGTCTGCAGGTTGGCTCGGCGATCAGTTTTCGCGGCGTGACGGTGGGCAAGATCACTGGCGTCGAACTCGCCTACGACGTCGCCGACGACACCATCGCCATTCCAGTGCGCGGCGAGGTCTACGGCGACGTGCTCAACTTCGTTGGCGGCAGCGAGGAGCGGGAGAGCCTTATCGAACGGCTGCGCGGGTCCGGCAAGCTGCTGCAGCAGTTCATCGACAAGGGACTGCGGGCGCAGCTCTCGCTGCCCAACTTCGTCACCAACCAAGTCGATGTGACCGTCGATTTCTTTCCCGACGTAGCAAAGGTGACAAGGCCGACCCGGCTGGAAGGTCGCCTGGAGATTCCGACGGTTCCTTCGGAAATTCAGCAGGTGACCGCGACGCTGCAGAACCTCGTGGGCAAGCTGTCGCAACTGCCGCTCGACAAGATGATCGACCAGGGGCAGCAGGCGCTGGCTGGGGTCACCCGGCTGGTCACCGACCCGCAACTGGAGCAGATCATCGCCAACGCCAACGCGACGCTGGCGAACGCGAAGCAGGCGGTCGCCGCGCTGGACAGCAAGATGACCCCCATCCTCGGCAATACCCAGCAGATCACCGGCCAGGCCGTGACCACCGTGGCGGAGGCCAACCGGCGGCTGACGGAACTGAAAGAAACCATTCGCGAGGTCGACGGCGCCCTCGGTGGTGCCCAGACGTCGATGAACAACGCCGACAAGCTGGTGGGGACGATCAACGGCATGCTGGCGCCCGGATCGCCGCTGACGTACGAGCTGATCAACACGCTGCGGGAGGTGTCGAGCACCGCCCGCTCGGCAAGAGCGCTGATGAACACCATCGAGCGGGATCCGAACGCCCTCATCGTCGGACGTCCCGCCGCCAAGTCGGGAGAAACGAAGTGACCAACCGCCGGCATCTCCGATCGGGTTGGCTCGCCGTCGTGCTGGCGTGCTGGACGCTCGCCGGCTGCGGCTCGGTGTTCACGCCGTCGCAGCCAATCAGCTACTACACGCTGACGCCGCAGGCGACGGCGGCAGGGTCGGTGCCGGGCATGGCCGACCGCATCGTCGCGGTGCAGACGGCCCGGCTGCCGGACTATCTCAACCAGAACGGCATCGTCACCCGCGGCGAAAACAACGTCGTCAATGTCGCCAAGGACATCCAGTGGGCCGGCGCCCTCGACGACAACATCACCCGCGTCATCGTCAGCGATCTCGCCGTGATTCTCGGCAGCAGCAAGGTGGTCGCCTTCCCGGTCAGCCCCGCGCTGCCGCTCGACCGGGTGGTGCAGGTGGACGTCTCGCGGTTCGAGCAGGGGCCGGACGGCATCGTCACCCTGGCCGCGCAGTGGACGGTCTTCACCGACGGCGGCCGCAGCTATGCCGCCACCGACGCCGGCACCTATACGTCGCAGCCGGCCGACGGCAGCTATGGTGCGATCGCCGCGGCGATGAGCCAGCTACTCGTCACCCTGAGCCACGACATCGCCACCACCCTCGTCAGTACCAGCCACGTCCCCGCCAGCTAGGCCACGGCCCCACCGTCCTGCTGACGCAGCGCTCCCTCTTCCGCGGGGAGAGAGAAACTTACGGCCAGCCCCCTTAACCAATCGCACCGGGGAAGAGGGAGGGGCCAAGGCGAAACGCACCGGGGAGGGTGGGCGTTTCGCCCGTTCGCGAGGCGGCGATTCTCAGCACTCCCCGTTCCGGCAGTCGAGAGACAGCGAGCCTGCGCAAAGTGGACTGCGCGCAGATCCCAGGCGAACCACAACCAATACCCATCCCCTGCGCTTGACCCCCTTATCGGAACACGAATAAGCTGGTTGCATCGCACGCGATCAGCGATCGTCGTGCGACCGAGGGGGAGATAACGATGAAAATCTGGCGCATGATGCTCGCGTGCATCCTGCTCGTCCCGGCAGCATCGGCGGCGCAGGCGAGCTACGGATCTGGCAAAAATCCGACGTTCACCATCGAGGCGACGCGCCTCGTGCTGAACATGCGTGTCACGCTCACCGGCAAGCCCGCCTGCAATAGCAGCAGCCGGCTGGTCGCCGACATCCGCACCGAAGCCGGCAAGAGCTTCCTCGATATCCTGAACGCCGCCAAGCAGGCGGGCCTGAGCGTGCGCGCTGAAGGCACCAATACCTGCACATTACTGTCGAATGCCGAGGACCTTCGCAGCCTCAAACTATCCGGGGTGCCTTTCCGCTAGGCCTGCGCTCCGCCAACAATCTCTTGCAAGTGATTGGATCAGGGGGATTTCCATGCTTTCGTGCTATCGCAGCGCGGCTCTCGCGCTCGCCATTATCATCGGGTTCGCCACCGGCGCCTCGGCCGGCAGCAGTACCGGACCGATCACCAGCATTGTCGTCGACCAAGGCATCCTGCGCCTCGTCGTCAATGCGACGACGCTGGGTCGTCCCGCCTGCAACACCAAGAATGGCTATGCCCTGGATCTGGCGACGGATGTCGCCCGCAAGATGCTGCAGAGCATTAGCATGGCGCAGTCGGCCGGACTTGGTGTGATCGCCACCGGCACCGGCGCCTGCACCGTGGCAACCGACCACGAGACGCTGGCGTCGATCGGCGTCTACGGCGCCCCCGTCTCCGGCCCGCCGGGACCGGATGGTCCGGCGGGTCCCGCGGGTCCGACCGGGACTGCGGGACCGCAAGGTCCGGAAGGGCCTGCGGGCCCGTCCGGCGCCGCGGGGCCGGAAGGTCCGGCAGGTCCCGCTGGCCCGACGGGCGCGACCGGCCCCGCCGGTCCCCAGGGCCCCACCGGACC